>JBLHWZ010000037.1:0-28866 GCA_047629415.1 Bradymonadia bacterium | reverse complement strand
GGCCAGGATAATCCGATCCTCGTCTTCACGAACCGAGTCTGCACCAAACTGATCGCGAAGTCGTCGGCCGAGAGCGTCGGCTGGCATGCTCGAGTAAACCGTGTAGTGGAACTCGTGGTGCGCCATCGGCATGACCGTGTTGCCTGACGTAGCTCCTGCGGGTGCGCCAGGCGGCTCACCGGCTGCAAGGTCGGCGATAGACGTCGGCGCGTCCTCGAGCGGTCCATCGGAAGTTGGCTGATCTAGGCTGGGTCCAGCACTAGCTTGCTCGTTCTCCTCGTCGATGGGGTCCGAGCCTTCGAGTTCGCCCTCGCCGGACGGCGAATCCTCGCCTCCGTGCTCGGAGGGTGAACCGTCTTCTCCTTCAACCTCCGGCTCCTCGACCAATTCAAAATCGGTAGGCCCAAGTAGCGCCTTCAGTCCACCTGGGGTCGCCATAAGCGCAATCCCGGCAAGCAGAATCAGCGCGATCGCGATGAAGATCTCGGTCTGTACCCGCTGCTTGCGCAGCGAATTGGTTCCGAAGTAGCGGCCCTGCGACCGGCGCCGGATCTTGGTCTGCACGTCTTTGCCGAGCTCCACCTGGGGCGCGCCGAGTCCACCAAGCACGTTCAACGTCTCGGAAAACTGCTCAAAGGCCTTGGCGAGCGCTTCATCACCGGCGAGCTCAGCTTCAAAATCGCTGGCTTCTTCGGCGGTCATTTCGCCGTCGAGGAATTCGCTGAATCGTATGCCCAGCTCTTCGGAAACGTCCGTCATCTGTTTGATTTTTCCTCGACGAGGGCTCGGAGGGATGCTCGGCCACGGAAGATTCGCGACTTCACGGTACCTTCCGCGACGCCGGTGATCTCAGCGATCTCGGTGTACGAAAGGTGATCGATGTCTCGTAAGATAATCACGACTCGGTGTTCCTCATCCAGCTCGGCCAAACTTTGCTGAATAATTTTCTCCAGCTGCCGTGCGCCAGCCATCTCATCCGGCCGAGTCGAGCGTGGCGTCAGCGGCGACGTGAACTCGGTCTCGTTGGTGTCGTCGATGTCTTTCGTGCGCTTGTGATGGCGCCGCTGCAAGTACTTGATCCGGTTCTTGCAGTGATTCGTCGCAATCCGATAGAGCCACGTTGAGAACTTCGAGTCACCCCGGAACGAGTCGATCGACTTGAAGACCGTGACGAAGACCTCCTGTGCGAGATCTTCCGCTTCGGCTCGATCCCCGAGCATGCGGAACACGAGACCAAATACGCGGTTCTGATAGAGCTGCACCATGGTCGCGAAGGCGCGCTCATCGCGCTTTTTCAAACGCTTGATGAGCTTTGACTCGTCGATCTCTTCGCTCATCGTCGTGGAGTTCGCCTCTTTCTAGGATCCGCGTCAGTTCTGAAGTGACGACCAATCGCGCAGCAATAGGTAGGACACTAGCCTCTCGGAGAAGTTCCGATCAGAACGCTTCGAGCGCCTTCAACAGGTGTGCGCCGTTGTACTCACGTTCAGCCCCACGGAAGATCACCCGCGTGGTTTCTCCTTCGTGGTCCGAGAGGAACTCGGCGAGTTCGAAGAAGTCTTCCTGGCCGAATCGCACCCGGCCATTCGGCGCGGTGATCGTGTAGTACGCGTTCCCGTCGGGAATGGCGGGCAAGCGAGGTGTATCGTAAGGATCCGTCGCCAGCGTCATGCCGAGCTCCGTCGCCATTTCGACGCGTTGCTCGTGCGTCCAGAGTCCGCGCGCTTCCCAAATGAAGTCGTACGGAACCTCTCCGATGATCTCCTTTACGAAGTGGCGGAGATTATCGCGGTTGCTCTGCGACGGCGTGAAGCCGGGCGGCGTACGAATAATCACGGCGTTGGCGGCGAGCGCCTCAGCCTGCGCTGCGGTCTCAGCCCACAACGCCCGGTTGGCTTCGGTGTCTGAGAAGAGGCCAAAGTCCTTCTTATCGAAGCCCTCAATCGGAGGCTCATCGCGAGCGTCCAAAGGCTCAAGCCCGATCCAACGAAACGCACCGAGCACGTAGTCGAAGCCTTCGGGTCGCTGCTTGTTCCAAGAGCGCAGCGTCTTGTACCGAACCGGCTGGAACATGGACTCGGAGAGTTCGGCGCAGTTGAACTGGTCGAAGTACTTCCCTCGCTTCGGAGGGAGGGGGCCGCAGCCAATGAGTAAGGACATGGTCGAATCTTGGATCGAAGTTGGCTCCACGCCCTATGGGGAAACTGGCTCCCCCGCAATCGCCAAACGCAGCGCGGTGAATTCCGCGCCCAATTGATCGCCGGAGGGATGGCGGGTTTCCCAGGTCACATCGATGATCTCGCTCGCCGAGTCGAAGACAAAGCGAGCACCCCACATCACCTCGTCTACATCACTAATCAGGCCATACCTCTGGTCATCGCACCATAGGATTTGCTGCCCATCGTCACCGCTCTCGAGACGGTAACTGAGCATGTCCATGGCGAACCACCGCGCGATCTCGCCACGCTCGTCCGCCAACGCGATGTCGATCAGTGGACTGTCCGGCCTCTCGATAATCTGGAGCCGTAGATCGTCGTTGGCGTGCCGGCTCGAAAGCACGGAGAGCGCGATGCGGCCATCTGCGTCGCGCGCGACCATTCGCCAGGCAAACACGTTGCCTAGCGTGGGGACAGTCCTGACCTCCTCGGCTTCGAACCCATAGTCCTCCAGGGCTGCGGTCGCCGCTCGATTGGCCTGCCTCGACTGGCCGAGTCCGAACCCCAAGTATGCGGTGGAGAAGCCGAGGGCGCACCAAGCGGCGACCATTCCGACCTGCGGTTTAGCCCGTGAGACACCGGCAAGGACCAGGGCCGCAACGAGGGGCAGCGTGTAGACTGGGTCGATGATCGCGATACCGTCCCACGCGGTACGGTGGTTCGAGAACGGCGCCAGTAGTTGGGTCCCGTACGCTGTGAACGAATCGAGCAACGGATGGGTGATCAGCACCCAGAACGCTAGGTGTATCCACTGCGCCCGAGAGCCCTTTTTGGCCCACGCATGCAGCGCCGCGCCCAATGGGAGGCAGAGCACAGGAGCGAAGAAGAGCGAATGCGAGACTCCTCTGTGGTGGACGAGGCTAGCCCAATCGCCGCTCAGCCCGGCGACGACATCCATGTCGGGCAGCGTTCCAAGGATAGCGCCTGCCAGGACAGCCTTTCCGCCGAGATTGCGACGCCAGCCGGCTTCGCCAATGGCGGCGCCGAGCAAGGCTTGGGTGACGGAATCCATGAAGCACGCGGGGATCGGGGGTGGGACCGCCGCACTCTAGGGACCCGGATCGCCGAGTCCAACTCTCGGCGCTTGTTTTTCGAACTGCAGGACTCGATGACGTGCGAACCCAACAACGCGCAAGGTGCTGAGCGATCGACCGAACTTAGAGTCGCGACCGGAAATTCTGTAGTGCGTCGGCAAGCGCCGCGCAGGTGGAGAATCGCTCCTCCGGCTTCTTCTCGAGTAGTCGTAGGATGATTCGCTCGAGCTCGTTCGGGATATCCCGGTTTCGGCTTCGCGGCGGCGGCGGCGCATCATTGATGTGCATCATCAGGAGCGGGAGAAGCTCCTCGTGCATGAACGGTAGAGTACCGGTGAATAGTTGATACGCCACAACCCCGAGCGCGTAGATGTCTGTCGAGTGGGTGACGCTCGAAAAGCCGTGGATCTGTTCGGGCGACATGTAGTCAGGCGTGCCCGCGATCAAATTTCCGACGGTAACTCCGGGCGTGCTCTGTCGCTTGGCAATTCCGAAGTCCATTACCTTCACGACGCCATCATCGCAGACAAAGATGTTGTGCGGTTTGACGTCTCGGTGAATGACCCCTCGGTCGTGCGCTCCCTGCAGTCCTTGCGCCGATTGGATCAGCCAATCGAGCGCGATCTTGAAGTCAATTGGCCTGCCTACGAGGTAGTTGTTCAGGTCCTGCCCGAGCAAGAGTTCCATCGAGATGTAGCGGAACCCGTGCCACGATCCGATATCGTAGAGGCGGATGATGTTTGGATGGCTCAAGCGCCGCGAGAGGCTCAGCTCTTGTTTGAATCGTGCGACGGCGCCTTCATCAGAGACCTCACGGGTGAAAATCTTGATCGCTACATATTCGTCGAGCTCAAGGTCGTGGGCCTTAAAGACCGCCGCCATTCCGCCTTCGCCGACCTTCTTCTCGAAGCGATATCGATCGGACAGGAGCATACCTGCCTCGAAACCAGTGAAATTCGGCGGAGGTGCAACGGCGAAATCCTGATTTGAGAGATGTTCCGGCGCGTCGGTCGACGGGAACACGTCGCTTCGGCTCAGCGGTGAGACTTCAATCGACGCCTCCTCGTAGCTGTTGGAGTTCCGACCGAGTGGTAGCCCGTCCGACAACACGGGCGGCGCCGTGCCGCCTAGCGGCATTTCGAGAACCTGAGTTCCTGCGACATCGCTAGAACCGAGCCCGAACGACGCGAGCGCATCCTCCGGGCCGATAGTCCGGGTCGCGTCGTGTGAAGTTTGATCGTGAGGCGGCGGCGCTACTGATGCTACGGACTCGCGAGACGCCGGTGCGGGAGACGCGCCGCGCTTGCGACGCCTCCGAACGGGAGCGGCGAGACTTGGCGGGTCTGGGAGATCCGGAAGGTCGGGGAGATCAGGGAGGGCACCATTGACCTGCTCCATCGACGAGCGATGCCGGTGCCTTGGATCATTCCCCTGAAAGGCCAAGTCCTCTTCGAGGATTTTACTGTAGACCATCGCCGATCCCTTGGCCTCGGTATCGAGGGCCTCGATGCGGTCTTTGACTCCCCGATACTCGGGCGCGATCGCGGCGATTTTTCCGAGTGCGTCGCGCGCGTTCTCGCCAAAGTCATGACGCAGGTAGAGTTCGGCCATCGTAAAGAACGCGTCGGCCTCTCGCTGATTTGCCGGGGTCTCGCTGAGGAATCGCGTCAGGAAGTTCTCCAAGGAGAAGTCGAGGAAACCGATCGACGAGGCCAGGCCGATGGCCTGCATCGCCGCTTCTTTGTAGCGCGGGTCGGCCCGAGGCACGCGGCTGAAGTGTTCGACCGCCTTGCCGGTGTCACCGACCTCCAAGAAGCAGAGCGCCGCCTCATAGGGCATGCCCCCGTCGCGGAAGAGGTCCCCGGCTTCGGTAATTCGACCGAGCATGCGCGCCATTCTCGCGGCGTGGGGCAACTGCTTGAGGCGTGTGTAGGCCTCCAGCGCAAGCTCATGTTTGCCGGCACCCTCCAGAGCCTTCGCGGTGTCCATTGTGATGTCGGTTCGCTTGCTGACTGCCGCGGGCATCGACGCATCGGCGAACTGGCCACGCCGTTTGTAGTCCGCCTCAAGACGCGCCGCGCCGACGGGGTCCCCGCTGAGTTTCAGCATTTCTACTGCACGGGCGACCTCATCGAGTCCAAGAAACATGCGGGTCGCCAACTCTCTCTGCCCGGCTTTCGCGAAACAGATTGCCGCGCGCAGAGCCCGCTTCTTCCCGGTGGCGTCGAGGCCCTGCAGCTCCTTCTCACTCAGAGTGCTTCCGCGGTCCAAACCAAGTTGTTGCACGAATAGATTGGCGGCTTCGCCAAACTTCCGATCAGCGACCAACAATCGAGCCGCATCATCGACCGCTCCGCACTGAATGTACGCATGCACGGCGCCGTCATTCAGGCCATTGGCCTCCAGCTGCCTAGCCTTGGCATAGAGTCGTTTACGTTCGCCGGAATCCATCAGTTCTACTGCTCGTCGGGCAAGCTCGCCGCGAGCTCGCGCAGGTAGTCGGGATCGGTCGCGCAGGCCACTGCATCGTCGATCGTGATCAAGCCCTGCTTTAGGTAGCGAAGCAGGCAATTGTCGATGCTCATCATACCGGTTCCTGCCGACTCAGTGGATTGCAAAAGTCCGTCAATTTGATGGATCTTATTCTCGCGAATCAGGTTCGAGATGGCAAAGGTCTGCAGAAGAACCTCGATCGCCGCGATGCGTCCTTCGCCTGTCGCGCGCTTGACCAAGTGCTGCGCGACCACGCCGCGGAGGAGAACAGAGAGGATTCCGCGAACCTGCTCGTGCGATTCGTCGGGCGTCGCGTCGACGATGCGGTTGATCGCCGAAGAAGCACTGTTCGTGTGGAGCGTCCCGAAGACCAGCACGCCGGTTTCCGCCGCTGCCAGCGCCAATTGAATCGTCTCCAGGTCGCGCATCTCGCCGACGACGACGACATCCGGTGACTCGCGGAGCGCGGAGCGAAGAGCCCCTGAGAAGCTGTCGACGTGTTTGCCAACCTGCCTCTGGGTCACGACGCTCTTGTCGGTCGGCTGAATGAACTCGATCGGGTCTTCGATCGTAATGACGTGGCGTTTCTGTTGCGTCACGATCTCGTTGACCATCGCGGCGAGCGTCGTCGTCTTGCCTGCTCCCGTGGGGCCGGAGACGAGGATCAAGCCATTCTTCCACTCACAGAGGCGTTTCAGCGCGGGAGGCAGACCCAATTCGTCGAGGGTCGCGATCTCATTCGGGATGATGCGGAAGACCGCGCCCGGGCCGCGCGCTTGCCGAAAGTAGTTGGCTCGGAACCGGCCGACTCCTGGCAGATCGTAAACGAAGTCCAGATCCTCATTGTTTCCGTAGGCGGTCTTCTGCTCGGGCGTGAGAATTTCGAGCAGGAAGCGCTTGGTCTCGGACTCCGAGAGCGTGCGGAACGGGAGCTGGACGAGGTCACCGTCATGGCGAATTGTCGGAATGGCGCCAGCACAAAAGTGAAGGTCACTCGCGTTCTGCTGAGTCACCAGTTCGAGGAAGCTGTCGAGTCTAGCCATTGTCGCCTCCGATTGCCTTATGCTGACTCGTCAGCAGCTTCACAGTTCTGGGCGAACCCGACTCATTTTCGACAACAACCGCCTCGAAGTCGTTCTTGTTCACCGCCCGCATATACCCTTCCTCAGAGCTTATGATTCCCTCCTTGTAGAGACGCGTGAGGTCGTTATCCATCGACTGCATGCCCAACTCGCGAGACGTCGCGACAACGTTGGCGATCTGGTAGGTTTTTCCCTTGCGAACGAGGTTGGCGATAGCGTCGCTGTTCACCATGACCTCGACGGCTGGAACGCGACCGCGGCCGTCCTTTCGCGGCACCAGGTACTGGCAGATAACCGAGCGCAGGCTCGAGGCGAGGATCGTGCGCACCTGCGGCTGTTGACCGATCGGGAAGGCGTTGATGATGCGGTCGACGCTGGTGTCCGCGGTCGTGGTGTGGACGGTTCCGAAGACCAAGTGGCCGGTCTCCGCTGCGCTGATCGCGAAGCTGATGGTCTCGATGTCTCTCATCTCCCCGACCAAGATAACGTCTGGGTCTTCGCGAAGAGTCGAACGTAGGGCAGACCTGAAGTCCGAGGAGTGCGTCCCGAGCTCGCGCTGATTGATCAGCGACTTCTTCGTCTCGTGAATGACCTCGATCGGATCCTCGAGCGTAATGATGTGTTTGGCGTAGGTCCGATTGATGTAGTCGATGATTGCGGCAAGCGTCGTCGACTTGCCCGATCCGGTGGGCCCGCCAACGAGGACGAGACCGTTTTTCAGGTCCCCGAAGGTGTGAACGATGGGCGGCAGCCCCAGCTCTTCCATGGCTGGTATCTGATTTCGAACAACTCGGAATACCGCCGCCAGCCCTCCCCGCTCCCGGAAGACGTTGGCGCGGAAACGCAGACCCGCTGCGGTGACCTCATAGGAAAAGTCGACGTCGGCGCCGCGCTGCTCCAAGTCTGCGATCTGGTTGGTGCTCATGTGCGGATAGAGCAACCCGCGCATCTGTTCGTCGGTGAAGACGTTCTTCACCAGCGGGTTCACTTCGCCCATCCGCTTGATGTACGGCCGGCGCCCCGCGGCGACCAAGAGGTCGTCGCCCCCGGCACGAACCATCGCCCAGAGCAGGCGATCCAGCGTACCCATGTTACCGGCCTCGTCGCCCTCCCAATCGTTGAACTGCGCGTCCAGGTGCCAGCGCCTGATGATCGCTCGGGCGCGGCTCCGCACCCTATGGTCCAGGTTCTCGGTGAACGGCATGATTGCCGACGCCTGCTCGTGGTCGTTCAGGGCTTCTAAGCAGTCAAAGACGACGAGTGTGAGATCGAGGTCCGCTTCATCTAGGTACTGCGCCACGTGCGGCGCAGCGCGTTTGTCGCCGAGCTCCGCGAGCACGTCGATGCAGATCAATTCGAGGTCTTCTTCCTTGTGCAGGAAGTCGACGATGTAGGGAACGGCCCGGTTGTCTCCGAGCGCCCCGATCGCTTCAACGGCACGCTCTCGGACCCACCAATCGTCGTCGGCCTGTACGACCCGCACGAGAGCGCCCAATGAATTTGGATCCTCGAGCTTCATCAGCATGTCGACCGAATAGCGCCGAACCACTGGTGATTCGTCTTGCAACAGACCGACGACGTGCCGCGTCAGCTCAAGGCCGGCCAGTTCCACCAGAGCATCGGTAATTCGTTCGCGCACCCACCAGTCTTCGTCTCGCAAAAATCGAAAGAGCTGCGGCCAGAGTTTCCCCTCGGGATCACCGACTCGCCGCGCGAGATCTGCGGCGATTCGTTTGACGTCAACATCTCGACTTCGAAGCAGCCAAACGATCGTCCGTGCGACGTCGATCGAGCCCCGTGTTGCAAGGTTTTCGAGTACTTTTGCGGCCCGCAGTCGGACTTCAATCTGTTTGTGATTCAGGGCCTCAGCGACGACGGGAAGCACGTCCTCGTGCGCCATCGCTTCGAGTGAATCCAGCACGGCGAGTCGCACGGTCTTGGGCCCGAGGAGCAACTGCTCCTTCAGCATGCCGAGTGTGCGACTGCTGCGGAAGCACAGGGTTGCTCGAACAATCGTGCAGATCAGGCGAATGTTCGCGTTCTCTAACCGCGGGACGATGTAGCGAAAGAAGTCATCTTCCTCTGCGACCGAGCCGAACGCACCCACAGCGCTCATGCTGACGTCGTCGTTTATGTCTTCGGTGGCGACCAAGATCGCCTCGAGCGCGCCCTGCCGGTTCTTCGACACGAGTTCGGGGTCGCCCAACATCTTGAGGGCGGACAGCTTCTCGTCCGTGACTCCAGCCGAGATCACGTTCTTTAGCGCGGGGATCGCGTGGTAGCCCGCCATGCGTACGCAAGCGTCCAAGGCCTCCATTCGACCCGGAAAGTCGGGTTGCCCACAGAGCTCGACGAGCAGCGAGAACACCGTCTTGCCGCCGACCTTCTCGCAAACGGTCTTCGCGAAGGCCCGAATGCCAGGGTCAGTGTGCTTGAAAAGCAGGACCAACTCTCGGTGCCCGCTGACGTTGTTGACCAGCGGGAGGACCTCGATCAGGAACTCGCGGACGGCCTCGTCTGCTCCCCTCGCGCTGCGCAGCAGCGGGATGAAGAGCTCGCGCAGAGCCAGATTGTATTCGTCATACTCCGCCGTTCGAGCGAGCAACCGCTTGAGCAGAGCGCAGCGGAACTTGTGCACTCGCGCATCTTGCGCGAAGCGTCGATCCTGCAGAATCAGGAAGCAGGCCTGCGCGTCTGCGGCGTTGATCGGAGTGACCGCAAGCACCCAGTTCTCAACGTCTGAAGAGTCCGCGAATCGCGCCTCCTTGAACGTCCTTAGAATGTCCTTCGAATTCATGCCGCATTTCGCCAACCTCCGAGGGCCCTTCGGAGGTCCCTGCATAGTGACGGAGATCCCGTTAGGGGTAAAGAAAGTCGCGCCAGGAAAAGCCGAACAATCTCAGATATGTAGGTGCGTGTACGGCTGCATCCTATCCTCGAATCGAACTCGATCTGCGGTCCCTCAATTGGGTACTCACACCTCCTCGAAACCGGCGGTTCGGCTACTCAGCATCTGGTCGACGCTCACGGCCTTCTCTCGGCTCTTTCCGCGGGATTGACCGACTGCCACCTCCGAAGAGTCCAGCGCGCGCCAATCCGACGCGCTGAAGAGATTCGGCACGCGATCCGTGAGGAAGCCAGCGCTCCGTTCATCCCAAGTCGGATCGGCCTCGACGGCGCGGCCGATGAGGTCTGAGAGCAAGCACGCGACGGTCTCCTTGGCGTCCGCCTTGTTGGTCCCGATCAACCCACTTGGCCCTCGCTTGATCCAACCGGCGGTGTAAAGGCCCGATACCACCGCACCTCCGTCCTCCTCCAAGACTCTCCCGTCGTCGTTGGGGATGATCGCTCGCCGATCATCAAATGGAACTCCCTGCAGCGCCACTCCTCGGTACCCCACGGAGCGAAACACTGCTTGGCATTCGATTTCCCAGGTTTCATCTGTTCCGACCGGCCTCGGTGGGCCGTCGGCGCTGGCTTCCAAGCGGTTCCTGCAGACTCGTACCCCGCAAACGCGCCCGTCACTGTCCCCGAGAATCTCAACCGGTGAGGTTAGAAAGCTCAACGTAACCTCTCGACCGCTCGAGCCATCGGGGTACGGGAGGTCACTGATGAAGTCCGCGTTCTTTCGGAACTTCCGGTCGTCTTGATTCGCGAGCCAGTCTTCGGAGAGCGGGTCGACGTTCCGCGACTCGGCGGCAGCCTGCAGGCGAACGCCCTCTATTTCGGCGAGTTCCTTGATCTCGGACGGCGAGAACTTGGCCTGCGCGGCTCCCCGACGGCCCAACAACACCACCTCGCTGATCGGCGATGACCGCAAGTGGTCGACGGAATGCGAGGTCATGTCTGTGGGGTGCAACTCATCGGGGTCGCGCACCAGTATCCTCGCGACATCTACGGCGACATTTCCAACGCCAACAATGACAGCTCGCCGGACGGTTTGCAGCGCAAAGTCGCGCGCCTGAAAGTCCGGATGGCCGTTGTACCAACCGACGAACTCTGTCGCCGACCAGCTTCCTATTAGGTCCTCGCCCGGAATACCCAACTTCCGGTCGCTCGACGCGCCGATCGATATGAGCACGGCATCGTAGAGTTCACTTAACTCGTCGATCGTGACATCGCGGCCGATGTCGACGTTGCCAAAATATCGAACATGCGAATGGGCGAGCGAGCGGCCGTACGCTTTCCGCACCCGCTTGATCCGTTCATGGTCCGGAGCGACTCCGAAGCGCACCAAACCGAAGGGAGTCGGCATCCGTTCGAAGAGGTCGATCGTCACAATGGAGTCGCTCCCCAAAAGCGCGGCCGCCGAGAAGAACCCGGAAGGACCAGCACCCACGATCGCAACTCTCAAGGGGCGCTGATCTGAACCGATGGTAGCCATGGTCTCGTCTCCGGGCGATGTGGTGTAATCCCAGTGTAACAACCGCAGGGCGCGGGTGTAAGGAGCGCACGCAGATCCCTCAGTTCGACGCGCTTGCCCCAGTTCGAGATCTCGTTAGCGTGGCGGCACTTCAATCCTCGGAGAAGACCATGTCTCGTCTGCTTTCGACAGCCGTCGTCGCGATCGTTCTTTCTGCGCCTAGCTACGCCTTCGCGTGTGGCGGTTTCTTCTGCTCGGCGCCCGTCGGACCTGTACCAGCGGAGCCTGTGGATCAAACCGCCGAACGCATCATCTTTGAGGTGCCGGGAGACGGAACAATCACCGCGCACGTGCAGATCTCCTATGCGGGACCCGCCGACGAGTTTGCGTGGATCGTTCCGGTTCCAAGCACGCCCGATGTCGCTGAATCGGAGGCCGGTGTCTTTGAGGAGGTCGAGGCAGCCACTGCGTTGCAGGTGATCCTTCCGCAACCTGAGTTCTTTTGCTCGTCTCCGACGAGTGGCGGCAGCGGTGGTAGCGGCTGCAGCGGAATCGGATGCACGGCCAACGCCAGCTCGGCGGAGAGCGCCCCTACTGCCGCGAACGGTGTTGAAGCGCCTCCCGTCGTCACGGTCCACGCGAGCGGTTCGACCGACAACTACGACTATGTCTCGATCAGTGCGGACCTCGCGTCGGACCTCACCGATTGGCTGCAAACGGGGGGCTACAACGTCTCCGACAATATGATCCCGGTGATGCAGCCCTACGTCGACGAAGGCATGCAGTACCTCGCGGTTCGCCTGCGTGACGGCCGCACGGCGACCGATGTCTCACCGCTCTCGATGACCTACCAAGGAGAAGAGCCGATGATCCCGATTCAGCTCACGGCCGTGGCCGCACAGCCGCTGATGGGCATTCAAGTTTGGATCTTTGGCGACACGCCCTATCTGCCAACCAACTACGCTTGGGAGGCGCCGGACAACTCGACCATTCTTAGCGATGAGCTAGGGAATACCAGCTACTTCGCCTGGGTAGCTCGCGTGGCCGACGAAGCCGACGGGCAGCTCTGGTCGGCGGAGTTCATAGGGCAAAACCTCACTGGACGTTTTCCACAGCACGAGATCGTCTCGCGATTCTATACGCGGATGAATCCAGAAAACATGATCGTGGATCCAATGTTTGCTGCGTCGTCCTCAGCCCCCGCGATTTCGAATCTCCTCGACCTCTCCGCCCAACCGACGCCCTTCGGCTGTAACGATACGAACACCGACGCGCTTCCCTCTCTCTGCGCCTACAACTACTGCGGAGACGGAGCCAGCTGTGGTGTCGTAGAGGGCCAGGTCGCCTGCAAATGTGAGGACGGAGACGTAGCCCAGGCGATCACGAACCCTGACGGCTCCAACGGAGTCACCTGCATTCCAGCCGAGAACCCCTACGGTATCACCGCCGCGGCGGGTGGGGCTGGCACCGAGTTCGACCCGTGCAACGACGTCGACTGTGGAGCCGGAGCCTGCGTGCTTCGCAATGGCTTCCCAACCTGTGATTGCACCGGTGACGCGTTCGCCTGTTTGGAAGGCGACGGCACCGTGCTGTGTGTTACTCCGGCCGATCCGCCCATAACGTTTGGGCCCGGAGCCGGTATGGAGTCGGCCCCGATCGCCTCTGCCAAGAGCCTCGGGCCGCAAACGGTACGCTTCGCAGGTTTGCCATGGCTGCCAGGCGTGATGGTGCTGGGATTGGTGGCTGTGACGCGGCGTCGGGGATAGAACGCAATTCGTCCACGGGTCCTCGCTCGTTTGTGAGTGCTCGTTTGTGAGTGCTCGTTTGTGAGTGCTCGTTTGTGAGTGCTCCTTCGGTTGCGGGTGCTCCTTCGGTTGCGGGTGCTCCTTCGGTTGCGGGTGCTCCTTCGACTGCCGGTGCACCGAGTGGAACCTTGCAGAGCGAATGGGGAGAGCTTGCCGGGGCGAACTAGAGTTGGAGTTCTTCCGGGGCTAGCTCGGCGGCGCGCCTCGCCTACTCCACTCCGAGATCGGCCGGGCCAAACGAGTCAGGCAGTAGCGTGTCCAATGTCCACGACTTTCGCTGCCCGTCTTGTGTGTGGCTGATCACGGTTAGGTCTGTTCCGAACTCTCGGATCACCTGACGGCAAATCCCGCAGGGCGATGCGGGGTGCGTATGATCAGTGAAAACAGCCACTCGCTTGATCGTCCGGCCGCCGGCGTAGACCATAGCGAACACCGCGTGGCGCTCGGCGCAAACTGTCCCGCCGTAGCTCGCGTTTTCGACGTTACAGCCCTGATAGATCTTGCCGTCCTCTGCCAGAACTGCGGCCCCAACACGGAAGTGTGAGTAAGGTGAGTACGAACGCTCGAAGGCTTCTCTGGCGGCCTCGACTAGCTCGTCGTCGGTAGTCATCAGTTGGCTCCGATGCGGCCTAGGACGCCGTCAACCAAGGCGATGAATCGCTCGCGCACCATCTTCGCGACGTCAGTGACCTCGCTGTGGTCCAGCGCTTCGCCGGTGATGCCCGCAGCCGCATTGGTGATGCACGAGATACCGAGCACTCTCATCTTCATGTGAGACGCTACGAGAACCTCCGGCACCGTGCTCATACCGACCGCGTCGCCGCCCAGCGCGCGCACCATGCGGACTTCGCTGGGAGTCTCGTAGGCGGGGCCGAGCATGCCGGCGTAGACGCCGTCGTGCAACGTGAATCCCAGTTCGGCTGCCGTCGCGTGAGCCACCGTTTGGAGCGATGGCGTATAGGCGTGCGTCATGTCCGGGAAGCGCGGGCCGAAGCGGTCGTCATTTGGGCCGGTCAGCGGGCTGCCGCCCGTTAGGTTTAGGTGGTCATTGATGCACATCAGGTCCGCCGGTTTGAAGTCCGGGTTCACACCTCCTGCAGCATTTGTGACGATCAATGTGCGAGCGCCCAGCTGCCACATCGTGCGCAGCGGAAAGACGACCTGTTTCATCCCGAGACCCTCGTAGGCGTGAACTCGGCCCTGCATGGCGACGATGTTCAGACCAAACTTCCTGCCCAGTACGAGCTGGCCGGCATGGCCGCTGACCGTACTTGCGTGAAAGTTGGGAATCTCCGAGTACGGAATCTTCACCGCCTGCTCGAGCTCGTCGGCGTATGCGCCGAGGCCGGAGCCGAGGATGAGAGCGATCGTGGGGGCGCGATCGGCACGGCTTCGAATAAAGTCCGCGGCTTCTACTGATGCTTCGAAATCAACCATTTGCGAACGCTAGCCACGAACGATCCGCTCGGCAATTTACGTGGTATCCGCGGGCAACCGGACGGAAGGCGCGCTGCCTCGCTAGTCGTCGTCTCCATCCCAGTCCTCGGGGATACAGATGCCGTCCAACTCCTCTTCGAACGCTTCGAAGTTGCAGTGCTGGCCCTCCTCGCACTCGTCGTCAGACGAGCAATCGACGAACTCGCAGACTCCATCCGCGCCGCACACCACTCCGAATTCGGCGCAGTCAGCGTCGACCTCGCAACCCTCTTCGCATCGGTCCTCCAAGCAAAGATAGCCCTCGTCGCAGTCGACACTTTCCTCGCAGAAGGCGACGAGGCAGGTGAAGTCTTCGGAGCAGAAGTCCTCCTCGCCGCAGTCGATGTCCGTCGTACACTCGGCGTCCGGGACCGAGATTACGGCGACCGAGCCTGCGAAATAGCTCTGAATTCGCGCGCGGCCGTTGCTCATGACTACCTGCTCGAAAGCCGAGTCGCCGACCCGCAGCCACTCCCCTCCATCGTTCCGCACCGGGTGCGACGTTCCGAGCTCGCCTTGGAAGGCAACTGAGAGCGTGTAGGGGCGCTCCAGCTGGGCGGGGCGGTCGGCCGTAACTGAGATCACAGGTCCCAGGACTTCCCATTCCGTCGGCCCTTCCGATTCATGGCGCAGGGTCACGCATACTTCCTCAAAGAGCGCGTCGAGTGGCACTTCTAGGGTCGCGCCCATGACGTCGAGGCGGCCGCCCTCCTGCCCCATGCAAGCGGTCGATTCCAGGATCGCGGAGTCGTCGCCGACCGGAACGTACGGCTGGCATGACAGCGCAAGCAGCGGCGCGAGTGCGAGAAGATATCTCATCGGTCGCCTCCAAACTCGTAACGTAGACGCACACCCGCACCGACCGTCCCTTGCACGCGATCGACCACCAGAGAACGCTCGTTGGTCGTTCGCAGCTCGTTGCTGAGCTGAGCCGCAGGACCTGCGTAGAAGCCGAGCACGGTGTTCTCACCAATGCGCAGATCCGCGATCACCCGTGCTTCCGCGCGCAGACCTACGTTGTCTCTTCGGGTGACCCCTGTCTCATTGTCGACCGTCCACTGATTGCCGATGAGCGCTTCACCACCGAGCGAAAACCTACGAGATAGCGCCCAAGTTCCGCCACCGCCGAGGCCCAACCAGGTGCGGCGAGCCGAGATGCCAACCATCGGAGCGAACTGCACTTCCGCCAAAGCGTGCCAGCCTGTCTTGCGCCCGACGTGAAGCGCCAGCGATCCGCCGACCTCCAACTCGGCGCCTGCTGCGGAGCCTCCGAACGAGCCAAGAACCAGACCGAAGCGCGGGCGTGGACGGATGTCGCCAGTGGTCACAGTGACGTCCATCGCGTCGGCTTCTCCGTCTCGCACACCGGCCGTGTACCCGTAGAAGAACGCGGCGGAATACGGCACGGCGAAGAGATTGAGGCGAAACTCGTCGGCGACGGCGGAGCGGCTGGCGGTGAGTACCGGCGACCACTCGAGGTCTTCGAAGGACACGCCGGTCGGCCGTAACCGGCCGTCGGCTTGTCGACGCTCTGGAACTGCGCCGAGTTCAACTCGAGCCTCTTCTTCGCCACGCTGCACGTAGAATACTGCGTTTTCGCGCCCGCCGGGGCTGAGCACGACCTGCAGTTCTCGGTCGCCGGCGGTAGTAACGTCCGCGTATCGCAGGCCGCGCTCGTCTTCGAAGACGTAGTGAGCCTCCGATCCTGACGGCAATTGCAGCACGGCGCCCTGGCCGAGTTGATCGAGCGCGATCATCGGCTGTTGCGGGTTCTGTCCGGGAGCCGAAGCGGTGGCCGAGATTCGCGCCTCGGGGTTTTGCACAGCGGAGTTCGCCGCGGCGATATAGGCGACCACTTCGTCATAGGTGAGCTGGCCGTCGGCATCGACGTCCGCAGCGCCGACAAGAGCCGAGCGCAGCTGGTGGGAGAACACTCCGGCTTGGTACTCACCCCATTCAAAGACCTCTTGCGCGCCGGCCGTTGAGAGCAGCACGCCAACCCGCGGGTGGCGGTTCAAGACGTCGCCAAAACCGACGTATGCGTCGACCGCACGCTCGACGTCTGCGTCGTCGACCGCGTCGTCGACCCAGCCACGGCCTTGCACCAAGAAGAAGGCGTTGCAGGCGTCGACCACGAGGTGCGTGTAGTCGGCGACCTCCGGTTGGATGATCTGACTGAGCATGTCCTCGCGGGTCCAGCGCGAGTCCGCGAGCGCGAGGTATGCGGAAGGCGATTCCGGATCATTCGTGAGAGCGCCATGCCCGCCGAAGAACACATGCAGCGTGGCGGTTCTCCCTGCCTCCTGCGAGCTTCGGACTGCAGCGTAGAGTTCGTCTAGGGCACGCTCAAGAGTCGCGCGGCTGGGCGGCTGGGCCACGCCGAGCAGTTGCGGATAGAGCTGCGCGCTGCCGGAATCGAACGTGACAAGCAGGCGGCTCTCTGTCGCTCCGGACGCCAGGAGTTCATAGAATCGCGCGGCGTCGTCGTCCGCGTAACGGAGCGGTGGCACGCCCTCCACGTCAGAGCCGTTCACGCCAACGACCAAGAGGAAGCGGTCATCGACGACACCCTCTGCGGCCGCCGGTAGCGCGGTAAGGAAAACGAGTAGTGTGAAAAGCAGTCGTCTCATTCGGGCGCAGTAATGACGAGGGGGATTTGGGTGACGACCAGCGGCCGAGATCCAAGATTGGCGGCGACGCGAGTGCCCACAGACATCGGAGTGAAGCGGTCGGGAGAGGACGCGGCGTCTAGGCCACGCAGGACCGGCTGCATGATGGCCCAATCAAGAGGCTTGTCGGCGGCGATGTAGACGATATGCGACTCACCGAGTCCATAGTTGAGTTCCAGCTGACGTGGAGGTCCGACCGTCTGTTCGAGGCCGTTGGCAGCTAGCTGAAACGACCCTGGAGCCGACGGGTTTGGCAGAATGGGAATCGTCGCGCCGTCAGGGCCAAAGGCGAAGACCGAGACGTAGAGCCCACGAGCTGCTTCGTCGCGGAACGTCGGTTGAATGACGCCAGCCAGCGGGCAGCTCGCCGAGCTGCCAGCGGGCCGGATCAAGACCTCACCGGCGTCGATGCAGAATACGTTTCCGAGCGCTCGTGGATCACCATCGCCGCGCACGGTGTACTCGGTGTCCGGGCCGCCGCCGGGCAGCAATCCCGCGGGGCCGAGCACGAGTAAGAGCATGGCGGTGAGAATCGCGGCGAGCGCGATCCAACTGGCGGCGTGCGCCCGCTCGTGTTCGCCTTTCATGAAGCCCGCGACACGCGACTCGAATCCGTCTTCGAGCAACGCATCCGTCGCGCTCTCAGTGACGGTGTCGGGCGCGCTCTTATGACCAATACCAGTCGCGACTAGCCGGTCCATCTCTGCGAGTTCGTAGTAGGAATCCCCTACTTCCGGGCTCTCTTTCAATGTCTTGGCCAGCCACGAACGCGGCATTGAGAATGCACTGGGAGCGCCTGTCTCGAAGATATCCTCGAGGGTCGACTCGGCCCATTTGTCTCGAACGTTCTTCAGCATCTTTAAAGTGCCATCCCTGCGACGATCAGCGCCGCAATGATCTCAAGAAGTTGATTCGGGTCGAGCTTGTCGATCAGACGCTCGTTCCTCATATGAGTAAGTAGCCGGCGACGGACGCCAGCCACCAAATACCGTACACGATTCCTATCGATCCCCAACCGTTCGGCCGCATCTCGCTGTGAAGCGTCGTCCTCGTAGTAGAGGCGTAAGAGCTCTCGTTCTTCGTCCGTCAACGTGGTCATGAACGACTGGAGCGCCGTCGAGAGTTGACTGCGAGCAGCCGAGAGTTCGGGGGATCGGCCGAGGCTAACCGGGCCGGTCTGCCAGTCTGCAGCTTGCTCGGAGAGGGCAAACCCACCCGATGGTGAGTCGACGTTATCAGAGCGAAAGAGCGCCTGCTCGCGCCGTGCAGCGTGGAATCGATCGACGACCACGTTCCGGCAGATGCGGCAGAGATAGGGAAAGAAGGGCGCAATGCCCCGGTAGTTGCGCCGCGTGGCCACAGAAAAAGCGCGGGCGAAGACCTCGTTGGTAATCTCATCGCGCTCGTCGGGGTCTTGGATCCGGATTCGAACGCGCTTGCCCTCACTCTTAGTCACCATGCCGGTGAGCAAGAGCTTCTGGAGTTCATCGGAGTGCGTCTCAAAGACTCGCTTCAGTGCATCCGCATCGCCCCGCCGATATCCGGCGAGCCAGTGCGAGTCTGTGTGCATGAGTTTTGAGTCGCTCATTTGATCCGTTACGGAACGCACCGAACCCAAGCGCCGCTGATGCGGTACTGGGGCAGGGAGGGCAATTGCGCTTGAATCGTGCATGATTCGGTCGCTCGCGGCTAGCGCTGCCAGCGTCGGCGGAGCGCCGCCAGGCCGAGCATCATGAGTCCGAGGAGCCCCGCGTTGCCTTTGCCGGTCGCGGAGCTGCAGGAGACGTTGACGTCATCGAAGGCGACATCGCCGGTGTTCAACTCGGAGCCGTTGGCCGCAAAGCCCGGTGGGACATCTTCACCACCCGGGTCGCCTGCGTCGCCGTCGTCCTCGTCGCCGTAGCTCTCGTCGCCGTAGTCCTCGTCGCCGTCATCCTCGTCGCCGTAATCCTCGTCGCCGTAATCCTCGTCGCCGTCATCCTCGTCGCCGTAATCCTCGTCGCCGTAATCCTCATCATCGTAGTCGAACTCTTCACCGAGGGCGGAGGCAATCAGGCAGTCGACCAGGATATCTTGGCAGAAACCGTCCTCGTCGCCGTAGTCCTCGCAGTCGTCGCCATCCTCGCAGTCGAGTTCCTCGTCCCGCCCTTCGCAGTCCTCGTCTTCGTCCTCACAGTCGAGCTCGTCGAAGTCGCAATCTTCCTCGCCTTCGCAGTCGAGGTCATCGTCGCCCATGTCATCGTCGTCGCAGTCTGCCGCGTCCTCGCAGTCGAAGTCTTCGTCGCCCATGTCCTCGTCATCCCATTCTTCGTCCTCACCCTCGTCCCATTCTTCGTCCTCACCCTCGTCCCAGTCTTCGTCCTCGCTCTCGTCCCAGCCTTCGTCCTCGCCCTCGTCCCAGTCTTCGTCCTCGAGGCTCCCTTCGGCGCAGTCGACGTAGATGTCCTCGCAGAAGAAGAGGTCGTCTTCAGTCGCACCTGACTCCAGGGCGACGTCGATGAGACAGTCGAGCGCCTCCTCCTCGCAGTCGAGTAGTTCAGCACCGGACTCCTCACACTCGTAGTAGAGGTCTTCGCACTGCTCGAGAGCCGCCTCGACCTCTGCCTCGTCCATTGATTCGGCAGATACCGGAAAAGCGACGACGGATGTCGCCCCGACGATTGCTAATTGCTTGATCCAGTTCTTGCTCATCTGACTTCCTGGGGACTTGGGCCGTTTGGCCGTCGTGAAATGAGTGACGGTTTCGCCTCTCTGGGGTGTTCCTCTGAGTCGGGTGTTGGGTGGGTGGATCTTTTCACGAATCTTTCGTGGGGCGGGCCGTGAATGGGTGGGCGGGCCTGTGCGAGGCAGGTCCTCTAGCGGGACTCAGGTCTGGCGGCGTGCGTTAGACGACGAGTCTACACCGATGACGTTGGGCTCCCGTGCTCGCCTCACCACTCTCCCCGTGTTGGTGCTCCCGCGCCCCCTGTGGCAACATGGCCGTATGAGCAAACTGCCGCGGATTCCTTGGCCACTCGCCCTGCTCTCATGGGCGAGTCTGCTCGACCTGACGACCTCGATGAGCCGGCATACGTTCGACTCGATTGTCGGCGCACACGAGCGACCGATCTGGCAGCTCGTGCTGCAGATCGTGCTCTGTGCGCCACTGATTCTTCATACCATCGGGCATCGTGACTCGATCGTCGCTACCTGGAAGAAGTTTCCGGCGTCGACCGCGACGAAGGCGCTTCTAACGGCACTTATGGCGGTGCAGTTGGCGCACGTAGCGTTCCGCATGGAGTTCTACCCGTTCTCCGCGGTCGCCATGTTCAGCAATGAGAATGTTGGAGAGGAGCCGGGTGTGGTCGAATCCAACGCGTTCATGGTGCGCGAGGGTGACGGCTGGCGGCCGTTGGCGCTCTGGCGAGAAGGGAATCCGATCTTTCAGGAGTGGTTGGACCTCGACTTCAAGGCCGGGTGGGCGCTGCGTATGTACGCGACGGCCGACGCCGCAGCCGGAGGGCCAGGTGCAGTCTCGGTTGCCGAGGAACTGCGGGACGCCGGGGCGGGTGATGTCGCCTGGGGCCGGTTCACGTACAACCGCTCCACGGGCGAGATTCACGAGGTGGAACCGATCATCATGCTTGCACAGGAGGGCCAATGAGCGCCCGACCTGAACCGATCCTGCCCAGCTGGGAGCGTGCGTCACTGCCCGGCTCAGCCATCCACCTCGCCATCGTCCGCATCGTCTTCGGCGCGTACATGATGAAGGTCTTCCTGAGCCCGGTCTATCCGCTGCTCGCGCAACTAGGCGGGCGACTCCCGACGGCGCGCTCGTTGCTACCCATCGGCGTCGAACAGATTGTGGCGGCGAACCTCTTTGAGTTCACGCTTGTAGCAGCGGTCGCAGCACTCTTGATGTGCATCGGCCTCTTCACGCGGGTGATGAGCGTGATCGTATTCGTGCTCTTCCTGCTCACCCAAGCGGTGTACTGGCGCGGCACGCTCTTCCACGATGACTGGGTCTACTTCACCGCTATCCTTCTGATCCTCGCGCTCGCGCCCACCGGCGACGCTCTCAGCATGGACAGCTTGCTCAAGCGACGGCGCCGAGCACGTGATAGTCGTGACTATCGATGGCCGATCGAGCTGTGCGTTTCGTGGTTCGGGGCGGTCTATGTCTTTGCAGGACTTGCCAAAATGTTCCCGCTTCACAAGGGGTTCACGAGCTGGCTCACAGGCGAGCGGATCCAGGAGTTTGCGCGCGACTTCGTGCTCGACAGCCCGTGGGTTTGGATGACCGGACACACGATTATCTCCTACGATGCCCTCTGGTTCTTCGCGTTTGCGGCGCTCGCCACGGTGATCGTCGAGATCGGCGCCATCTCCATCATCGTCACCGACCGATTGCGGTGGCTGCTGCTCGGTAGCATCCTCGCGTTCCACGTCGGCATCTGGTGGATGGGCGTGCCTAACTTCATAATCACCGCGTCGGTCGGGCTGGTGCTTTTCTTCCGGCCTTGGTGGTTCTCCGACTACGGCGTGTTCGAAGGCGAGGCGGAGGTCGATCCCGAGCCGAATGGCTAGCGAAACGTGCGGGTACTTTGGCAGGGAGGTCCGTCGCCTCGATGTTGTTCAGTCGGTCGTGCAATTCTGGAGTGGGCTCTGCTACGCTCCTCGCATGCCCGATACCGACCGCACCCCTGTCGCCCGAGAAATAGAAACGACGCCCTTCGTTTCTACATTGCAGTTCGACCTCGACGAGGCCGCCAGGGAGCTTCTCCGGCTTCCGGCGAGCGTGCCAATGGTCTGCCGTCGAAACACGAAGTCAGAGTCTACGCACATCATGATCGGCGAGGGAGACGATCGGCTGGAGCTCGACTTTCGCCACGGTGGGCAGTCAGGCTGGTTCGTGGGGCAGCACTTCTCCGCTAGCTACCGCGGCCTGTGAGACGGAAGAGACCCCTCAAAGGACCCGTCGCTCGCGAACCTGCTCCAACAACTTCGTGGCTTGCTGGCACACGAGGACAAGAACGGCGGGAAAACATGGGACCGGCTGCGAGAGGCGCTGGAGACCGTCGGGAGATTCGACGGAATCAGCGACCAAACGTTTGTTGAGGTTGGCCCCGATGAGGCCATCGTGCGACTCGGGTTTCGGTGCAATCAGCGCTGCGACTTTTGCTGGCAAGACCGCACATGGCCGGAGCCTCCAGCCGAGTTCTATCGGACCTGGGTGAACGAGCTCGCGGCAGGCGGCTGCGACATTCTCACGTTCAGCGGCGGCGAGCCTACGATCCATAAAGAACTCTTCGGATTGCTCGAACTCGCACGCTCACATGGGATGCGACTGCGCTTGCAGACGAACGCCGTTCAGATGGCAAAAGAGGGCTTCGCTCAACGCTTAGCGGACGCGGGCGTCGAGCTGCTCTTTGTCTCATTCCACTCGCACATCCCTGAGGTTTCCGACGCGATGACCCGCTCGCCTCGCACAGCGGTTCGAACGGAAGCGGGCATTCGGAAATCGCTAGAGGCGGGAATCGCGGTCGAACTCAACTGCGTCGTTGAGAAGCGAAACTACAAGCAGCTGACCGAGCAGGCCGAGTTCATCGTCGAGCACTTCGCCTCGGTTCCCGGGGGGCGCTTGATTGGGATGCACTATTCACACCCGTGTGCCGCATACGAGCGCGAGATCTGGGCGGAACACCTGATCCCGCTCTCAGCTGTACAGCCAAACTTGGTCGGTGCAATTCAGGTGCTCAGCCAAGCGGGCGTGCATATCACGGCGATCGGCACCTGCGGCTTCCCCCCTTGCATCGCCAAAGAGGCCCCCGAGGTATTGCTCGCTCTGGACCGCTCGCAACACAATGAGGGCGACATCAGCGGACGGTTCTTCCCAGAGCCATGCGGACGCTGCGCGTTCCGAGACCACTGTCTCGGTGTGCGGCGTGAGTATTTCGACACCTTCGGAACGGATGGCATCCAGCCATTCGAGACGATGCCGGAGTTCTCCCTCGCGGAACGCCGCACCTTCTAGGCGACGGTCCGGCTCTGAGTTGATCGGAGCCGAGCGAACCCCGTACTTCGGTTCGCTTCGTGATGGCGGCACATGGTGACTGCTAGGCCGCTTCGCGATGGCAGCCCATGGTGACTGCCAGACCGCCTCGTGATGGCGGCACATCGTGCCGCCACTGCTAGAGTCCGAGCTCGGTCTCGATGAACGTGTAGCGCTGCACGTAGGCGTCAACGGTGTCGCTGAGACTGGTTCCGGCGCCATGCCCTTGGTCTTGCTTCATCAAGAAGAGGATCGGGTGATCGCCGGTGTTGGCTTCCTGGAGCGCTGCCGCGAACTTCGTGGAGTGCTGCCACGAGACGCGCGAGTCGGAGTCGGCGGTGAGCATCAGCGTCGCCGGGAACTCCGTTCCCGCTTCGACGTTATGGTACGGGGAGTACGCGTGCAGCCAATTGAAGTCCTCTGCAACTTCCGGGTCGCCGTACTCCGAGACCCAAATTTCGGCTGGTGGGAAGAGCGTGTAACGGACCATATCGTAGAGTCCGACGCTGGTGACCGTTGCGCGGAAAGCGTCCGGGCAGCGGGTCAGCATAGCGCCCATCAAGAGGCCTCCGTTGGAGCCACCGGTGATCGCGATACGGTCCGAGTTGGAGATGCCGGACTCGCCACCGAGCCAGCGAATGACTGCCTCGAAGTCCTCAAAGACGTTCGCCTTCTCACCGAGCATGCCGGCTTGATGCCACTCCTCACCGAACTCGCCCCCGCCGCGGATATTTGCGACCGCGAAGACACCGCCCTGCTCGAGCCAATAGAGGGTGCTGCGCGCGAAGCCGGGCGTCAACGAGACGTTGAAGCCGCCATATCCGTTGAGTAAAACCGGCTGGTTTCCGTCACGGACCATGTCTGTGCGGTGGGCGATGAACACGTTGATCGGGGTGCCATCAGGGGACTCGACCGTCGCACGGGTGACCTCGTAGGCCGAGGTGTCGACGTCCGCTTCAATGGCGTCGATTTGGTGGGTCTCGCGAGTCACGAGGTCGGTCTCGAAGAGTGCCGGAGGGAAGAAGTAGGACGTGTACTGGTAGGTAAGGACGGTGCTTCCGGGCTCGGAGGCGATCGAGCCGACGCTGCCGATCTCTAGGGGCAGCGCGAGGTCCTCGTGTTCCGTCCCATCGAGTCCGAACACGCGGACGCGCGACGAGACGTTCTCTACGTACGGAATCACCAGAAGGTCACCGATCGGATAGAACGCCTCCAGCTTCGATTGCCCCTCTGGGACGATCTCTTGCCAAGCAGCACGATCGCCAGCGTCCTCGTTTGCCACCGAAAGAACGCGGCCCAGAGGAGCGTCGGCGTTGGTGTAGATGAGCAGGCGTCCCTCGTGGAAGCCGCCCCACCAGACGGAGTCTTCGCCGACGACCAGCGGGGTCGGCTCTCCGCCCGCTTCCAGATCGAGCCAGCGCATGTCGCTCGCCGACCAACCGCGGAAGGTTCCGATCAACAAGTAGCGGCCATCCTCAGAGACTTCGCCGCTGACGAAATCGGTCGGGTCAGGCGCTCGGAAAATGAGCGGGTCGTTCGCGTGGTCGGTACCCAGCTCGTGGTAAAAGAGGTGACGGTTGTACGTGTCCTCTGCCTCGGCGTCGTAGTCGGCTTCGCCTTCCGAAGGGTAGCGGGTGTAGTAGAATCCTGCCTCGTCGTGGCGCCAGTCGAGCGCGGTCCACTTGGTGTGCGGGATCGCTTCCGTCAGGTTCTCACCGGTCGCGACGTCGAGCACGTGCGTCGTCGAGCGTTCGTCACCATTCTGCGAGAGGCCGTACGCGAGGTACTCGCCGCTCGGCGATGGGATGAAGAAGTCGAGCGCGGTTCGCTCATCCATCGTATTCGGGTTTATCAACTCCCGCGGCTCCGCATCGGGTCCGTCGATCACGTAGAGAATGGCGTGGTCGATCTCGCCCTCACGCTTCTCGATGAAGGTTCGGCCGCCTGCGCGAGCGACACCTGCGTAGAAGCCGATGCTGAGCAGTTCCTGCAAGCGCTCGCGACGTCCGTCGCGAGCGTTGGTCGTGAAGTAGCCCTCGGTAGCGGCGTTCTGAGCATCGACCCACGTGTCGGTAGCCGCGTTGTCCTCTTCGAGTCCTCGATACGGATCGCTAACGCTGACGCCGTGCAGGTCCTCGGTCACAGCACCGGCACGAGCAGCCTGGTTGAGCGCGTCCAGAGAAATGGACGGTGTTTCCACCGTGGGCGTCTCGGTTTCAGGCATGGGATTGCTGGTGGGGGCGGCGGTCGTGCCGCCGCATCCGACGATGAGAAGGGTTGCGAAGAGAGCGCGTTTCATTGGGGAACCTCGGGGAAAGTTGACGCGTTCCTACCGCGCCCCAATTCTCGAGCCAAGCGCCTGTCCCTCGGCGGCGCCACTAGCTATTGTCTGGCGCGATGCTCATCCGACTGTTTCCAATCGCCTTCGTGCTCCTCACCCTTGCCGCTTGCGGAGGCGACGATGGACCGGAGGTTCGCTCGGCGCGAACGGGAGACACGGGAGATACGGGAGATACGGGAGATACGGGAGATACGGGAGATACGGGAGATACGGGAGAGAGCGACTTCGGCGGCACCGATACGACCGAACGCGATGCGGATGACGACGCAGACGACGGCGTGGGTGACACGGAACCTGGGGACACCGCACCGCTGGGCCCAGGCGCCGAGCTCTACGGCGTTCACTGTCAACGATGCCACGGAGACCAAGGTCAGGGCGGCGTGGGACTCCCGCTTAACAACTGGACCGACGGCCGCGCGGCGCTTGTCACTCGCATCGCAGACACCATGCCGACGGGCCAAGCAGATAACTGCGTGGGCGAATGCGCAGAGCTGGTGGCAGACCACGTCCTCGCATTTGAACGACCGTCCAATGTTGATTGCGCCGAGCCCATCTATGGCGCGCGCCAGCTACGACTGCTGAACCGCCGTGAATACGACAACACCCTGCGTGATCTGCTGGGTCTGACCGAGTCTTGCGCCGTCGACGCGACGTGCCCTGGCGCGGCACCGATTTGTGACGGAGGCCGCTGCAGCGCCCGCCCCTGCGGACTCACGGAGTTCGTCTATAACCCGCGGGAACGCGACGTCACGACTGTGATGGTCGCTGGATCATTCAATAGCTGGGCTGGCACGATCGAGGCCGGTGGATGGCCGATGCGCGAAGACGCGTATGGGATGTGGCGGCTGGAGACGACGCTCGAGCCAGGTGCACACGGATACAAGTACGTGGTCGACGGCAGCGACTGGTTCGCGGATCCCGACGCCCCCAGCTTTGAGGACGATGGCTTCGGCGGACAGAATTCGGTCATCGATGTGGATTGCTCCGGCAGCACCGACCCTCTCGCCGGACTCACGGAACGATTCCCTCCTGAGGTTCGCCCGACCGACTTTGGATTCGACACCCACGCCAACACGGCCCGCGTCACATCGACGCACGTCGTTGAATACATGGCCGCCTCCGAGCGAGCGGCGGACTTGGTGGTCGATCGAATCGAGTCGATCACAAGCTGCAGCGGGGGTCCCTCTTGTGAGACCGCGTTCCTCGATGAGTTCGCACCCCGCGTCTTCCGACGCCCGCTGACCTCCGACGAGCGCGCACGCTACTTGGAACAGCTCGGCTCGGAGCCCAACGGCGACGATGGGCTGCGCCTCGCCGCTCGGACCCTCTTCACCTCGCCGCACTTCCTGTATCGAACCGAGGTTGGTCAGGAGATCGGCGGAGGCGTGTATCGTCTCACTGACTGGGAGATCGCCTCCGCGCTCAGTTACACTTTCTGGGGAACGACGCCCGACCAGATCTTGCTCGACGCTGCTAGCGGCGGAGACCTAGCCGCTGCAGCTGGGATCGCGCAGCAAGCGAGGCGACTGCTTGAGGATCCGCGCGCTCGCGACGTCGTTGGTGTCTTCGCGATCCAGTGGCTCGGCGTCGAGTCGATTCTCACCGCCAACAAGTCACCCGAGCTCTTCCCGGAGATCGACGACACCCTCCGCGCGGCGATGCTCGACGAGACCCGCCGCTTCGTCACCCACGTCGTCTTCGACGGCACGGGCCAATTCGGCGAGCTAATGGAGGCGGACTACACCTTCGCAAACGCTCGGCTCGCCGCAATCTACGGACTCGACGCATCGGGAGCAGACCTCTCGCGGACGCCCTACTCGCTCGATCTTCGAGCCGGCATTCTCGGCCACGCCTCCGTGCTCGGTACCTACGCGCACTCCGATCAAACGTCGCCGATCCGGCGTGGGCTCTTCGTTCGGCAACACCTGCTCTGCCAGGACTTCGGAGACCCACCGCCAAACGCCGGCGGCGTGCCCGAGGTCGACCCCAGCGCCACGACCCGCGAACGATTCGCGCAACACACGGCCGACCCGTTCTGTGCATCGTGCCACCAGTACATCGACGATCTCGGCTTTGGGCTGGAGGGCTTCGACGCCGTCGGTCGATCCCGCACAACAGAGGGCGGCTTTTCAATCGACTCCAGCGGCGACATGAATGACCTTGAGGGGCTCGGCGTGAACACCAGCGCGCCCTTTGATGGCGTGCGCGAACTCTCAGCGATCATCGCCGAATCACACGCTGCCCGAGAGTGCTTTGTTCGCCAGTTCTACCGCTTCGCCCGAGGGCATCGCGAGGACGATGAAGCACATGACTCCTCGGCGTCTCGGGAGTGCGCGGTGGAAGAAATCACCGACGCGTTTGGCGAGTCCGGGTACGATATCATCGAGATGATGGTGGCCACGGTCACAACCGACGACTTCCTCCTGAGGCGCTGATGGGACTTACACGACGACAGCTTCTCAAATCACTCGCCGGTGCCAGCGTCGCGCTGCCCTTCTACGATATCGCGATGGGCCGAAAGGCCGCCGCGATGGACGGCCACGCGTCGCGATTCATTGTCTTCTACTTCCCTGACGGAATCGCCGGTCCCTCGCAAAACGGAGACGCGTCTCTCTGGCACTGCCGCGGCTCTGAGTTTGACTTCGAGTTGGGCGAGACGCTCTCGCATCTCGGCCGATTCCGAGACGAGTGTGTGTTCTTCAATGGACTCTCGATGGGCGGCACCGATAGCGGCAGTCACCCTGGCGGAGCCAAGAAGCTTCTCACTGGTGTCGACGGCGGAAACGGCGAGTCGATCGACCAGTATCTCGCTCGAACGGTGGGTTCCGGCGCCTCTTGGCGACACCTGAACCTCGGCTGCATGGCGAACCACAATGGCGCCTCCGGGGACAAACACATCTCCTACTCGGGCCCCGGCGCGACGGTCGCTCCGGAGGACAACCCGCTCATCGCATTCGATCGTATCTTTGCTGGTGCACTCCCCGGCGGAACCCCTGACAACACCGAGCGCGACCGGACCCTCTCCGTGCTCGACGGAGCTATGGCCGACCTCGCCGACCTCCGCTCGTCGCTCGGCGGCACCGAAGCGGTCAAACTCAACCAACACCTCGAGGCCTTCCGAGAGGTCGAAGCGCGCATCGCTGGCGACGTAGGCCCGCCGGTCGGCTCCTGCGAAGATCCAGCACTCGACGCGGCAGGTTTCGACTCGGCCGAACTCTACGAGCCAGGCCGATTCCCAGCCATGCTGCGAATGCAGACGGACCTGATGGTGCAGGCGATGGCCTGCGGACTCACCCAAGTGGGCGTCATTCAGGGCTCGCACCACACAAGCGAACTGATTATGTCACGCTTCGAGG
>JBLHWZ010000036.1:0-29508 GCA_047629415.1 Bradymonadia bacterium | reverse complement strand
CACTTCAGATTGGCCGAGCACGAAGCCCAACACAAAATGAGCCTCCGCAGACTCGGGTGAGACGTCGATCGCTTGGCGAGCCTGCGCGAGCGCCTCTTCATGCAGGCCGAGGCGCTCAAGGAGCCAGGCCCGCCGGGGCCGCATCTCTTCGACACCGCGCTCCACCGCTGCGGCGTAGAACTCGAGCAACTCGAAGGTTCGTCCGGCCGCGAAAAAGACCAACTCGGCCTCGTTCAACACCGCCGTCGGCGGACGTTGCGTGAGAAACTCCTCAGGCGCCGTCACGATCTGGTCGATAATCGCGCGCTTCTCGGCATCCAGCTCGGGACGAGTGCTGATCTCGTCCACATAGACGCTCAAGTTGAACTCGGAGAGCGGGCCCTCGCTAAAGAGGTAGGTCTCTGCCGGCACGTCGTCGGGCGCGCAGGCGATGAGAAGCAGGCTGGGGATCAGTAGAAGTCGTGTCATCCTTCGTCGGATAATTGCTCCAGCATCTCCCGTACAGTCGCACCGCGCGTCGGGTGCTTCCAGTCGGGCGCAAGCTCGAGCAGGGGTTCTAGAACGAAACGTCGTTCGTGCATGAGTGGGTGCGGTACGCAGAGCGTCTCTGTTGCGATGATTTCGTCATCCGCACCGACGATGTCGATGTCGAGTACTCGCGGTCCGTATTTCTTGGCCCGTTCACGTCCGACATAGTTTTCGATCGCTTGCAGACGAAGCAGCAGATTGTGCGGCCCGAGCGTCGTGTCGATCAGCACCGCTGCGTTCAAAAAATCAGGCTGGTCGGTGCGATACATCGCCGCCGTTCGATAGAAGGATGAGACCTCGATCATCGAGTGCGGCAAAGTGTTGAGCGCCGAGATGCCGGCCTCAAGGTTGTCCTCCTTGCTGCCGAGGTTCGACCCTATGCTGAGTAGGTAGCGCAAAGTAGCGTGGGTGAGGGGCGCGCGGCAGCTAACGCTGGATTGCGTTCCGCGCAAGCTCCCTGCGGCGATCGCTATGGCCCGCTCTTGCAGTTCTGGTCGAACTGACCAAGTCTCGCGGGGATGCCTCGAAGAATCATTTTCATTGTCCTACTTGTTGTGCCCGTGTTGCTCGGGCTCGCCATTCCGATAATCCAGTTCCGCAATGCGGAAGGGGTGATGTCGGGGTATCCCTGCGGATCTGAGCTAACGCCGCGCGCGCCTAGCTCGCAGTTCTTCGCGGCAATCGAGCGGCTGGATCAGCTCTCCGCGATCCCTTGGACTCCACGTGCCGCGCAGATCGCCGAGGATGCCGCAAACGAATGCTTGGAGATCTTCACCGGGCGCTGCTCGGTGCTACGCGATGAAGCGGTCGACGCGGCCCGGATCGTTCTAGAGGCTCGCTTCACTGGGGCCGAGGGCGCGGAGCTGGCCGGCGAACAAGCGACTGTCTGGCAATCGCACCTCGACGAGGACGGTGTCCGCTCACTCTGCAACGGCTGGGTCGACTGGAGGCGCTGGCTCGCTGAGGAGGGGCTAGATGCCGCTGGGGCTTGCGCGCTCTGCGCAGAACTCTAGCCAGCCTCAGGCGGATCAGCCACGGCGGAGGGAGTAGGGGAGGTAGCAGCTCTGTCGACCCACGCATCGCTTCGAAGCCAGTACATTACTGATCCGAGCGGCAGGGCCACCTGGAGCACCCAGGGAGCCGCCGCTCCGGCTCGCCCTGCCGTGAAGAACGGGAATCGCAACTGGAAGAAGGCGAACTCCTGTATTCCGGTAGTCCAGTTGATCGTCAACAGGCCGACTCCGCTGAGGATGAAGAGGCCCCAGAGGATCCAGCGTCGCGGTTTGGGACCCTTCGCGTAACGGTAGAAGGTCCAGCCATTGAAGAGGGCGAGCAGCAGCACGATGAAGAGGAATCCGGCGTGGTCGCCTGTTAATCCGGTCACGCGGAATGCGTGCGTCTCGGCGAGGGCCTCGTCTGACTGCAGGGTGCGCATATTGGTAACGCGCCACTCAGCTCCGAGTTTGGCCAACTCGACTGTGACCAACATCCAGTGGTCGCGGTAAGGTGCTTCGAACGAGAGGTGAGCGGACGGATCGGAGTTCGCCAGGCGTTGAATACGCCATGTAATCAGCTCGGCTTGATCAACTTCGTAACCCCTCAGGAGCTCCGTGAGTTCCCCGCCACGTTCGGCGAAGATCAGCGCTGCGTCTGGGTAGGAGTTTGCGAGGGCAGTGTCGTTGTTGCCTTCTGCCGCCGCGCGAACGAACGCGAGCGCTCTGTCCTGAGCTGGCTCCAGGTCGTCCTGGAGTTGTCCAAGACAGCCGGTCAGCATGAGGCAGAGCATCGCGACGTGACATCTCGAACGGGTCGATAGCATCTAGTGCTCCGTGGTTTTCTCAACTGCCACACTCTGCTTGGGCAACCAGGCTGAGGCAAGCATGCCTGAGTCAGTGCCTCTCCGGTTTCTTTTCGGCTGGCGAGCCGTCCCTTGAACCGCTAGTTTGCGCGCTGTGAAACAAGCACTTACGATACTACTCTTCAGCGTCGCGGCCGCCTGTGGCTCCGACTCTGGTTCCAGCGGCAACGAGTCGAACGATTCGGACGCGTTGGAGGCGCAGGTCAACGCGCCCGCAGATGCATCGGAGGTGGGCCCGTCGGCCGCCGCGGACGCTGAGCCTTCCGATGTCGTCGAAGACCGAGGGGACACGACTGATGCGGCGTCTGACCTAGATGTTGTAGAGGAGGACACGTTCGTTGACGACGCTCCCGCCGACTCGAATACGGACGCGGGTGCGGATGCAGATGCAGATGCCGAGCCGGATGTGGCGGATGTCGCTCTGGACCTGCCTCCGAGTTGTTCAGGGCCCGAACCGAGCCTCTACCTGCCGGACCTCGTGCTAGGCCCCGACTGGTCGGCGACCGAGCTGACGGCCTGCCGGCGAACGGTGCATCCGTTGGTGGTTCCGCGGACAGCGCAGTGGGACCTTCAGGTCCGTGGGCTTCCTGCGGACGCGCGCCTCTTCGTGTACCCGGCAGCGTTCGATCGATCCGACGCTGCGGGCGACCCGCCCCCTCCTCCGCTCGCACGCACCGACTTCGCAGGGGATGAGGGAGAGCTGGTGATCGAGTTCGTCGCGACGCGCTCTGGCGAGCACTTCTTGGTCATCGAGCGTGATGACATCGATTACGCAGGGCTGGCCGAGGTCCGCGCAATTTGTCGCGAGGGATGTGAGCTAGAGACGACTCGTTACCCGGTTGTCTTGGTGCACGGGTACGCAGGCGTCGACAGCTACTTTGGAGTGTTGGACTACTTCTTCGACATTCACGATCGGCTCGAAGGGCTTGGCTACGACGTCTATACGCCGGTGACAGACGCGATCGCGACGTCAGAAACCCGCGCCGCCCAGCTGCTGGAAGTGCTGGAGGTGATTCTGGTCGATACGGGCATCTCGCGGATGAACATCATCGCGCACAGCCAAGGGGGCCTCGACGCTCGTTACATCGCCAGCGCTGGAGGGATGGACCGCTCGGAGATCATTGCGTCGATCACGACTGTCTCTACGCCGCACCGAGGAGTTGGCGCTGTTCTTTGGGACTTCTTCTCGGTGCAGGACTTCACCCTTGAGGGCATGGCCGAGTTCAACGCGCAGATCGTAGATTCGCCGGACGTTCGTTACTGGTCGTGGTCCGCTCGCTCGTGTGGCGTACTCTCGTTCGGCTGTCAGTCAGACAGCGACGGGGAATCGATCGATGCCTTGCTCATCCCGACGTTTACTCTGCTCTCACGCTTTGGTGAGAGCGATGGAATTGTGACGACATCTTCGGCGGTTTGGGGAGAGCATCTGGGTTTGATTTATGCGGATCACTTCGATCAAGTGGGGCAGATCGCGGACCTTGAGCGACGGAATGACCCGTTTGATCACCGAGCGTTTTACCTCTCCGAGGTCCGTCGTCTGGCCGCCGCTGGCTACTAGGCCCGGCCCGCATTTTCGGGAGTCTTAGAGAACTCGTTCGGGCGGTCTTCTCTCGCGCGCGCCTCGCGCGCGCCTCCGCGCATTGGGTTCGAAGAAGGCTTGCCGGACCGTAAAACAGGCCGTATCAGACCCGTCCGAAAACCCACCGAGAGCATATGGCCGGACAAAAGCTCGTTATTGTCGAGTCCTCCACAAAGGCGCGAACCATCCAGAAGTTTCTGGGCGATGGTTTTCGTGTCGAAGCTTCAGTGGGGCACGTGCGCGACCTGCCTTCGAGCGCTTCGCAGTTGCCGGACGATATTAAGAGCAAGAAGTGGCCGATCATCGGGGTCGACGTCTCGAATGGGTTCCTGCCGCACTACATTGTACCGGCAGACAACAAGAAGCGCGTCGCCGAACTGAAGAAAGCGCTCAAGGAATCCGACGAGCTCTTTCTCGCGACTGATGAGGATCGCGAGGGGGAATCCATCGCGTGGCACCTCGTGGAAGTCCTGAAGCCGAAGGTTCCGACCAAGCGCATGGTGTTCCACGAGATCACCGAAGTCGCGATTAACAAGGCGCTCGCGGAGTCCCGCGACATCGACGTGAAGCTCGTCGAAGCCCAAGAGATCCGACGGATCCTCGATCGCTTGGTGGGCTACGGAGTTTCGCCGATGTTGTGGCGCAAGGTCCGGCCGAAGCTCTCGGCTGGCCGCGTCCAGTCGGTCGCGGTGCGAATGTTGGTACTCCGCGAACGTGAGCGAATGGCGTTCCGCGCTGGTGGTTACTGGGACATCGCCGCCAAGCTCGGTGCCGATGGCACCGACTTTAAGGGGAAGCTCTCCACGATCGACGGCAAGGCGATCGCTCAAGGGCGCGACTTCGACGAGCTGACCGGCAAGATTTCCGCCGGCAAGGATGTACTCCTGCTCGGCGAGACCGAGGCGCGCGCTCTCAGCACCTCGCTGGAGTCTGTGCCGTTCACGGTCTCTAAGGTCGACCGAAAGCTCGCGACTCGGAAGCCCTACGCTCCGTTCACGACCTCGACGATGCAGCAGGAAGCGAACCGGAAGCTGTCGCTGTCCGCGAAGGACACGATGTCCGTCGCTCAGCGGCTCTACGAACGCGGTCTCATCACCTACATGCGTACTGACTCCGTCAGCCTCTCGAACGAGGCAATCGCTGCCGCTCGGGGCTTGGTGGACCGCAAGTACGGTGCTGAGTACCTCTCGCCCGAACCCCGCCAGTTCAAGACGAAGACCAAGGGCGCACAGGAAGCTCACGAGGCGATTCGTCCCGCGGGCACCGAGATGCAGACCGCCGCGCAGCAGGGGCTGAGCGGAATTGAGGCGCGCCTTTACGAGCTGATCTGGAAGCGAACGGTCGCCACTCAGATGGCCGAAGCGCGCTTGGCGTTCACGAACGTCACGATCACGGCCATCGCGCCGGACGGAAAGGTCGCCGAGTTCAAGGCTTCGGGCCGCGAAGTGCTCTTCCCGGGCTTCTTCCGCGCCTACGTCGAGAGTTCCGACGATCCGAACAAGGCGATGGACGACAAGTCCGAGCCGCTCCCGTCCCTCGAGATGGCGCAGAAGATCGATTGCGCCGGCACCGAGCCGCTTGGGCACGAAACCCGTCCCCCCGCTCGCTACACGGAAGCGACGTTGGTGAAGTCGTTGGAGAAGGAGGGCATCGGCCGTCCGTCCACCTACGCTTCGATCATCGATAAGATCCGCCGCGTTGGCTACGTGCACCCGAAGAGCAAGCAGCTCACGCCCACGTTCACCGCGATGGCGGTGACGAATCTGCTCGAGCAGACGCACGGGCAGATCGTGGACATGGAGTTCACAGCGGACATGGAAAAGGTGCTCGACTCGATCGCCGAGGGCAATGACGAGCCAGAATTCCTGTCGAAGTTCTACAACAACATCGTCGTCACTGGCGTCGAAGGCGCAGCCGACATCGAGGCGCGTGACGTCTGTACGATCGCGATCCCCGAATCGGAGTTCTCGGTCCGAGTCGGAAAGTACGGCCCTTACGTCGAGAAGGTCGTCGAGGGTGACGAGCCGCCGATCCGTATCTCGCTGAGCGACGATATCGCCCCGGCTGATGTGACGATGGCGCTCGTGTTGGAGCTCATCGCTAAGAAAGAGAAGGGTGACGAGCCGCTCGGCATGCATCCGACCGAGGACCTTCCTGTCTACCTGATGACCGGTCGCTTCGGCCCGTACATCCAGCTCGGTGTAGTGACGGAAGAGGTCCCGAAGCCCAAGCGTGTCTCCTTGCTTCCGGGCATGGACATGGACGACGTGACGTTTGCCGTTGCGCTCGACCTGCTGCAGCTGCCCCGAACCCTCGGCGAGCACCCGGAGGATGGTGTCGTGATCATCGCGGACATCGGTCGCTATGGTCCATACGTGAAGCACGGCCGCGTCTATGCTTCGCTGGATAAGAAGCTCGACAACGTGCTCACGGTCGACGTGCCGCGCGCTTTGGAACTCATCGCTAATAAGGCCAAGAAGGGCACCAGAGAGGTGCTGCGGGACCTCGGCGAGCATCCAGAGGATAGCGAGCCGATGCAGATCCTCGATGGACGCTACGGGCCGTATATCAAGCACAATAAGACACACGCCTCGCTTCCAAAGGGCGTGTCCCCGGAACAGGTGACAGTCGAACAGGCCGTCGAACTGCTCGCCGCGAGAGCCAAGGCGCCGAAGAAGAAGAAGAAGGCCGCGCCTAAGAAGGCGGCTGCAAAGAAGAAGGCACCAGCGAAGAAGAAGGCGCCTGCAAAGACGGCGGCGGCCAAGAAGACGGCGGCGGCTAAGAAGAAGGCGCCTGCCAAGAAGAAGGCCGCGCCTAAAAAGGCGCCTGCAAAGACGGCACCGGCAGCGGCTGACGAGTAGCGATGGGGATGCTCCTCGTAGGTGCAGCGCGGCGTGACATTACCGTCTACGAAGACGGTATGGTCATGCTCGGCTGGGGGATGCAGTACAATATTGCGAAGGGAGTCCACACCCCGCTAAACGTACGAGCGTTCGTCTTCGAAGACGAGGGCGGCGGTCGCGTGGCGTGGGTGTGCGCCGATCTCTCGATGATCCCGGATTCTCTGCGAATCGGCGTGCTCGAGCGGTTGGAGGTCGCTTATCCGCACCTCGGGATCGATCACCATCACCTGATGCTCTGCGCCACGCACACGCACTCGGGCCCGAGCGGCTTCCCCCACCACTTCTTCTACAACCTGCCGAACCCGGGTGTGTCGATTCGAGTTCTGCGCACGCTCGTGGACAGAATCGCGGATGCCATCGCCGAAGCCGCCAGTCGCATGCGGCCAGCGCGGATCAGCATCGGGAAGTCTCGCGTGCCGACCAGCGAGCCCATCGCGTTCAACCGCACAGTAGACGCCTACAATGCAAACCCAGACGCCGAGTCCGTCACGTGGGATGGCAGGCGTTCGGCCGTCGATCGGACCTCCATCGTACTGCGTATCGACGCGGAGGACGGCTCATCGATCGGAGTGATCAACTGGTTCCCGCTGCACGGCACCAGCGTGCACTCGGACAACACGCTGATTCACCCCGACAATAAGGGCATTGCAGCCCTCCGCACCGAGGCCGCCCTTGGTGGCGACGCAGTAGCGGCCTACGCACAGTCGGCCGCTGGTGATGTGAGCCCGAACTTCAGGAAGTCGAAGAAGCGCGGGCTGATGATCGGCGTCGATGACGACGACTTCGAGTCGGCGGCAATCGCTGGTGAGATCCAAGCGAAGTACGCAGGCGCGGCGCATTCGGCGGCGCAGGACGAGCAGCCGGCGGTGATCGATGCGCTGACGCTGAATCTCGACTTCCGCGGCGCCGCGGCAGCTCCGAAGTACACCAGCGGTAAGGCTGGGTGCATCACAGGCGGTTCGCGCGTCGGGATGACGTTCATTCAAGGGACCGCCGAAGGGCCGGGACCGTTGCTTCTGGCGCCAGGGATCACTCGTGGCTTGTCGCAACTCGCGAAGGTCCGGCGAGGGTACAAGGCGCTGCGGTCCCGCTCTGATGAATCCGAGCGATGGCGAGACGTCCACGGCCCGAAGTACCCGTTCTTGGACACCGGCCTCGGTAGCTTGGGGCGGGCGTTTGGAGCTTTCTCGGCGTCGGAGCCTATCCTTCCCGGAGCGATCGATCCTGTTGTGCAGGCAGTGAAGATGTTTGGAGAGATCGACGCGGTCAGCGATCGTGAGTGGGCCCCGAATACGTTGCCGCTGCAGATTCTGATTATTGGCCGCCTGGCGATCGTAGGCGCCCCGACAGAGCCCACCACCCAGGCGGGTCGTCGCATCGCCAAGAGCGTGGCGGAAGCGTTGGCTGACCGCGTGGACCATGTCGTGGTCAACGGATATGCCAACGGGTACGCCGGATACACCGCGACATACGAGGAGTACCAACTGCAACGTTACGAAGGCGCGAGCACGCTCTTCGGACAGTGGTCACTCGCTGTAATGCAAACGACCTACGACGAGATCGCGGCGCGTCTCTCAGTGCCGAGCCCCGATCGGAATTGGGATTCCGGCGCACCAATTGTGGGCGCACCGGTTACGGACATCTACTCGCAGGTGTGGCTGTCAGACGCGGACTAACCGCGCCGACAAGGCCTACGCCTCTCGGTAGATGATACGACCACGCGTGAGGTCGTAAGGGCTAAGCTCGAGCTTAACCGTGTCGCCGGGGAGGATGCGGATGAAGTATCGGCGCATCTTGCCGGAGACGTGAGCCAGGACTTCGTGTCCAGATTCCAACTCAACGCGAAACATCGCGTTCTTGAGTGGTTCCTTCACGATACCTACGACTTCGATTCCTTCTTCTTTTGCCAAAACATGGGGTTGGGCAGGGGGGAGCGTACTTCTGGAAGTACGACTGGTGGCCTCTTTGCCGAGATCAGTCGCGGTGTCAATGCGGAGATCCTAGAAATATCAGCGTGTGTCTGGGGAGCAGCCGTATACGAGCTCGTTGTTCGGAGCGAAGAGTTCGCGGCAGCTGAAGCCCTCCGTTCGCGAGCATTCATCGTCCGAAACCCAGCAGGTCTCGACGCAGATCGGTCGGCCGTCGACCACCGCGCAGCTGCCGTCTCCGTCGCACGCTCCGACGCGATCGCACCCACCGATTGCGCAGTGTCCGTCTGGCCAATCGACGCACATACGACGACCAGCGCAGTCGGTGGCACCCTCACATTGCGATCCGGTGAGCCCCTCACCAGCGGAGAAACACGCGGCCCCTTCGAAGAAGCTCTTGCAGATCTCGCCGGCGCGGCAGTTCTGCTCACTTTCACAGGTCTCAAGGCATGTTCGCTGGGTGTCGATCGTGTCGACCAACGGACAGATCGAGCCGATCGGACAGTCGGCGTTCCGCTGGCATAACAGCCGAGTGCAGAGACCGCCTGCGCAGCTCTCATCGAGCTCGCAATCGGTTGATGTCGCGCACACGCTTAGCTCGGATCGGGTTACCGCGAGTTCGTAGTCGGCGTCTCGCTGATCGAACGCGAAGACTCGCAAGACGTACGGGTCGTCTTCGGTCAGATCGACCTCGAGCCACTCGTCGGGCCCCACCCCGCGTGACGCGGCCACGAGCTCGCCGTCGCTGGTGATAAGATCCATGTCGACGTCTGCGTCACCCTCGAACGAGAGCGAGATAGCCGTCCGAAAACCAGGTTCACCGGCCACGGCGAAGAAGTCTGCGTTGCTGCCACAGATCGTACCCTGCGTCGTTCCGAGCAGTGTGCGCGGCGCTTGTTGTGTGTCCGGCTCGCCGGAATCGTCGGTGCAGTTACAGTCACCGTCGGCCGGCTCGTAGGCGATCGAGAAACCCGTTCGTTCGATCGTCGGCGCGAAGACTCGCACCACAGATCCCTCGGTCGCGCAGGCCGAAATCTCTCGTACTCCGGGGCCAGTGACCGTGCCCGTGCTGATCACCTGGCCATCGCCACCAAAGAGCTCAGACTCGATCGGGATGTTCGGGTCGTCGGAAGTCGTCGTGATGCGCACGGGCCCCGAGCGCGGGACGGAGAACCAGTCATCGTCACGCTCGCAGAGCACCGCGCTACGTGCGGTAGCTGCCAGCGGAGTCGCCAAATCGGGCGTGTCATTGGGTTCGAACGAGTCCGCCGCGCAGAGTCCTAGGCCGTTGCAGACGAACTCTGCTGAGCCGCAGCCGAAGCGGACGACGCCTTCCATGGAGTTCCATTGCTCGCAGACTCCCGCGCCACAGTTTGAGTCGTCGTTGGAGCAAGAGGGAACGCAGCGACCGCCGAACGCTGTTCGCAGGCAGGCACCACTAATGCAGTCGCCAGAAACGATGCATCTTTCACACAAGCTCAAGATACCCGCCTCGACCGCACCAACCGCTGTGAAGCGGCGAATGCCGAGCTCAGCGGTGTTGTCACAACGGGTGCCGGTTGGATCGTCGTCGTCTCGAACGAAGGGAACCAACGCGATTGTCTTGGCCTCGTCGTCCGCGAGGCGGAACGTGGGAATGAACGCCGTCCAGACATCTTCTCCGCGCTCTGGAGCGGGCCGGAACGTAGCGAACCTCAGGCCCTGGAGGTCGATCTGGTCTCGCTGTTCAAGCCGACCGTCAGTGTAGAAGAGGATGGGGCGGTCGCGGAGCGGGTTGTCGTCGCTGACCCGGATGACGACGTCGTAGCCGACCCGCGAAATGATGGCCTCGTTCTCGTCGGGCGAGAGGAATTCTACGAGAGGGGGCGTCCCGCCGCACTGCTCTTTGTCGGGGCCGATGAGGAGGATGCGGAAGTCCTGCAATACGGGATCGTGCTCCCCGTCGTCAGCGGAGAAGGTGACGAGGTAGAGCGAGGCGGCAGCTATCTGTCCGGGCGTTGGACACCATCGGAAGGTGGCGAGGCCGCGGCCTTCGTCCTCGAACTCCGCGCCATCGGGCAGCCCGAAGACGACGGTCATTTCTGGTTCTTCGGTGTCCCTGTCACGCGCCTCAATCGGAACGGCGATGCAGGGATTCTCAGAGACATCGAAGGCTTGGCCTGCGCCGGGTTCAACGAAGACGGGAGCTGCTTCGCGCGCGGCGGCGACCTCGACGGTGAACTGCTCGGACGCCCTGCGCTCATCTGCAGCGACGTTCACGGTGAACCTGTGCACTCCAATATGGTCAACGGTTGGCTCGAAGAGAAACTCGCCCCCACCCGGCCGATTGACGACTGTCGTCCATCGGTCGAGGAAAGGTAGAATCGGCCCAGACCACGTTAAGTCGTAGAGAGGAGTCCCTGGGTTCTCGACGGTGAACGGAACCCGGAGAAATTCTCCAACGAACGTCGTCTGCGCCGGAATCGCTCCGATCGCGATGGCGTCGTCTTCCGCGCACGCCGGCAGAAGAAGGAACCCGGCCAGCAGTATCAGAAGTGTTGAGGTACGCATCGCGCTGGATTGTCGTCGGTCTCGCGATCTGGAACAAGTTGTCGAGGGCTTCAAACATCAGGAGGCGACCTCGGGCTCGGCCTCCTCGCTGGTTCCGGCGAACGTTTGGTTGCGTGGATCGGCGCTGCGCGATATGCGCCACGCCCCCCTTCACGCGTGGAATCTCAGCATGTCGATTGCAGCCATCCTCACCGCCGCCGCCAATGAGCTAAACGCCGATGTCTCCGAGGAGACTATTTCGGCCGCACTCACGACGCCGAAGAACCGCGCCATGGGCGATGTTGCGTTCCCGTGCTTCGTGTTGGCCAAGGCGTTGCGTTCGGGACCGCCGAAGATTGCTGCCGCTCTCCTTGAGAAGGTCCAAGCCGGCGTTGATGCCGACCCGACGCTCGCCTCTGTTAGCGCCGACGGTCCTTACTTGAACTTCAAGTACGACGCTGCGAATCGGTCGAAAGACGTGCTAGTTGCTGCGTCGTCGGTTGATTATGGTCGCCAGAAGATCGGCGAAGGCCGGCGAATCGGAGTCGACTTTTCGAGTCCCAATATCGCAAAGCCGTTTGGCATCGGGCACCTCCGCGCGACAGGTATTGGCGCTGCGATCGGCCGAATTCACGGCGCGCTCGGGTATACCGTGATCGGCGTCAATCACATCGGTGACTGGGGCACGCAGTTCGGCAAGCTAATGGCCGCGTTCGAGTGGTGGGGAGACCGTGCGAAGCTCGACGCTACACCGATCGACCATCTCTACGAGCTCTATGTTCGCTTCCACAAAGAGGCGAAAGAAGATCCGAGTATGGACGACGCGGGCCGCGAGTGGTTCCGCAAGCTGGAGCAGGGCGACGAGAAGGCCACCGGCTACTGGAAGGAATTCCGCGAGCTCTCGCTCAAGGACTTCGACCGTATCTACGAACGATTGGGCGTCGAGTTCGACCATGTGTGGGGCGAAGCGTTCTACAACGAGATGCTTCCCGGCCTTGTTGCAGACGTGAAGGCTGCCGACATTCTCGTCGAGAGCCAAGGGGCCCTAGTTGTCCCGATGGACCACATCGGTATCGAGAACCCCTGCATCGTCCTCAAGGGAGACGGCGCGACAATCTACGCGACCCGCGACTTGGCGGCCGCTCGCTACCGTGTCGAAGAGCTCAAGCTCGACAAGTTGATCTACGTGGTCGGTGCGCCGCAGATTGTGCACTTTCGACAGGTATTCGAGGTCCTCAATATGATGGGCTACGAGTGGTCCAAGGACCTCATTCATGTGCCCTTCGGCAAGATCCTCGGCATGTCGAGCCGAGGAGGCAGCTTGGTCTACGTTGAGGAGATGCTGGCCACCGCGAAGGCGAAGGTCATGGAGCATATCGGCGGCCGTGAGGGGCTGGACGCCGCAGAGAAGGACGCGCTCGCAGAGAAGATCGCGATCGGATCGCTGGTGTTCTTCGACCTGAGCCGGAACCGAATGAAGGACTACGACTTCAGCTATGACGCGATGCTCAAGGGCATTGTTCCTGGAGAGCGTGGGCCGACCGGCGTCTACGTGCAGTACACGATCGCGCGCCTCAACTCGGTGATTCGCAAGTACGAGGACACGTTCGGCTCGCTGCCTGTCGCTGCAGATGTCGACTACTCACCGCTGACCGATGCCTCGGGCGATATCGTCGCGCATCTTGAGCGCTGGCCCGCCGAGTTGCGCAAGGCCGCCGAAGAGTTCGAGCCCGCCGTTGTGGCACGCTTCGCGCTCGATGCAGCGGAGAACTTCAACACGTTCTACTCTGGAGGCCACAAGGTCATCTCGGAGGATGCGAAGCTCTCAGCGGCGCGAATCACTCTGGCGGTGGGTACGCGCAATTCGATCGCGATGGGACTCACGCTGCTTGGGGTTCCGATGCCGGAGCGGATGTAGAAACACTGCTCGGCGGGCCTAGCGAGGCCGTCCGCTGTTACTCTACCGTGAGCACAGTCCCGAACTTGGTCTCGTCGTCCTCAGCGCAGCCGACGAGCGCTTTTCCGAGGGGGGAACTCGGCGTAATGACCAGGACTCGATGTGGGCCAACGTCGACCTTTAGGCCGGCGGCTCCGGGACCCACGAAGTAGTAGGTGATCCCTGTCTCCTCGTGCTCAAGGCCCACCACTGATGGCTCGTCCACGCGCCCGGACCCGTTCCCTTCTAGCGAGACGCCCCGGTAGCGCTTGAGGTCGACGCCTGTGGCCATCATGCGCTTTGATTGTGCCCCGGCTAGGTAGGCGGCCTCGATGGCCCGCGTGTCGTACTTCGACTCCTGTTTCGTATCTTCGTTCGTCGCCTCGTTGTGGGCGCTCTCCGAGCTTGCTTTAAGCATGCCCACCGAGGCCTCTAGCGCGTCGACGATCGCAGCGAGTACGTCGCTCCTCGCTGGTCTCTCGGTGGGTGGAAGTGCGGTCATGTGGGGATCCGATGTTGATATCGTGGCGCGTATCCAACTAGTGTAGTCCCACCCCCCCAGACTTTCCCATAGATCTCATGCTGTGCCGCCTCCTTCCCTTCCTTTTCGTGCTCGGCTTCGCTGCCTGCGGTGACGACGCGCCGATCTACTTTATTGCAGGCGACGTCCTCCCAGGCGACGCGGGAGCCGGCGATGTTTCCGCCGATACGCTGGGCGACGCGCAGACAGATGTGGACGCGGACACCGCCGATGATGTCGACCCCGACGCTGAGACGGATGCGGGAGATACCGAGTCTGATGCGGAAGCGGACGTCGATCCCGACGCTCAGGCCGAGGAGATCTGCGATTCCGAGGAGGACGAGGACGAAGACGGCGATACGGACTGCGCAGACACGGACTGCGCAGACGACGAGGCGTGCCAGGGCGGTGAGAACTGCGGGGACGGCGTACTCCAAGCTTCTGAAGACTGCGATGACGGCAACACCGACGATGGCGACGGCTGCGACGCCGAGTGTAGCCTTGAGCCGGGCTTCGTGAACTCCTGCGGAGACGGTGTCGCTGTTGGGGTTGCGGGCGAGCAGTGCGATGATGGAGCCGACAATTCCGACGAGCCCGACGCCTGCCGAGAGGACTGCACACTGCCCATCTGCGGCGACGCAATTCTCGACTCGGACGAGATCTGTGATCCCGGTGTGTTCGACGTTGAGTCCATCTGTACCGCGGAGTGCCAGCTCATCGTAGGTTGCGGCGACGGCGACGTCGAAGCTCCCGAGCAGTGCGACGACGGCAACGACAATCCCGATGACGGCTGCCATCTCTGCGAGCTCACCGGCGAGTCCGAGTGTGGCGACGGCTTTTACGCGCCCGATTTTGAGGAGTGCGACGAAGGTGCCGGTTGCGCGGGCGACGATTTCTGTAGCGATGGGTGCGAGTGCATTACGCCCTTCTGCGGCAACTTCGAGGTTGAGGGCGCCGAAGAATGCGATGGAGCCGCCTGCGCTGGCGGCGATCGCTGTGAGTCTTGTGAGTGCGTTGCCACGGTCTGTGGCGACGGGGTCATCGACCTCGACGAATCGTGCGACACTTCGGACGCTGCCTGCGGTGAGAGTGAGTTCTGTAATGGCGACTGCTCCTGCGAGGAGTTCGCGTGCGGCGACGGGTCCCGCGATGGCATCGAAGAGTGTGACGGTGACGACGACGCAGCGTGCGGCGCTTCGGGTGGCTGTGACGACGCATGCGAATGCGCGACGTTCGAGTGCGGTAACGACATCCAAGAGGGTAGCGAGGAGTGTGATGGCTCCGATGACTCCGCGTGCGGCGGCAGCGAAATCTGCCTCCCGGCTTGCTCCTGCGGATCGCCTGCAGCCAATCCCGTTCTGGAGCCACTCATCGGTGATCTGACCGCCGGATTCGACCCCGCGCTGACAGTCGAGCCCTGGGACGCCGCCTACTGCGACGAGGAGAATCCTCACGGGTTCGTCATTCGTCTTGAGGGCTCGACCTCGGCGCAGATCGACCGCGCCACGTTCCTAATCTCGGAGTTTGACGGGACGACTCGGGAGTTCGAAGCGCCGCTTTCGTCGGCGGGGAGCTTCTCGGTCGACGTGGAGGTTTGCCTCCCGACCGTTCCGGAAGGGCTTCGCGTTCGCACCACTGTTGTCGATCGCCTCGGCCGCACCTCGAACGCAGTGAACTGGACGTTCCCGACGCTCTCTTCGGCGACCCTGACGAGTTTCGCAGCCTTCGAGGCCCGGGACCCCGCTGCGCATGTGTTCCGGCTGGTTGGTAGCTCTGAAGACCACAACATCGAGCAGGCGCGATTTGACCTCATCGACTCCGCCGGCGGTTCGCTCGCCGCGGACTTCGACGTTCGCGTCACCCCGGAGTTTAGTGGCTCTTCCTACGTGGCCACTTCGGCGATTGGCGGAGTTGAAGGCCTCGACATCAGCACATACAACGCCACTATCGTGACGTTCGCAGGAGTAGAGTCCAGTCAGAGGACAGTGACCCTCCGATCGACGCCGGGCTCCGGCGCAGACTGCATCCCCACGGTCACCGCGGGTACTCCAACCTGCAGCGGAACGCTCGTTTGCCAGGAGACGACGAGCACCGCAGTGGGTCGATGTGTGGCCGGGAGCACGATCGCACCAACGCTCACATCGCTCACAGGAGGAAGTTACGAGGTTGGCTCTTCCGAGTGCGGAGCGGATTTCCCAGACTACCTAAGCTGGACGATCACCGGCAGCTCGCCCAACCCGATCGTCGGCTACACGCTTCAGGCGGCCGATTTTGGAGCGGAGCCTTTCGCGCTCGGTCTCACACCCCTGAGCAGCGGCTCCTTTAGCGAACGGGTCGGCGTCTGCTCCACTGTGGCGCCGAGCGGTCCGATCACCATCGTCCTGATCCACGAAGGCGGCCGCACAAGCGCAGCCCGATCGTTCACCCTGTGAGTTCTATGAATCGCGTCGCCGCTCGACTTCTTTCGGCTCTGGCCGTAGCCGCAATGGTCGCTTGCTCAGGGTCCTCGCCCGACCCAGAACCCCCCGAAGACGCGGCCGCTATCGCTGACTCAGGTCAGCCTGATTCGACCGATCTGGGCTCGCTGGATACGGGAGTTGGCCCCGACGCAACTGGGGCCGAGGATGCCCAAACGGATGCTGGTCCGGGCAGCGACTACGGCTCTCCCTGCCGAAGAAATATCGATTGTGAGAGCGGCTTCTGTGTGCCGGGTCCGCAAGGTCTGATCTGCACTCGCAACTGTGTCGACGACTGCGAGCCGATCGGTGAAGTCTCTATGGATTGTTCTCCAGTCCTCGGGGCCGGAGCTGACGCCACTCGAGTTTGTCTCCCTGTGGGGGCCGGTCTCTGCTCGCCCTGTTTGGATGACCTGAACTGTGTTGGTGGCGCGTGCGTGCAAACGCCTGATGGAGGCGTCTGCGGTCTGCATTGCCAGACGGCTGATGATTGCCCCGCGTTCACGACCTGCTTCTCGAACTTCAATGGTGAAGCGCTGCCGACCCCGCAGTGCCTGCCCGATACCGGCAGTTGTTCGTGCTCGGAGGAGTCTGCGGGAGAGACGCGCCCCTGCGTGCGGTCCGATGAGGACATGGGTGCCGTCTGCGTGGGCGTCGAGTCTTGTGACCCGTCCCGTGGCTGGAGCGATTGCGACGCGCTCTATCCCATCGAGGAGCGCTGTGACGGTTTCGACAACGATTGCGACGGTCTGATCGACGAAGAGCTGTCGTTTGGTGCCGACTGTGTGAACGACAATGAGTTCGGCGCGTGCCCAGGAATCGAGGTGTGTGGCGGGATCGGCGGCCTGGTCTGCGACGGGGATATTCCTGAGCCAGAGGGGTGCGATCTTACAGACAATAACTGCAACGGCGTCATCGATGACGGGCTTGTCGATGCGGACGGGTTCTACTTCACCGACGAACACTGCGGGGCCTGCGGAAACGACTGCGGTGACCGCTTCCCGGACGGCGTGATCGGCGGCTGCCAAGTCATTGAAGGTGTCGCTCAGTGTGTGGTGATCGAGTGTCCCCCTGGCACGGCACCGGCGGGCCGGTTCGCCTGTATTCCGCTCGACTCAGCGCTCTGTTCCCCTTGTGGAACTGCCGACGACTGCAACGATGCGGTCGGTGATGGCTGTGTGAATTACGGCGACTTCGGCCGCTTCTGCGGCCGAGATTGCTCGGTTGATTCTGCATTTGGCGCGGATTGCCCGGTAGGATTCTCCTGCGACGAAGGGCAGTGCCGTCGAGTCGTTGGAAACTGCGGGTGCGAAGCCGGAGACCTCTTCTTCCTGCCGTGCAGCATTGAAGGACCGGATGGCCTGATTTGCTCTGGGACGCAACAATGTGAAGACGGTTCTTTGGGCCGATGCGAAGCCCCAGAAGAACTGTGTAACGAGTTCGACGATGACTGCGACGGCGAGCTCGACGAGGGCTTCGTGGATGCCGCGGGGATTCCAGATACAGTCGAGCACTGCGGCCGCTGCTACAACGATTGCGATGCTCTCTTCTCGGGTGGAAACGCAGATGGCGCATGCATCGAGGGCCTGTGCGTGCCGACCTGCAATCCGGGCTTCGCCGATGCAGATGGCCTGGAGTTCAATGGATGTGAGTGCGAGTTGCTCAGCTCGTTTGATGAACCAGATCCAGCAGGAATCGACGCGAACTGCGACGGAATCGACGGCGATGTCACACGGTCGGTATTCGTCGCGCCTTGGGGTGATGATTCGTCGGAGGGCACCCTCGAGGCGCCGCTGCTGACGATCGAAGCAGGGATCGCGCTGGCGTCCCCGTCAGGGCGCTCCGATGTGTTGGTTTCAGCAGGAGTCTACGAAGAATCGGTGCTGCTCCGTGAGGGGGTCTCCGTACACGCAGGATACTCCGCGGACTTCCGAGTCCGAGACATCGCTGGCAACGAGACCGCGATTCTTGGGCAACCCCAGTCTGACCGTCGTCGAGGTGCCGTCAACGCCTCCGGAGTCGACGGCGCGACGACGCGAGTCTCAGGGTTCACTATCGTGGGAACTGACGCGATCGAGTTCGCTCAGTCGAGCTATGCGATTCACATCACCGACTCCAGCGACGCGCTGGTCCTGACCAATAACGTGATTCGAGCGGGTCGCGGTGGCTCGGGCGCCAGAGGAGGCAGCGGCACAACGGGATCAGGCGCTGCACCTGGCTCGCCCGGGTTCGCTATCTCGCAGACCGGTGGCGCTGCGCGTGACGCGGGCGGAGAGTGCCCCGCGTCGCCGGTGACATCAGTCCCCGGTGGTAGAGGTGCTTCGTTTACTTGCGCTTCGCCGGTCGGCGGAAACACGCGTACTGATGGTGGCGCTGGCGGGACCGCAGATTGTCCGGAGCCAGACCGCGCAGAGCCTTCGGGGGCTACCGGCAATACGACTCCTGGTTCGGGTGGTTCGACCTCCGGCGGCTCAGGCGGCGGCGGCGGCTCATCGCTCCGATTGTGGAGCAGCAACGCAACGCTGCCGCCCAGCGCGGCGTGCAACCTGTGTATCGTGCCGGGCGGGGCAACTGCGACGATTAACGGACAGCTCGGCGACGCCGGAGACCGAGGGCGCAACGGAGTCTCCGGTTCGGGTTGCTTCTCCGGTGCTGGCACAGCTGCCGATGGCCGGTGGATCAATGACGCTGCCGCAAGTGGCGGATTGGGCGGGCCTGGCTCGGGCGGCGGTGGCGGCGGCGCTGGCGGCGGCTGGGGCCATTGCTTGCGGCCGGACTGCGCCGTCACGGACGAGCGGGTTTGCTTCGGTAACGACCAAATCGGCGGTGGTGGTGGTGGTGGTGGTGCGGGCGGCTGCGGCGGCACTGGCGGAAACGCTGGCGGCGGAGCAGGCGGCTCCTTCGCAGTCTTTATCTACTACTCGTCCAGGCCTACCTCGCTCCCGGTATTCACTGACAACTTAGTCGAGCGCGGAATCGGTGGCTCGGGCGGCGCTGGCGGCCCCGGCGGAATTGGCGGCGAAGGGAGCGAAGGCTCGGCCGGATCACCGTCGGCTCTTGGTTGTACGGGGGTCGGTGGCACCGGCGGTGACGGAGGTCCGGGTGGCCCCGGCGGCGGCGGCGGCGGCGGCTGCGGCGGAATCTCGGTCGGCTTCTGGGTCGGCGGCGTAGGGATTGGTACGCTTCCGGTGGGGTTGAGCACCGCGCCTTGGTCCACATCAAATGCGTTTGCGGCCAGCGGCTCGAGCGGAGCACCCGGTGACGGCGGCCCGTCGGCCGGATTGGACGGGGACGACGCCCTCGACGCTCTCTATGAACCTGTCCTGCCCTGTGCAGCAGGAGGAGGTCCGCCATGTTTGTAGTGCGCAAGTCGCTATCGGTGCTCATCACCGCTCTCTTTGCTTGGAGCTGCTCTTCCTCTTCCGAGCGGACCGAGCCTGACCCATCGGGGCCCGATGCCCGAGCGGGCCTCTTGGATGCCGCGGCCGACGCCTCCGCAGAAGACTCAGGGTCTGATGCTCGGCTCGATACATTGTCGATGTGTCCACCAGCTGCCGGCTCGTTCAGCGCTGCTTGCGAAACGGACGGCGACTGTACGCGAGGCATCTGTTTGCCCGATGGAGACGGCGGGATCTGCACCGACTTCTGCTTCGACGCCTGCTCATCCTTCTGCGACGGACGTCGTACCTTCTGCCGAGGAGTGGAGTCTGGGGACGGAGTCGCGTTCGTCTGCGCGCCAGAGCAGGATGCCTCCTGTCAGCCTTGCTTGGACGATATTCAGTGTGGCGCGGGCGCATGTCTCACCTTCCCCGACGGGACCCACGCGTGTGGCCGAGAGTGCTCCCGCGATTCCGACTGTCGGGACGACTTTGTATGTGGCGGATTTGAAGGCAGCGAAGGCCAGTGCGTGCCTTCGTCAGGGACCTGCTCCTGCACCGATGTGAACGCGGGTCTACAACGGCCGTGCGACAGCACCAACGGAGCCGGATCCTGCCTGGGCACCCAGACATGCGAGCCGGAGTTTGGCTGGTCCGCGTGCGACGCATCGGAGCCTACAGGCGAGCGTTGCAACGGAGTGGACGACAACTGTGACGGTTTGATCGACAATGGCGCCGAGATCGGTCCCGAGTGTTTCATCGAGAATGAGATCGGCTCTTGTGTGGGCGTGGCGATCTGCGGCGGAGACTCAGGTTATGCCTGCTTCGGAGACGAGGCGTCGGTCGATGTCTGCGATGGCGTCGACAACGACTGTGATGGCGTCGCTGATCAGGACTTCGTCGACCCGGAAGGGCGCTATGCCACTCTTGAGCATTGCGGTGAGTGCGGAATTGACTGCGCTCGGCGGATCGCGTTCGCGGTCGCCACCCGGTGCAGTGTCGACGACAGTGGGGCCCGCTGCGTAGTCACCGAGTGTGAAGAGGGGTACCGCGTCCGCGGCGACTCCGCCTGTGTGCCACTCATTCCGAACCTGTGTCAGCCATGCGCGTCGGCAGCGGACTGTGACGTTTCATCGCCTGGCGCCCTATGCGTAGAAGTGATGGACGCAGCAGATACCTCGCGAACCGCCAAAGTGTGTGGACGAGACTGCTCCGCAGAGGGCCCGTTCGGCACCGATTGTCCGGATGGATATGTGTGCGATGCGTCCTCATTTGAAGGGTCTGCACAGTGTGTTCCGGCCAGCGGAACATGCTCGTGTTTGGACGCGCCGGACGGTTTCAACGTTCCGTGCGCCGTTGAAACACTCGGTGAAGTCGATCTGGACGGCACGATGGGCGACATCACCTGCGGAGGACTACGGTTTTGCGACGGTAATACCCTCGGAGCTTGCGAGCTCCCGTACGATGAGTGCAACGGGTTCGATGATGATTGCAGCGGCGTGATCGACGACGACTTCCGTGACGAGCGGGGCCTCTATTCGAGCGATGAGCACTGCGGGCGCTGCAACAACGACTGTGCCGATGTCTTCACCCCAGAGGTACACAACGCGACGGGTCAGTGCGGGGATGTCGGATTCGGCACCGCCTGCGAGATGGCCTGTGAGCCCGGATTTCACGATCTTCTCAATGGCTCCGACGATGGATGCGAATGCGAGGAGCTAGCGGGAGACGATCTCCCAGCGCGCCATGGAGAGCTGTGTGACCGGTCGTGCGATACAAACTGTGATGGCATTGACGGTGACGCCGACGTGGCGCTCTTCGTCTCCAAGACAGGTGAAGACGCCGCCGCCGCAGGTGGCCGTGACAATCCTCTGGCGAGCATCAGCGCGGCGTTGGAGAGGGCCCATGAGTGCAATCGTGGTACCGCTGCCGGTTACTGCCCTCCTGAGGGAGCTCGAGACGTCTATGTTGCGTCCGGTGTGTACAGCGAGAACGTCGCGATTCGCGCTGGCATCAACCTCTACGGTGGGTACTCGCTCAACTTCGGTGTTCGCGACATCGGTGCGAACCCAACCACGATCTACGGCGTAGCGCGCTCCGGCGATCAACGTGCGACCTTGGCCGCGGACGTGATCACTCGTGAGACCGTCTTCGCCGGATTCAACGTTTACGGATACCCGGCGACCGACCCCGGCGACAGCGCCTACACGGTGCATCTGATGGACTCCACGGCGGCACTACGACTTGAGGACAATGTCTTCGTCGCCGCTAACGGCGCCGATGGGGAGGCGGGCGGCCGTGGCACATCCGGCGGCAGCGGTTTCGACGGCGGAAACGGCCGACTCGGAAGGGCCAGCGGAACGATCGCTTGCGACGTGGGCTCTACTGCCGGCGGTGCCTCGGGAGCGTCAACCTGTGGCGCACTAGGAGGCGCCGGCGGGAGCGCAGACTGCCCGACGGCTAGGACGGCCGGTGGTGCGCAGTGCACAATTGCTCAGCCCGACCGCTGCCTGAACACCTGTGTTTCGCCGGCCGACGACTGTACGCCCTTGCCACCGGAACAAGGACTCGGCGGGACCGGTGCGGCAAATGCTGGATGCGCGGGAGATTCCTGCGGGCTCGGTGGGCCGCCAGCGTACGACTTCTGGAGTGACACCGGGAGTTGCGGTCAGTGCGGCAATCAGGTTGGCCTTGAACACAACGGTGGGGCAGGCTCCAACGGTCGAGCTGGCGCTGATGGCGCGGGTGGCGGGGGATGCGCCGATTCGCTCGGTGTCGTCGACTCCACTGGTCGTTGGGTCGGCGGTCGCGGTGACGACGGGGTTGGCTCCGCGCGCTCCGGCGGCGGCGGCGGCGGTGGGTCAGCGGGTGCAGGCTTCGACATTGTCCCAGGCTCCACAGGTGACGGCTGCCATGACAACCTCGGCGGTAGCGGCGGCGGCGGCGGAGCCGGCGGCTGTGCCGGGACTCCGGGCACGGGCGGCGGCAGCGGAGGCTCATCGGTAGCGGTGTTTGTCTTCACAAGTCCCGGCTTCTCGGCTGGCTCAGCACCGGTGCTAGATGGGAACACGATCGTGCGGGCTCGTGGCGGCTCCGGCGGCGCTGGGGGCTCCGGTGGCGCTGGCGGGCTCGGGGGCTTTGGAGGCCCTGGCGGCTTTACGTATCCGAACCAATCGTTCTGTACGTCGCCCGGTGGCAACGGTGGCGACGGCGGTTCCGGCGGCTCAGGCGCGGCAGGGGGCGGCGGTTGCGGCGGCAACTCATACGGCATTTTCCTCTACGCTCCAGGACAGGAATTCGCCGCTGACGCCGGCACAGGCTGGGAGGACGGGAACTCAACGGTGCCATCGGGAGATGGCGGGCGTGGGGGCTCCGGCGGTGCCTCAACAGGCGGCGCTGCGGCACAAGGGAGTCCTGGCTCGCGCGGTGTCATCGAAGCGGTACACCTGCGTTAGCGAGGTCGTGACGGACCCGCGTCACCAGCGCCAGAAGAGCTCCGCAGCAGGTACCAGTCCTGGCTCCTCCAGAATTAGGTTGAGACCAGGAATAGCGAAGTTCCCGTAGCCGAGACCGAGGACAAGGTTCGTTCGTCCTCCGACGAAGCGGAAACCAGCGGTTGCCGATCCCGCGCCCGTTGTCGTGTCGCCCTCCTGGACGACGACTAGATCGGCGCGCACGCCGTCTCCGAGGTCCACGATAGTTGTCGTCTGAACGACGCCCTCCGACGCGACGACGACCCAGCCATTTAGCCAGAAATGTGCATGCGCAGCGATTCGGACTTCCCAGCGCCCTTCGAGCTGTAGGTTGGATACGTCGGCAACAGTGCTGGCGTCTGTGGAGCCTGTGGAGCCTGTGGAGCCGGCCCCGCTCACGAGGGTATAGTGGATGCCAGCAGAGAGGATCCCTGACGCAGCTTCATAGGCCGCGGTCACGGAGATGGGGACACTGAAGAGTTCTCCCTCCCAGTCGTCCTGCTGCAGAAGCGAGCCAACTCGTTCGAGATCTACCCGAAAGACGCCAACACCGGCGCGCACTGCCCATCGTTTCCCGTCGGCGAGTCGCATCCGGACCTCTCCGTTGGGTGCACCCACGAAGTAGGGCAGCACGTCGATCCCCAGGTCGAGCCAATCGGTGAGGCCAACCACTACCTTGTTGATTCCGGCTCTGCCTCCACCGGCGCCGGCTGTCCATCCTGCCCTCAGGTCTCGGAAGTCTTCCCGCTCGTCGGCCGTGTCGACAGGTTCTTCAGACTGTGCGGACGAGCTCGCCGAGTAAGCGAGGCCGGCTACCAGGAGAGCGAGTTGAGGGGATCCGAATCGCATCTTCGTCCGGTGAGGTCGCAGGACCAGAAGTCCTCAAGGTCTTCGATGAGGACGGTCGAACCAACGTCTGTGCGCTCGTAGTGAACGTCGCCGCCCGAGCCCCGAAGGGCGGCTCTAAAGCCCACCGGATCGAGCAATCGAGCCGCGTAAACCACTCGGAGTGACTCAGAACCCACACCGGTTCGGAGCGTGCCCCGCATCGCGATCTCGCTGTGTCGACCGGAGAGTTCTTCAAGCGTGCTGGCAATGGCGCCGTCGACCAGGAACTCAGCGTCAACCCAAACCGGCCCGGTCGGGCTGCTGTAGCCACAGTTCGTGACCTCGCCCCAAAGGGTTGGTTCGACAAGCTCGCCCTGAAACTGGCCGGTCAAACTGAATTCTCCACCGAGTTCGCAAGGCTCGGTGACAGTGAACCAGCCGGATGCATCTCGGTACTCTCCGATGGCGCTCGAATCCCAGCTTGTTAAGGCGGCGGTCGCGGACACAAATCGAGCACGTAACAGAGCGTACGCCGCCTCTGCCACCTCGACCCGCCCGGCGAAGCGCGCGACAGAGCTCGCGGTCAGCAGGCCGGTTGGGGCCTCAAGGCGCTGAAACTGATCGGCCATGTCTGGCGGTTCAGGCGCTTCTCGGAGTTCGCTGCACCCGACGAGCGAGCACACGATGGGGACGAGGAGGAGGGGTCGCAATAGGTAGGTCGGTATCGGGTAAGGTAGGACCCATAATCTAGTGGGTGCGTCTGGGAATGCAATGCCGACTCATTCGCTAGTTCCCTGGCCTTCCTCAAGGCACCACCCGCCCCAGGGCGCTTCGCCGCATCGTTTTGCTAGGGCATCGCGCTGCTGCGTGGCCGCAGCTACGCGTGGGTCGCCGCCATCGCTTGCTGGAGGTCGGCGATGAGGTCGTCGGGGTGCTCGCAACCCACGCTGAGTCGAACGGTACCGGGGAGGAGCCCCACTTTCTCCTGCGCGTCACGGGTGCGGTGCGACGTATTGTACGGGAGCGAGACGAGCGTCTCGACTCCGCCAAGCGACGTCGCCGGTACCATCACGCGCAGTGCGTTCATCAGCGCCTTGGCCCGTTTGTTCCCGCCTTGGACGACAAACGCCAACATCGAACCGCGATGTCTTAGCCACGGGCAGTCTTGGACGGGGGGTTGGTACACGCGTTCCACTCCCCGGTGACTGGCGAGTGCATCGCAGATCAGCAGAGCGTTTTCGGCAGCGGTGTCAGTCCGCATCGAGATCGTCTTGAGCCCTCGCCAGATGAGATAGGCCGCGTGCGGATCCAAACAGGAGCCAAGGTGAATCATCGCGTGCCACACTTGCTGGACGTGTTCGTGTTTTCCGCAGACCAAGCCTCCATGAACATCGCTATGCCCCGACACCGACTTACTGAGACTCGAGATTACGATGTCCGCACTGTGCTCGAGTGGTCTGCAGACGGTGGGGTTCGCGAAGGTATTGTCGACAGCGAGCAGGGCGCCCACGGCGTGTGCTTGCGCCGCGATCCGAGGGAGGTCGAGCACGCGGAGCAGCGGATTGGAGAACGTCTCGCCGTAGACGAGGCGTGGCCGAGCGAGCCGGGCTAGCGCGGAGTCCACCGCGTCGACGTCGGAGAAGTCGGCGAAGACGACCTCTCGTCCCATGGCGGCGAGGTACTTTGAGAGGAAGGTTGTGGTGGCGCCGTAGAGCACCGTGTCTGCGAGCACGCCATCGCCGGGCTCCGTGAGCCCCACGAACGCCGCTGAGATCGCGGCCATACCGCTCGCCATACACACAGAATCTTCCGCGGTGTGTAGCTCCGCCAGACGCCGCTGTAGCGCGTCGACAGTTGGGTTGGAGTGACGCGTGTAAAGGTACTGCGTCCGGTAGTCGCCGCGGTCGAACGCCGCATTTAGCTCATCATCGATGAGAAAGTTCGTGGTCTGTACGATCGGCAACGCGACCGGTCGTTGTTTGGGGAAGTCGTTGCCAGCGCCTGCGATGGCGCGTGTCTGTATCTTTTCGTCGCTCATTGCGGCTCCACTAGCTCAAATTCGATGGTGGCGCCTGCGAGCTGTCCGTGGCGAATCTCGAAGGAATCCATCGGGTCGCCATTCAGAGTGACGCCGACAATTTCGCGATTCTCGTGGGAGGCACCCGGTGCGAGGAGGGTCAGGGTTTCCCCGTCTCCCAAGTCGACCCGGACCTCCTCAAAGAGCGGCGCCGTCAGGTAGTAGAGGTTGGAGCCAGCGACGGGATACATTCCGATAGACGTAAACAGGTACCAGCTTGAAAGGGTTCCTCCGTCGTCGTTACCTGGGATTCCGTCCGGAGTGTCATTGTAGAGGCGCTCCATGATCTCACGTGCCCAGTGCGTCCCGCGGTTCGCGTCGCCCGCCGCCACGAAGAGCGCCGCAGCATGCAGCGCCGGCTCGTTTCCGTGCCAGTAGAACGGGTCGGGCAGCGCGTTGTTCGGACGCCCCTCCTCGCCCAAGCGAGAGTCTGCGAAGAACCGCTCGAGAGCCTCGCGCAGTGCCACGTCACCACCCACCATCTCCGCGAGGACCTCTGGAGCGTGCCAGCCGTAGAACCGCCAGTGCCAGGCGGAGCCTTCCGTGAAGGGGCCGCCTCGCATGTAGACCGAGCGCTCAGAAGTGTCCGGGTCGAACTCGCCGGCGGCGTCTCGTGGCCAAGGGAACCCGTGTTCCGGTCGGATGGTGTTTGTGAAGGACAGCGAGCGCTCTTCGAGCTCGGCGGCCATCTCTGTCTCGCCAGCGGCACGAGCAACCGAGGCCAAACCGAAGTCGTTCCAAACATATTCGAGCGTCTTCGATACCGACTCGTCGTAGCGCTCGTATGGGAGGTAACCGAGCGTCACGTAGTCCTCGATGCCCTCGCGGCCGAGGCCCGTGCCGTCGTCGCTGTATGTTCGCTCGTAGCTGTTTCGATAGAGCGCCTCAAATGCGTCGCCCCAATCAATGCCTTCGACGCCCTTGGCCGCCGCGTCGCCGAAGACGATGTCTGCTGATTCGCCGATCATGCTGCCAGTCTCGCCCAACATCGCGGGCCACCGCGGCACACCGTCGCCGCCTTGCTCGTCCATCAAGAGCAACGAGCGTAACGCGTCACGCTGCCGAGGCTGATCGGTCAGTGAGTACCAGGGGTGCAGCGTGCGATAGGTGTCCCACATCGACAGGTCGCTGACGTAGTCGTGCCCGTCGGCGGTGTGCACCTCGCCATCAAATCCGCGATAGCGACCGTCCGGCTCGGAGAGCCGAGTCGGCATTCGGTAGGCGTTGTACAGCGACGAATAGAAGATGCGCTGCTCTCGCAACGTTCCGCCGGCGATTTGCACGTTCCCGACGACGCCGTCCCACGCTGTGGACGCCTCGGCGCGGAGCCCCTCGAGGGTCTGGTCTGGTCCGGCCTCCCCGACGCGATTTGCGCTCGCCTCGGCAACACCGATCAGCGAGAGTCCGACGCGCGCTTCGACCGTAGATCCTTCTGGGAACGTGAAGACCATGCCGGTGCGCGTGCCGTCGAACTCGGTCCCATCCACGAGGCCATCATTGTCCCATCCGCTTACGGAATCTGGTTCGACATCAAATGTGATGCTGAACGAGAGCGTGAAGCCTCGCGAGCGCCCAGTGAAGGGGCCATCGAATTCGACCTCGCCCTGAACTTCGCTTCCGTCCCACGCGATCGACGCGAGCTCCACGCCTTCGCCGACGATTGAGGAGGCGGGGTCGATCTGCAGAACCGCGCCAGCGTCGTACGCGTAGCGGTGAATGGCGGAGAACCATCCGGAGGTCATCTCGGCCGTAACGCCTTCGGTGGGCAGATCGCACCGGTAGTAGCCCGGCGCCGCCTCTTCGGTCTCCTTGTCGAGCGCGGTCCAAGAGCGCCAAGGCTCGTCGTCAGCCTCGGCGAGCGGGGTGAAACGGAGATTGCCGAGGTCGGCTGCGCCGGTGCCGACGAGCCGGATATGGCTGAAACCACGAACGTGCGGGTCGAGATAATAGTAGCCGCTGAAATGATTCTGAGGGGCGTGCGCTCCTCCGGCTGTGGTGTCGGGTCCGACCTTTACGAAGCCGTTTGGCATTTGTGCAGCGGGCGTGCCGGAGGCGTAACCGAACCCGATTCCACCGGAGCCGTAGAACGGGTCGACGCGTGCGTGCGCTTCTTCCAGCGTCAGTGGCTCCGGCGCCGGCTCTGCATCCGGTTCGGCGTCCGCGACGTCTGTGGCATCCTCCGCCGTGTCCAATGCCTCCGCCGCGTCGCTGGTATCGACGGCGGCATCTAGCGCGTCCGGCTCGGCGTCAGCCGCGATATCGGAGGTGTCGACATCCGTTCCGGGATTGGTGTCGACATCAGCGCCGCCAGATCCACTGTCGTTGGAGCACCCGAGGAGCGGGAGGAGCGGAAGGACGAGCAGGGATAGACGGCGCACGTTGATCTGGGGTGATTGAGTCGATGGCCTAGTTCTAGCGGATTCGGCGGTGCGCTGGAATCCTCGGACGATGAAGAGGGTATCCGCGATGAGTGGTCAGCTCGGGATGTTGCGTCTCTCCGCAGTCGGGTCTGCGCCTGCGCCCAGCGACCGATATCCTGCGCGCTCCGTTAGTGTGTCGTGAGCTAGGATAGTGAACCTCCCGCCAACTCCGAACGAAGACATGAAACGACGCTCCGGACCCTCCTCATAGCCAGATCGTGTGGGGTTTCAGTAGGTTGAAAGCGCGGCTCCCGTCACCCGCCTGTGACCACTTTCACCCTCATAGACACCCAAATCCCCCGTGCTCGGCAGCGGGTGCAGACCCGTTCGAACTCCGCCTCCGGGTGGCCTACGACCCAGCGATTTACTCGGCGCTTCTCAATACCTTCATCCACCAAGTGAAGCGACGGACTGTGGCGCGCGCGGCATTGGCGTCGAACGTTCCCCCGTTTGGCGGCTTCACTGTCATGCAGCGCTTCGGCTCCGATCTTCGATTTAGCCCTCACTTCCAGCTTGCGCCCATCGTGCCTTGTAGAGGACCGCCTGCCACCGACCTCTTGGAGGTCCGGTGGACCTGATGAGTTCGAGGACAAGACAGCCCACCAGGCGCCGGGAGAAGAGGTCGCTAATGACGGCGAGATAGAGCCAGCCCTGCGCCGTGTACACGTACGTGATGTCTCCGACCCAAGCCTCGTTTGGCCCGGAGGGAGCGAAGTTTCGGTCTAGTAGATTCGGGGCGATCGGGTGGGAGTGATTGCTGTCGGTGGTCGCTTTGAACTTCTTGCGACCGCGCGCAACGAGGCCGCTGCGTCGCATCGATGCAGCGACCCGAGAACGGCTGCAATCGACTCCGGCCTCGTTGGGCTCGCACTGAATTCGCCGGCTGCCGTAGCGACCGTAGCTCTCGTCGAACGCTGCACGCACCAAGCGGTCAAAGTCCGAGTGACGCCCGGGTCCGCGTTCTGAACGCGTCCTGCGCCAGTCGTAGTACCCGGACCGGCTCACACGCATCACGCCGCACATCAGGGAGATCGCGTGGTTCGCCTCCTCCACGTGGATGAATCGATAGCGTGTCACTACCGAGACTCCTTCGCGA
>JBLHWZ010000035.1:0-29684 GCA_047629415.1 Bradymonadia bacterium | reverse complement strand
CGCGCGCCCTCCGCGCCGCCGAAGCCGAACATGGCGCGGTTGATTCGCCATGCGGTCGGGAGGTCTGCGGCGCGAAAGTAGACCCACGCGATACAGACGAGCGCGAAGGTTCCGAGTCGACCGAAGAGCTGCGCGAAGGAGCTTTTGAACCGAGCATTGCCGGCTGTGGCATCGCGAACCAGCCGTTCGATCACCAAGAACCCACCGTGCAGCGCCCCCCAAATCACGAAGTTCCACGATGCCCCGTGCCACAGGCCGCCGAGCAGCATCGTGAGGCATAGATTGCGGTACATCTTGACGACACCCGACCGATTTCCACCGAGCGAGATGTACAGGTAGTCGCGGAGCCAACTGGAGAGGGTGATGTGCCAGCGCCGCCAAAAGTCACTAAACCCGAGCGCACCGTATGGACGCCTAAAGTTATCGGGCAGTGCAAAGCCGAGCATGAGCGCGACGCCGATCGCGCAGAGGCTATAGCCAGCGAAATCGTAGAAAATCTGACCACTGAAAGCGAGTGTCCCGACCCAGGCGGCGACTGTATTCGCGTCGAACGTGGGCGCGTAGATCCGGTCGACAACCGGGGCCATCAGGTGGTCGGCCAGGACGACCTTCTGAAAGAGCCCAAGTGTCAGTAGCGAGATGCCCCATCCGAACTGCTCCGGCGTCGCTCGCTTCTCCCCCTTCAGCTGCGGAAGAAAATCTGCGGCACGAACAATTGGTCCAGCAACAAGCTGTGGGAAGAAGGCAACGAAGAGCGCAAAGTCATTCAGACTACGCGTCGCCGGGATGCGCCTCCGGTAGACGTCAAGCGTATAGCTCAGCGTTTGGAACGTGTAGAACGAGATGCCGACCGGCAGGAGAATACCGAGTTCCACCGGCTGGAAGTCGAGACCGACGGCGTTGGCCAGTGCGATCGAGTTGTCCGTGAGGAACTGGCCGTACTTGAACACTCCCAAGAGCCCGAGGTTCACCGCGAGACTGGTAGTCACCAGCGTCTTGCGAACGGTTGAACTCTCGGATCCCTCTAGCCTGAGTCCAATGCGCCAATCGACCAGGGTCGAAAAGAGAATCAGGATGCAGAAGAGCGGATTCCACGCGGCATAGAACGCGTAGCTCGCGACCGTCAGGAACCCCTTGCGAACGGACCATCCAAGGCTCGACCTTGAGACGATCAACACGACGCCAATAAAGGCGACGAAGAGCAAGGAGTTGAAGACCATTGCGGGGTTGGCGAGCAGACGGGAGCCGCCCGGTCATAGCAAACGCTACTCGGCCTGTCCCAAGTCGATTCGAGCAGACGGCCGGCGAGAGGCGGAGACGGAGACCGAGAAGGAGCAGCGCCGCTGTGAGCCGCGCCCTAAACACGATCTACCGCGATGCCGAAGACGAAACCTCTAGCAGCGAGGCACGCTCGAACGGCCAAGGACACCCGCGGAGGCTTCGGCTTCGCGCGCTACCCCTCGAGCTTCTCCACGATCAAATCCACGAATTCCGCCGACCCGTACTCTCGGTACTCGTAGGCATCTTCGAACCAATCGACGACAGAATCAGCCTTGCCTGATGCAGCGATTCGAGCTGCATCAGGGTACTTCGTGCAGAGGTCGCCGAGCCGTCCGAGCACACCGCCGGCGGCCGGATGGCTAGGCGGATAGGTGGCGCGGATCCAAGTAAAGATGAAATAGACGAGCGTCGGGTCCGCGTCCTTAAGTTGGTAGTACGTATCGCTGGTCGAGGTCGTACCGTCCTCGATTGCAGCCAGGAGCGACCGAGCCGCCCGTTTTTCTTCATCAAAAGCCATGTGGGTCCGGGGTTTGCGCCATGCGCGCTGGGGTGGTCATAACTCTGGCAGCTCACTGATGAGCTTCTTTGGGGCGAACAAACGATAGGGCTCGTCAACCCACTTCCTAAGTCACACGATCGGGGGATGAGCGCTGGCAAAGAATCGCAGCGTCGCCCATTCGATCGAACCGATCTGGTACATCTCCGCACGACATTGCGCGAGGCCGGTGACCTCCTCGACGAAGGGGCCCAGAGTGAACCTCCGTTTCAAGTCCTCGCCGTTCCCTTGGGGAAGGCGAAGTTCTTCTTCCGGCCGTTGAAGGCCAGATGTACTCACGTCGGCCGCCTACTCGTCTCGTGACAAGTGAGCGTAAACTCGCGAACTTGCTGTGCGACGCCCACCCCGACCCGTTCTCCAGCCCTCGCCTTCTTTCGTCCGCTGCGACGGTACCGCGACACGTCAGCGAGCCAAAGCAGCGGCGTCCTGTGCGGAGTCGCGTGCGCGAGAGGCCCAAACCCGTCATAGTCCCGCGGCGCTCACAACAGGCTTTCTCTATGCAATACCGTCTCTGTCTGCTCGGCCTCTTCTCGTTCACGCTCTTCGCGTGCGGAACCGACGCCGCTTCGTCTGACCCCAACGCCGAGGTGATTGACCTAGGCACCGACGACACAATCGACGTTGGGGCCGACGCCACCATAGGCTCCGACGCTGGCGCTGAAGAGGACACGAGTCCCGACTCCGCGGACGTCGGACCAGACGCTGCTGCGGATGTCGGGCCAGCAGACGCCGACCCAGAAGATGTCGGGCCAGCAGACGTTGGGCAGGAGGACGCAGCTCGCGAAGATGCCGAGCCCGACTCCGTCGACGCAGAGCCGGACAGCCCCGACGTCGGAGTCGACGCCGACGCGGACTCGGCCGTCTCGGACACTGGAGACGATGCGGACACCGAGCCGGACGTTGCTCCAGATGTCGAGCAAGACACAATCGCGGACACTGATCCCGACTCGGATGCCTCGGACTCCGGAGGTCCCGACGCCGAGCCCGACGTCGCAGAAGACACTCCACCAGACGTTCCGCCGCTGCCGGACGACGGCGTCTGTGGTCTCGTCACAAATCCTGGTGCGGAAGACGGCCTGGCAGGATGGACCGTCACCCGAGGCTCGTTCGTGACAGTTGAAGGGTCAGGCTTCGCCGGTACACCGGATGCTTATGAGGGGGACTCCTCCTTTGCTGCTGGCGACTCCGGTAGTTCTGAACTGGCCCAAACGCTCGAAGTCTCCGAGTGGGCCGCTGATATCGATGCCGGGGGCGTTCAATTCACCCTTTCGGCGCAAGTCCGGACTTGGTCCGGCGACGATGAGGCGGCATTGGCATTCCGAACCTTCGACGCAGCGGAGCTGCTACTCTCGGAGTCGTCTGGCGGACCTTGGACACGCGACTCCTGGACGGCTCGTTCAGTCACTGGCGAGCTCCCGGTCGGAACACGCACTATCGACATCACGTTGCAGGGGACTCGAAATGTCGGTTCGGATAACGACGCCTACTTTGACGCAGTCTCCGGCTGCGTTGGAGGAGAGACCCCCGCGCCCGCACTCCGAGCTGAGCCCTACTTGATGTGGGTCACCCACGAGGCGGTTTCCGTGCGATGGGAGTCATCAGAGTCGTCGGTAGGCACCCTCGAACTCGACCTTCCCGATGGCAGCACGGAGGAGTGGAGCGAAACCGAAGCCGGCACGACCCATGAGATCCGCATCGAGGGGTTGGCGCCACAAACTACCTATGGGTACCGACTGACCTGGCCGGGGGGCAGTTCAGAGACATCTTCATTCCGTACAGCACCGGAACCCGGCGTGAGCGCGCCGTTCTCGTTCGTCGTGTGGGGCGACAACCAGAACGGACCGGACATGTTCTCGACCATCTCCGATGAGATGCTGGAGTTGGATCCATCCTTCGCGTTCTCAACCGGCGACTGCGTGCAGAACGGTACGCGGGGTGAATACCGGTCCCAGCTCTTCGGCCCCATGGATCCGTTCGCTCGTCAGGTCCCTTACCTTGTCGCGGCTGGCAATCACGAACGATATAGTGATTCGGGTGCCGCGTTGTTTGACGAGTACATGTCGCAGCCCGCGGACGAGCACTGCTTTGGCTGGTCCTATGGCGACTTCTTCATGGTCTTCATCGATTCTGAGCTTTCCATCGACGAGGGCTCCGATCAGCGCGCGTGTATCGTCGCGGCCCTTGAGAGCGAGGCGGCCACATCGGCAACGTTCCGCGGCGCGGCGTTCCACAAGCCCCCGCGCATCGATTTCTGGTTTGGGGGCGTGCTCACGTTTATCCGAGAGATGGAGGCACCCTGGATCCGAGAGTCCTTGGAGCCTCTTCTCGAGTCGCTGGACGTGGACGTCGTGTTTAACGGACACAACCATCTCTATGCGTACACGCCCGAAACGGACGGTGGGATCACGTGGTTCACGACCGGTGGCGCTGGTGGCTCGATCGACACTGACAGCTTTCTCTGGCGCGTCGGCGATTGGCCGGAGATCGCTCTCCAGATTCACGACCATCACTTTCTCTACGTCCAGGTCCTCGACGGAGTCATGACGGTCAGCGCAATCAGCGACTCCGGAGCAGTACTCGACACCCAGCGAGTGCTAGCGGACCTCGACTGAGGCAACAGTCAATGGCCAGACGGGCAGGCTCTAACCTGGCCCGATGGCTTCAAACGAGACGGTCTCGGCAACGCAGCCATCGGGGTTGATAATCTCAACCGTCCAAGTCCCGACCTGCCCCTCGCGAATCCGGTGGCGGGCCCACGTCCTCCACATTGGGGAGACCCCTGCGGTGATGCTCTGCGTAAACGGCGCGGCGTCACTTCCTGAATAGAGCCACCGGAGGGTGTACTCCTTCTCCGGCCCGTCAGGATTGTTAACCTGCATGAAGACGTAGGTCGGTTCACCGTCCGCCCTGAACGGTCCGTCGGTCCCGACCGGTTCTCGCTCCTGCACGTCATGAGCAACTACGGCGCGAACGATCTCACCGGCGCAGATGGTTTCGTCAACGGCCGGGACCAGAGCGACAGGTTCCGCGATGGCTTCAGGACTCGGGGCCGGTTCGACCGCTTGTTCCACAGGCGGGATCTCGGCGGGCTCTGCCACCTCGGGAGGCGCCGTGGCCTGCTCGGAGCTCTCTGCCTCCGCGCTCGATGGCTCCGTTTCCGGCAAATTCGGCTCCGCATCGCGAGAACATGCCGAGCCGACGGAGAGGACTAACAAGAGAATGGGGACTGAACGCATGACTGTGCTCGGTTGTGTGTCTGGCGAGGGTACGGCGTTGGCTCCCATCGGCCAAAAACTCGTAGGCTGCGATCGGCGTTCCTTGCGTAGCGGATCGAATCCAGGCACTTCGCCCGCCACTCACAACCCGCTACATAGGCGGGTGCTCGTAGACTGCAGTTTGATGCTGAACCATGGGCAGGTGGGCCCAAAACGAAGCCGGTTCGCCGGCACCTCCGACGCTACATGTTCTTCAATTCCGAGACATTCATTCTGTTCTTCGCCATCACGTACACGCTGTACTTGATGACCAAGGGAAGACGCGGCCAGAACCGGCTTCTGCTGGTTGCGAGCTATGTCTTCTACGGGTGGTGGGATTGGCGATTCCTCGCCCTGATAGCACTCTCGACCGTGGTCGACTTCTTCCTCGCGAAGAGGATCCAGGCCAGCACCACCAGGGACACCCGCAAGAAACTGATGCTCACGTCGGTCGGCGTGAACCTCTCGATCCTGGGCTTCTTCAAGTACTTCAACTTCTTCGTCGACAGCATGACGAATATGTTGGGCTCGTTCGGAATCACACCGGATTTCGTTACGCTGAACATCGTGCTGCCCGTCGGAATCTCGTTCTATACGTTCCAGACGCTGAGCTACACGATCGATGTGTACCGCGAGAAGCTAGAGCCAACAGACGACTTCCTAGACTTCGCGCTCTTCGTCGCCTTCTTCCCGCAGCTGGTCGCTGGCCCGATCGAACGCGCCAGCGCCCTACTCCCACAGATCTCGAAGCCACGGAACCTGACATGGGGACAGGTCAACGCGGGTTCCCATCTGATCTTGTGGGGACTTTTTAAGAAGGTGGTGATCGCCGACCGCGCTGCCCTTCGTAGCGACAACGTCTTCAACAATATCGAGGCCTACAGCGGGATCGACTTAGTGACCGGAGCGCTGGCGTTCACGCTACAGATCTACGGGGACTTCTCCGGATACAGCGACATCGCGCGCGGCACCGCAAAGCTGCTTGGGTTCGATCTGATGGTGAACTTCAAGCTGCCGTACTTCGCCCGCAATCCGAGCGACTTCTGGCGGCGGTGGCACGTGTCGCTTTCGTCGTGGCTGCGGGACTATCTGTACATCTCGCTGGGCGGAAACCGGGGAGGCACACTCCTCACCTACCGGAACCTCTGCCTTACCATGCTGCTCGGCGGGCTTTGGCACGGTGCGTCCTGGAACTTCGTTCTCTGGGGAGCCTTCCACGCAGCGCTTCTCGTCGTATACCGGGTCACTCCTGTGCTCCGTGACGACCCGGCCGAGAGCGGCCTAGCCGGCTGGTTAGGATGGGGCTGGCGCGTGCCGATGATGTTTGCGTTCACTGTGTGCGGCTGGGTTCTTTTCCGCTGCACCACCCTGGCGGAAATCAGTTGGTGGTTCTCCAACGTGGGGCTCAGCTTCTCGGAACAGAGCACCTCGATGCTACTGCGCGTCGGAATTTTGTGGGTGCCGCTCGTGGTCGTGCAGGTATGGCAGCAGCGTCAAGGCGACCTGCTGGTCATGGCGAACTCGCCGGTGCCGATTCGCATGTTCATCCACGCGGGTCTGTTCGCTGGCATTCTCTTCTTTGGCATTCGCTCTGGTAGCGAGTTCCTCTACTTCCAATTCTAGCGGCCAATGACGGATCTCAAGACCATCCTGGCTCCTCCTGGGGAGAAGCTAAATGAATCCGGGCCACGCTCGGTCCTCATCACGTTTACCGGTGCGCTCGCGATCGTACTGCTCATCAACTCGTACGTGTGGGGCGCCCTCAACGTTGAGCCCCGAAACCGAGGGTACGAAGTCGTCGTACACAAGTGGAACCTGGCGGAGCAGGCGATCGAGCCAGCCGACTGGCTCTTTGTCGGAGACTCCAGCTGCAATCAATCCGTCATTCCGACCGTGATCGAGGAAGTAACCGGCCAGACCGCGCTCAACCTCTGCACCATCGGTAGCGCAACGGTCGCGGACGACGCCTGGATTCTCGATTTCTATATGGAGACCGTAGGTGCGCCCGGCGCGGTCGTAATGATCCACACCTGGGATACGTGGCAGCGCGAGAATGACCGGCTGATTCAGATGCTTTGGAAGATCCCGATCGGATCGCACGCGTGGGCAGGACGTGTACCCGAGTTCAACCTGTCCCGAGGCGACCGAGTTCGCAACGCCGTGAGCGGCCGGTTCCCGCTTTACTCGCAGTCCGTCTCCTCACTCCAAGTATTCACGAGCGACCCGCCGGTCATCCATTTCGAGGCCGATGGATTCATGCCGATGGAGGCCAACGTGGCGCGTGCGAACGGCGACTTCGACGTGCACATGGCGCTGATTCGTGAGGCGAATTTCTATTGTTCGGAGTGGAGTACATCAGGCATTGATGCCCTCGTCGCACTCACCGAACAGGCAGGTTTGACCTTACACTTGGTGATGCCGCCGGTGCTCGACCGCCTGATCGACGACCCGGAGTTCTCCGCTTGGTTCGACGGGTATCGGCGATTCCTGGGAGGGTATGCGGAGGCTCATCCGCACGTGGTCTTCACTGAGCCTGAACCATTGCGAACGCCGGTCGAGAATCTGGAGAAGGCGGACCACGTGAGCGCCCAAGGAGCCGCCGTTTACAGCGCGCACGTCGGGAACCTCCTGCGAGCAGCCGAGTAGGAACTGGCGAGGGCACGCTTGACCTGCAAGGTGGTGCCGCGTCATGTCGCTGCATGATGCGAGGCAGGCACATATGAGCGGCGGTAAGTCGGGTGCGGGTGCGGTGATCGCCGCCGCCAGTGTGATCGCCTTCCTCGCACTAATGCTCGGCGTCGTCGGGGCAGCGATCGCCCCAGCTGCGCTGAAAATCACGGCTCCGATTCTGTGTCCAGATGGCACGCTTGAGGCGGTCGTCGTGCGGTCAGTCTCCTACCCGGAGCCTGGGACGACCTCCGTCAGCGGACGCCTGTACTGCCTGGACTCGCTGGGATGCGCGACCCTTCCGAACGAGGCTCTGACGCTCGGGGTGCTCTTCGCGATGGCGTTCTGCCTACTTTCGATGTTGTTAGGGCCCGTGCTTCTGCTGGCACGCCGGCCCAAGAATCGACTGCTGGTGTCCGACTCATGAAGGGGTTCCGCCAACATTGGGTCTGCCTTGCCGGGTTCGCCTTCGTGTTCGCCACGGGATGCGCATGGGGGACGATGACTCCCGAGGAGTTCGAGGGGCGGCAGGTCAACGGGGTGTGCGGCGAGTTCTTCCAGCCCAATGGACTGGTCCCAACCTTCGCAGCGATCGCGAATGAGATTGGCCGACCGATTCGGGCCACCAAGGTCGCAATCCACGCAGATTATGCGGTCCTTGAGTTGCGTGACCCAATGAACCCGGTGCACCTCAACCAGTGGGTCGTGCGCGGAGTCGATGTCGAGGCGCCGACACCCCAACCGGTACGCGCGGATGAAGAACTCGACGCTCGAACTTTCCGAGTAGCGGACTTCCCTTGGTCCGACCTCAACGACGCACTGGACCGAGGCCTGAGCTCGCTCAACCTCGAGTCGGGCACCGTTCGCTACCTAGTGCTAGAGACCCACGACGGGCGCCTGCGGATGCGCGCCTATTACAATGGGCCGCGTGACAGTGGCCACGTGGACTTCGATGGCGAGCTCGCGATCCTCGATGCCCGCCGAAACTGACGCAAACAGCGTGAGACGACTTCTAACGACAACGGCTACGCTCCTCGTCGCTTGTTCCGGGGCCCAGGAACCTCCGGCGACTGCGACGAACACAGGTGCCAGTGAGAGGAGTTGCTCCACCGCGCCATGCGACTGGACGGGCTCTGAAGATTCCGTCGTCGCAAGACGAGACGCGCTGTTCTCAACCGACGCCGACGGACTTCAGTACGCAGACGTCGACGGAACTGGAGACCTGGATCTAGTCGCCTTCCTGGGAGACTGCAGAAATCACGCGGACTGTGAGTAGGTCGTCGCTACGGTATGCAACGAGGGCGGTTATCGCGCGGTCTGGGGCTCTGAGCACGCACAGCTCGTGACGGTCGATCCGCAAGACAATGGACCGGGACGTCTGGTTGCCACGCAGCGACTCGGTGAAATGGGCTGCGATTGGCCCGAGAACAGGATGTTCGAATTCCTCGATGGAGACTGGGTGGAAGCCGGGACATGCTCCCCGGGATTCGACCGAGCACAATGGCGCGACGAAGAGTGTGATCCCGGTCCAACAACGATGCCCGAACCCCAACAAGACCAAACTCACGCGTTTCCCACGCCCGCTGACTTCGAAGCTTGGCTTAGAGAGCATCACGACTCGGAGACCGAGCTATGGCTCAAGATCTTCAAGAAGGCGTCAGGAGAACCCAGCGTGACCTGGGAACAAGCGGTCATTGAGGCTCTCTGTTGGGGCTGGATCGACGGAGTGAAAAAATCGCTCGACGCGAGTGCCTACCTTCAGCGATTCACGCCAAGACGCAAACGCAGCAACTGGTCCAAACGCAACGTGGAGCACGTCGAACGGCTCATCGCGGGCGACCGAATGCGGGAGCAAGGGATGGTCCATGTTCGGACCGCAAGGGCTGATGGCCGCTGGGACGCGGCCTACACCGCGAGCGAGATGGTGATCCCCGCAGACTTCCTCGATGCGCTGGAGGCGCGACCAAAGGCGAAGGCGTTCTTTGCGACGCTGACGAAGACGAAATGGTATCCGATCGCCTATGGGCTCAGTTCGGCGAAGAGGCCGGAGACGCGGCAGAGGCGGTTCGACAAATTCATCGCGAAGTTAGAGGCCGGCGAGCCGCTGGGATGAGTAGCTAGCCGACTGACAGGCGCCCGCATCGCGAGGGTCCGTGGACCCAACAACAAAGGAAAAAGCGCGCAATTCGGCAGCAAACCGGGTACGGACCGCGCGCTGACTTTTCCCAACGGCACACCATGTCCCAACGCACACGCGTCAAGGAGGCTACGCCTCTACTCCCGTTTCTCTCCCAGTTCCTTCACGGTTGGTCTCGCACCAAAGTGAAGCAACGGTTGAATAGCGGGCGAGTGCTCGTGAACGGAGAGCCAATCACGCAGTTCGACCACGAACTGGAAGTCGGCGACGAAGTTGAGGTGCATGCAATGGGCACCAAGCCGCGCGACGGAGCACGCACACTCAAGTTGATTTACAACGAGAATGGCTTGGTTGCGGTCAATAAGCCGGCCGGTCTGCTCTCCGTGGCGTCGTCCAAGGAAGGAGAAGGCCACGCGCTTGGTATCGTTCGAGCGCAGCTCTCTCACCCCAATCGACCCGCGACTCTTTGGCCGGTGTTCCGCGTCGACCGCGACGCGTCCGGGGTGCTGCTCTTCGCGACATCCCGAGAGATTCGGAACGACGTCGCGCAGACATGGCATGAAGTGAGACGGACAGCGTTGGCGATCGTCGAAGGCATTCCGGAACAAGAGAGCGGCAGGATCGAGGAGCCTCTGGGTATGGACAAGGCAGGGTTTCGGGCCCTCGTCGGAGACCACCCAGACGCAAAAAGCGCACTCACCGAGTACAAGCGCCTAGAGGCGGGAAGCATCCGTGGGCTGCTGGAACTCTCGCTGAACGCGGGCCGCCAGCACCAGGTTCGGGCCCACCTCGCCTGGCTCGGCTTCCCGATCGTCGGCGACTCCCGCTACGGAAAGGGCGGCGGCCGCATGGGACTGCACATGCACAAGCTTGAGGTAACCTGCCCGAGAACTGGAGCGCCCCTCATGTTCGAGGCGGCGATTCCCCGCGGCTTTAGTGTGTTGCTGAAGTAGCAGCGCCCACCGCGCTGAGATGCCTCAGCGCGTGGTCGACTCGAAGATACGGTCGGCGGACGCGGGTACAAAGCCCTCATAGAGCTCCCCTTCCTCGTCGCGGAACCGGTGGGCGAACTCCGTGTAACACGTCGGCACCTTGAGTTTTCCGTCAGCGAACTCGACGAACATTCGGTCGGCGCGGGTGGAGCCTTGGGCAAGCAACACTTCGGCCGAGCCTTTCACCCTGCCCCCGGCTTCGCTGATGGCGTGCCCAGCGGCTTCGACACAATCCAGGACCGACTCCAGCGTTGACGTTTTTTGGAGCTCGTTGACGCTGATCGTGAAATGGTTCGCATGCATACCCAGCGATGCGAGCCAGCCAGCATACTCACTTTCGGAAGCGAGCAGCTCGTACTCCGCCAACGTGATTGCTGGCCAGAGCCGTCCTGCGTGAAACACGTGTGAACATGCGGCAGCATCCTCGGCGATCGATTCCGCCAGCCTGTCGACGATCGTTCTGACTTTTCCCTCAAATTCGTCGCGTTTGAGTTCCGAGAGAAAGACACGCGGGTACTTCGAGTCCGGTGGAAGATACGACCACGCATCAAGTCGCTTGGCCTCGAACCGGTACGGCGCGTGTCGTCTGTAACCAAGCGCTATCAGATGCGGCTCGAGCGCCTCGATTCCGATCTGGGGACCGGAGAACGTACGGAACGCCACATGGTCATTCAGAACGCGCTCGCCCTGCTCCCGAAACATCGCGTGAATCACGTCAGCGCTCGGCGCGATGCAGACATAGTCAGCCCACAGTTCCGCGAAGAACTCCTCGATCGCGGCGCTCATTCGGCCGGCGAAGCGGTCGACTCGGGCTGGGGTGCCGCCGGATCCAGTAGATGGCAGGCCGCGGTGTGCGAGCCAGCGACCGTCACTTGGACAGGCTCCGCCACCGTACAGTGATCATATGCAGACGGGCATCGCGTGTGGAACCGGCACCCCGCGGGGGGGTTCCTCGGTGACGGCACATCGCCCTTGAGGACGATTCGTTCGCGGGTTGCCTCCACGACCGGGTCGGGAATCGGAACCGCGCTGATCAGCGCCTTTGTATAGGGGTGAGACGGGTTCGCGTAGAGTGACTCCGCGTCCGCTACCTCGACGATTCGCCCGAGGTACATGACCGCAATTCGGTCGCTGATGTGACGAACTGCGGAGAGATCGTGGGCGATGAAGACGTAGGTAAGACCTAGCTCCTTCTGCAGATCGCCCATCAAGTTCATGATCTGTGCTTGGATGGAAACATCGAGCGCCGAGATGGGCTCGTCACACACGATGAGTTCCGGATCTGCGGCGAGCGCTCGGGCGATTCCGATGCGCTGGCGCTGCCCGCCCGAGAACTCATGTGGATACCGGCGGATGAACTTAGGGTTGAGCCCACAGAGTTCCATCAGCTCAGCCACACGCGCCTTGATGGCATCTTTGGGCAGGATCTTGTGGACGCGGATCGGCTCCGAGATGATGTTCCCGACAGTCATTCGCGGGTTCAGGCAGGCGAACGGGTCCTGGAAGATCATCTGGATGTTGCGCCGATGCGGGCGCATCTGTGACTCAGGCAGGTTTGCGAGTTCGATCGGCGCCTTGCCCTTGGGCGTGAGTCGAATGGAGCCCTCGGTCGGCTCGTAGAGGCGAATGACGCAGCGGCCGAAGGTCGACTTTCCGCAGCCAGACTCGCCGACGAGACCGAGCGTCTCACCGCGGCGAACCTCCAGGTTCACGCCGTCGACCGCTTTGACCGCACCGACTTGTTTGGACCAGAAGCCCTCCCTAATCGGGAAGTGCATCTTGAGGTCCGTTACAGACAAAATGATGTCGGCCGGCGCTCCTGCTTCCGTGGTGGCCGTTTCGGTAGCAGGCGTTTCGTTCGATATCTCAGCGCTCATGCGTCACCTCCATGAGGGTGATGGCAGAACACTGTGTGGCCCTCGACGACCTCGGTTGGGCCTGGGAACTCGGACCTGCAGATGTCGCTGGCGAAGTCGCAGCGCGGAGCAAACGGGCAACCGGGTTGCGGGTCGGAGAGGTCCGGGGGCTGGCCGGGGATAGGAATCAAGCGGTCCGAGCCGTCATCGAGACGCGGGATGCTCTTGAGGAGCCCCAGCGTGTAGGGGTGCGATGTGTTCTTGAAGAGCGACACGGTCGCTGCCGTCTCCATCACTCGACCGGCGTACATAACCATGATTCGGTCGGCCATCCCGGCCACAACTCCGAGGTCGTGCGTGATCAGCACGATCGCCGTGCCGAAGTCGTCTCGGAGCTCCCGGAGGATATCGAGAATCTGCGCTTGAATCGTGACATCCAACGCGGTCGTCGGCTCATCGGCGATGAGCAGCGCAGGATTGCAGAGCAGCGCCATCGCGATCATCACGCGCTGACGCATGCCGCCGGAGAACTGGTGCGGGTAACTATGAACGCGATCGCGAGCGTCCGGAATGCCGACCTTGTCGAGAACCTCGACGACTCGGTCGAGGCGCTGATGCTTGTTGAGGTCGGTGTGCATCTCCAGCACTTCGGTCAGCTGCTTGCTTATTCGAAGGAACGGATTCAGCGAGGTCATCGGGTCCTGAAAGATCATCGCGACGCGATTGCCGCGCAGCTTACGCAGCTGCTCGGCCGGCATTTTCAGGAGGTCCTGTCCGTCGAAAAGCGCGACGCCGCTGTCGATAGACGCTGGCGGCGTGGGCAACAGGCCCATGATCGACAGCTGGGTCACCGACTTGCCCGAACCAGACTCGCCAACGATGCCGAGCGTCTCGCCGGCGTCGAGTTCAAACGAGAGCCCGTTCACGGCGACTACTGTGCCCTCATCAGTCCGGAAGGACGTCACGAGGTTTTTCACTTCAAGCAATGCCATCAGTCTTTCCTCATGCGCGGGTCCAAGGCGTCGCGAAGTCCGTCACCGAGGAAGTTGAGTGCGAGCAGCGTCGCCGCCAGCGCAAGGCCCGGATAGAGGATCAGCCACGGGTAGTTCACCATGATTCCTGGGCTCGCGCCGTCACTCGCGAGCGAGCCCCAAGACGTGTACGGGGCCTGAACGCCAAGCCCTAGGAACGAGAGGAACGCCTCCTGGAGCATGACCGCCGGAACGGTGAGCGTCGCGTAGACGATGATGGGCCCAAGCGCGTTCGGGATCAGGTGCCGGAACACGATCTCGGGCGCTGGCGTCCCAATGGAGCGCGCTGCGTGAACGAACTCTTGGTTCTTCAAGCCAATCACCTGTCCACGAACAATGCGGGCCATCGTCAGCCAACTCACGGCGCCGATGGCGACGAAGAGCAGCAGGAAATTCCTGCCAAAGACGACCATCAGCAAGATGACGAGGAACATGAATGGGAGGCCATAGATGATGTCGACAATTCGCATCATCACGGCGTCGATGCGACCCCCATAGAAGCCTGCGACGGCACCCCAGGTCACCCCAATGACGAAGGACACGAAGGTCGCGAGGAGACCGACGAGCAGACTAATCCGCGCGCCGAAAATCATCCGTGTCAACAGGTCGCGGCCGAGGCTATCCGTTCCGAGAACGAACATGCGCGGTTTCGGTACCCCCGGGAACTCCCCGGCGCTGAGCACCCCGTCCGTGTTGGCATCATGCACGCGGAGAATCTGCCCGGCCTCGGAGGTTGGGAAGATATCGGTGAATGAGGTGGTCTCGCCAACCGCGAGCTGCCCGTCTTCGTCCTCGTCGAAGCGATTCATCAAACGCTGGAAGTCATCGACGAGGAACGAGCGCGGCGCGCGCTCGAGCTCTCTCATATCGAGGAAGCCATCGTCGCTGCGGTCCAGATGTGCGAACTCGATTCGCTGTACGGCGAAGCTCAGTTCAACGGAATCGACGCCACCGCTCTCGTCTTGGTCGACGGACTCAAAGCTGTGTGCGGCGAGGCCGAAGAACTGGTGATGAATTCGCGGAACGCCGCGCGCGCCAGGCGGCTGGTGGCGCAGACACGGGTGATTCTCCGCCAGTGTGAAGCGTGTTCCGATGCGCGAGACGACCTCGTAGGAGGACGCCATCACAATCATGAAGAGCACGACACAGCCGCCAGCGACAGCGGCGCGATTACGAAGAAGACGACGCCAAGCGTCCTTCCAGAGCGAGGTGCCCGCGATCTCTTCGGGAGCGGACTCCACGGAAGCGTTCGTCACTGAGGCTTCTTCGGTCGGGTTCTCCACGTTTTCCTGTTTCTCTTGTTCCGCCATCAGTCGTAGCTCACGCGCGGGTCGATCACCGAATAGAGGATATCGACGGCAAGGTTCAGGAGGACCAAGAGGGTCGAGTAGACCATGATCACACCCAGAACGAGGAAGTAGTCTCGGTTGAACGCTGCATCGACGAAGAAGGTACCGAGGCCCGGCACATTGAAGACCTTCTCGATGACAACGGACCCAGTCATGACGGACGCGAACGCGGGTCCGAGGTAGCTGACGACGGGTAGAATCGCGCCCTTGAGCGCGTGTCTGGTGACGACCAACCTCTCGGTCAGCCCCTTGGCGCGGGCGGTGCGGATGTAGTCCTGACGAACGACTTCGAGCATTCCGCCGCGCGTAAGCCGGGCGACGTAGGCCGTATAAAAGAGACCGAGGGAAATGCTGGGTAAGATGGAGTCAGTCCATCCCATCCAGCCTCCGGACCGGAAGATACCGAGCCCACTCGCGAAGATGAGGATCAGGATGGGGCCGAGCACAAAGTTCGGAATCGAGACTCCGATCATCGCGACGGTCATCGAGCCGTAGTCCGCGAGGGAATTCTGTTTGAGTCCTGCGATGAGCCCAATAGGAATGCCAACGAACAAGGCGAAGAGCATCGCCTGCGCACCGAGAATCAGGCTGTAAGGCAGCGCTTCGGCGACCACCTCCACAACCGGGGCGTTCTGCTTGATCGAAGGCCCCAAGTCCGCGTGGAACACGAGGCGCTCCATGTAGCGGAAGTACTGCATCAGCACTGGCTCATCGAGGTGATAGAGTTCCATAAGCTGAGCCTCGACGGCGGGGTCCAGCATCCGGTCGGTGGAGAGCGGACTGCCGGGCGCGGCCTTCATGACGAAGAACGACGCCGACAGAACGACGAGCAGGACGACCGCTGACTGGGCCAGACGGCCGAGCACATAGCGTGTCATTGGGCCTCCGTTTTGGTCATCCAGCGGGCGAGGTGCACGTTTCGCACGTTCATCTCCCAGCCGTCGATGCTGTTCCGCACGAGGTGGAACTGCGAATAAAAGTAGATCGGCATGACCGGCATCTCAGTCATCAAGAGTTCTTCGGCCTGAGTCAGTAGACCGAGGCGACGCTCGTAGTCCGTCTCGGCCAGCGAGGCCGCGATGAGCCTGTCATACTCGGGGTTCGCGAAGCCAGTTCGGTTGTTACCGTCACCGGTTCGCCAGAGTTCGAGGAACGTGTTTGGATCAACGTAGTCGCCGATCCAGCCGGCGCGCGCGACCTCGTAATCGAGCGCGTCCATCGCATCCAAGTAGACCTTCCACTCTTGGTTGATGAGCACCACGCTGATGCCCAACTCGTTCTGCCATTGGTCCTGAACGAACTGCGCGATCGTCTTGTGATTCTCTGACGTGTTGTAGAGAATCTCGAGCTCCGGGAAGCCCTCACCCCCAGGGAATCCTGCGTCCGCGAGCAGACGACGGGCCTCTGCAGGGTCGTAGCGAACGATGTCGACGCCCGCGTAGCCGGGCAGCGGTGGTACGAACCCGGCCGGCGTGTCGTAGAGGTCATCCAAGGTGCAGCGGCAGAGCTCCGACCGATTCAGCGCCAGCGAGAGCGCTTGGCGGACGCGACGGTCATCCAGCGGCTCGATCGTTGTGTTGAACCGGTAGTAGTAGGTGCCGAGCTGCGGCGCGGACTGGAACTCGTCCATCGCCGAGAGAATGACGAGTTGGTTGTTTGGCGGGTCGTGCATCCAATCGACGCGGCCGTCCATGAAGGCGGTCACACGCGCCGAGTTGTCCTCGATGATCGGAAAGACGACTGCGTCCAAGCCCAGATTGTCGCGGTCCCAGTAGTGCTCGTTGACGATCAGCTCGACGCGGTTGCGCCGCAGGTAGCGATGCATCCGGAACGGCCCGTTGGTGACGAGATTCTCGGAGCGGAACGCATCGTCTTGTCCGTGCTCTTCGATGTTCCCGCGGTGCACGGGGAACATGACGTAGAACATTGCGACGTCCGCGAAGAAAGGCGTCGGTTGCTCCAAACGCACCACCAGGGTCGTGTCGTTCGGAATGGAAACTCCGACCTGCCCTTCCAAGAGGTCACGCAGAACCTGTGTCTGACGATGGGCCTTTAGTACCCGATTCGTCACCTCGAATGCATAGGCGTTGTCGATGTAACGGACGAAGCTGACGTAGTCCGCAGCAACATCTCCGCGGATCATGCGGAACCACGCCGCACGAAAATCCTCGGCCACAACTCGGTCGCCATTCGACCAGCGTGCATCATCGCGCAGATGAAACGTCCAGGTCAGCCCGTCTGCGGAAGTCTCCCAACGTTCGGCTACCCCTGGTTCAGGTGGGCCATCACCGGGTGGTGGGGAGATCAGCCCCTCGTAGAGTTGGTAGCCGACTTTGCCCTCAATCGACCCGGACATGATCCCGGGGTCGAAGGTCTCCGGATCTGAGCCGAGCGCGGCAAAGAACGTTCGGGAGGGGTCCGCCGGCAGGTCATCGGCGTTCGAACAACCCGCGAGGAGAGCGAGTAGTCCGAGCAGCGGCAGTATGTGCGTTCGATACATGGTGGGCGATCTAGCACGCGCGTGGCCGAGCGCACACCACGGTTCAGGATGACCGTAAGCAGCTGGGTTGCCCGCATCGACGCGCCCAATGCCCGCCATTGATGCGCCCGACGCCCAACATCGATGCGCCCGATACTGACCATCGACACGCTCAATGCCCACCATCGCGGGGACGCCAGCGGCCAAAGCCGCACTGCGCAGGGAGTACCGAATGCCCTAGGCGTCGACCTCTGCCAGCGCGGATTCCACCTGCGCTAGCTCTTCCTCAAGCGAGAGGTCCTCTCGGTCGCCCTCGCGGGACATGTCGACGCGCTGCTCCTCCTCATAGAGCGTGGATTCCTCAGCTTCCGCAACGCTCGGGGTGGCCGCTAGCGCGACTCGGGCGCGATTGATCTGGTTGGCGAGAGCGGTGTGGCTCTCCGATGCGACCAGCGTCTTGTGCAGCTTACCCTGCTCATCCCGCCAGTGGACCCTGACTGCCTGCCCTTTGTCTCCGAGCATGTTGTAGCACCACGCCTTCTCGCTGATCGAGTAGCGGATGCCGTAGCCGCCGTATTTCCACAGGCTGTAGTGCTCCGCCTCACAATGCTCGATCGCGTTCAGCGGAATACTGGGTCCCCAGAGTCCATACTGCACGTGCAGGTTCTTGCTCGTAACGCTGACTCGGAGCGTCGACATGATGAGGGCTCCCAAGAGCATCAAGGGCACCAGCACTGCCATCAGGGCCGCTGCAGCAACATCACCAGAGACCAGCGCGGATGTACCCGCAATTGCGAGGGGAAGCGTCATGAGCAGCGGAATCAGGAGCTTGAACCAGCCTGGATAGCTGATCTTCTCTCTGTAGATGACGTCCTCATCGGCCCCCATATACTGGGCCTCGTAGTCGTCTGCACCGCGAAGTGTTGTCTGGTTCTGCTCGCTCATCGTTGGGCACTCTTACTCGGTCCACTTGTCCGCAGATACCGAAGATCCCGACTGGCACGGGACTCGCGCTGTCATGTGACACTGCTCGACACATCTGCCCCCAGACTCGAGAAGTCTCGCTCGGTCCAGCGGCGCGCGTATCCTACCCGTCCGGAATATTGATATGAAACCTCAGATTTTCGTACTCCTCACGCTCCTCCTCGGCTGTGGAACCGACCCAGCTGCGGACGTGCCGAGCGAATCCGACGCGGGCACGGACTCGAGCGACACCACGCCCGATACAAGCGCGGACGCCGAAACCGACGCGCACCCCGATAGTGCGGAGGACGTAGATCCCGACGCTGTCGCCGACACAAAAGACACTGCCGGTCCCGATGTTGAGCCAGACACCGCCGAGCGAGACGTCGAGCCCGATATCCAGCCTGACGCGGAAGAACTCGTGACGCAGCGAGGGTGGTACTCACACGCCGACGAGCACTCTGGGTTCATCCCTGAAGGTGACATCAACAACGCGAGCTTCGATGCTGGATGCAACGCCTACCTCGTTCCGCTCGACGACGGAGAGCAGTGGTGGACAGTCGCCGACGAGCCGGCGGGGCTGGCACTGCACCCCGCTACTCACGAGATCGGCTTCGAACGCATGGGTCTCATCGAGGCGACTGGAATCGTACGAAGCGACGGACCGACCGGCCATTGGGGCGAGTACGAACGCGACTTTGCGCTCTTCGAGACGACCCTCCTCGCGTGTGAGACGGTCGAACGAATGCCTCGCTGCCTGACGCCGCGCACAGAAGAAATCTGCTTCGGCGGTTTGGATGTCGAGGGATTGACGGTCCGTCACGTACTGGTTGAGGTCGTCCCGAGAGCGCTCGGAAACATACAGAGTTTCCAACTCCGGATCACGACCGGGGAGAATGTCGGAGACGGACGCACCGACATCATTCTGCACTTCGGTCTCGAACTCTCCGACGCCATCCCGGAGGACGATCGATACGGCTATACCGTCGGCCAAATCGAAGTCACCCACACGATCTTCGAGTTCCATGCGTTCCCCTACCAGGAGATCCCGTTCGAGTTACGAAAGGCGGACGGCTGGATCACGCTCGATCGCAGCGATGCCAGCATCGAACTCTCTCTGGATCTCGCGCACGAGGACGGCTCGAACTTCTACTTGTGGGGCGACTTCCCCATCACCGACACCCTGATCATGCCCTAGGTCTTCGGCGGGCTACCTTTCGCTTTCGGCCAGCGCGGCTCCAAGTTTACTCGGTCCATTGAAAACTCACCGTTTTCGATGTGGAGAATCGCGGCGGTTCGAGACGTGTGGAACCCATGTTTTCCGGCCGCTCCCGGGTTGATCCAGAGGGCACCCTGCACCTCCTGAATCACCGGGATGTGGGAGTGGCCACAGACGAGGACGTCGAGGCGCTCGCGCCTGATGAACGCCTTTGCCGCAGGGTTCGGGCGAAATGGGTTGCCACAGATGTGACGCACTCCAATCCGTTTTCCGCCTGCGACGAGCACCTCCTCCTCCTCGTAGTAGCGAAGATCCCCGCCATCGATGTTGCCCCGGATCACACAGAGCGGAGCGACACCTCGTAGCTCTTCGAGCACAGCCTCGGTCCCGATATCACCCGCATGAACGATGTGATCGAGGCCCGCGAATGCTTCGAGGATGAACGGGTCGAGCCAGCTGTGCGTGTCGGAGACGAGGCCGATCGAGACTCGCTTCGCGGCTCGGGACGTCACTTGCGACGGCGGCGCAACGCCAGGAGCCCAAGCAGGCCGAACCAGCTGGTCGAACCATAGGATGCGGTGCAGCCTCCGCCGCCCCCGTTTCCACCATTCGCCGAACCACCGCCGTCGTCGGTGGAGGCGTCGGAGCCAGCTCCCGTGTCTTCGCCGCCGGTTCCCGTGTCTGCTCCAATATCCGGCACGCCGACGTCAGGGCCTGCGTCTGGAAGCTCCGGGGGATTCTCAGGGTCGATGCAGGCGCTATGAAGGTCGCTGCAGCGCAGGTCTCCTTCGCAGAACATCTCCGCGCTCAGGTCAAGGCACGAGTCCTCGTCGAACTGGCCGCACGCTCGATACGTGAGCGGTCCCTGGCAATCAAAGTCGTCATCTTCGTCGCACTGATCAACGCATGCATTCCCAAATCGAACAGAGAGTTCATATGGGCCGGCGGAGTCCCACTCATATGCGTCGACGACGAGATAGAAGGTGCCAACGGGCAGGATAGTCGCAATGGTTGAACCAGGCGCGAGCTCGCCCTCCTGCTCGTCGTCATCGTTGCAAGCGTACTCGGTTTCGGAGTCGTCGCAGACCTCCCGGAGGTGAAGCACGGTGTCGCTTCCGGTCGTCTGCGCCCAAATCTCGCTCGATTCCGTTAGCGTGAAAACGTAGAGCTCTTCAGGGCCGACGCCACCGCAGGAGCCTTCAAGGTCATTGCCGTAGCCAACGGACAGATCGCCTGAGTAGACGCCCTCGCTGGGCTCGATGAGCCGAGCATCCTCACACGTGTCGCCGGCGGACTGTTCAACGCACTCGAGGCCGATGCAAGTGAGTCCGTCGCCGCAAGGGTCCGCGATCCAGTCCGGGCACTCCTCGTCCACGTCGCCGCAGGTTTCGATGGTTCCGCCAGCGCAGCGCTGCGTGTCCTCTTCACAGTCACAGATCGGCAGGAACTGCAGCTGCAGCTCATACTCTCCAACATCCTGACCAAAGGCATCGAGGAAGAGGTAGTGAGTACCCTCTCCGAGGACCTGATCGATGCGCGAACCGCCGTTTCCGGGTGGGTCGTTGTTGTCGTTGCAGGCAAACTCGGTGTCGGCACCTTCACAGGTCTGGCGCAGGTAAAGCACGGTGTCGAAGCCCCGAACGGTAGCGACGACGCGCCGCTCTTCTTCCAGACGGAACCGAAGCACACGATCGACTCCGTCCCCGCCGCAGGTCCCGACATATCCATCAGAGTACGTGTCGCCCAAGGTGCCGGTGATGGTCTGTGACTCCGCATCGATGGTGGTGGCGGCGGAACAGGCGTTTCCAGCGCCAGCATCTACACACTCGGCTGCAACGCAGAACTGGGACCGACCGCAGTCCTCGGTGACGTCGAGACGACGGCCACATGAGTTGAAGAACCACACGTCATTTTCGAAGCAGCGATCTACCAGGCGCGGCGCACAATAGCCGTCATCAGAGCACTCGTGGTCTGAGCGACAGCCTTCATCGTTCTCGCAGCCCGGCGCGCACCAGCTGAGGCCAGTTCCGTCATCCGTAGCGCCACAAATCCAGCCATCTTGGCACTCTTCCGCTACCTCACAGGTTCGGCACCAACCGCCCGGCCCACCGCAGAGCGGGGAGTCGTAGCCACTCGCGCAGAGAGCTTCTACTGCGTTCGAGGCGTAGGTGATGTCTTCACCAGCGTCTCCGGGATCGGCGGCGAGGACGTTCACGCGCTGGCATCCGCCATCGGTTACGTAGTCCGTCGCACCGCGAACCAAAATTCCGACGACCTGATTCGCCTCGTTAAAGACTCCGGACCCAGAGTTTCCTCCAAAAGCGTCGGTCGTCGCGTTGAAATAGATCATTTCGTCAGCGCGAGGGTTCGTAACGAATCCTCCGTTGTCGATCTTGGCAGGAACTCCCGAGCCGAATCCAATGATCGTAACGGGCTCGTTGTCGTCCATCGGATCGGCGCCGGGTCTCACGACAGCTGGAGCGTGTGATCCGTGGACCTGTCGATCCAGTCGGACGATCGCGTAGTCCATGCCTCCGCCGAGCTCGCGAGTAACGACGGAGTCGCAGTCGTAGACATCCTCTTCGGCGTTGATGGTCTTCAGCGCACCGTCTGCCTCGTAGTAGTAGTCAAAGACGAAGCTGAACCCTTGGCAGTCATCATCGTTGTCGATGCAGTGACCAGCTGTGAGCACGAGATCCGAGTCAATGAGCGTCCCAGAGCAGGACGCAGAGCGCGGATGGTCATAGAATCGCTCGTCTTCGCAGAGGCCCCGCGAGGGCCCGAGCGGACCGGCGGTGATTCGCACGTCCTCCGGGTCGCTCGTATCCAGCCCGTTGTCGCGGATCAGAGCGACGATCGCGTTGGACGTCAGGGCACGCAGGCTCTCGTCGGGATGCTCGTACCAATCCAACCGGTCGTCGGACCCGTAAATCACCTCTTGCTCGACAGTCTCGTGAGAGTCCGGCCCCGCGGTTTCGGTGGGCGCCTCACAGGCGAAAAGCAGGGCCAGGGGGAGAGCGACGAGGGTCTTTTTCATGGCGGGGTTCCTATCTGACGCGGAGTCAGATGTCGCGAAGCCATCTGACGGTTCGCGCTCTCTATAGCGGAGTCCTTTCGCTGAAGCGACGCCCGTGGCAGCTAGCCGAGAGCTTATCGATCGTTGACCAATGAGTAGTTTCGACCCGACTCGATTGTCACGTTGAAACGGCGCTCAAAATCGCCCTCGCCGCGCAAGATCACCCGGTGCGATCCAGAGTTCAACGTGTGACGGCGCAGCGGCACCTCACCAACGTGAGCCCCGTCTACGTAAACCCTGGCGGGCCGTCCGCTCTCTACGCTCAGATACCCCGGGGTCCCTTCCACCCAGCCATCGTCGTCCGGGCTCCCGCGCGACGAACCCGAGTGGGACGATCTCGAACGAGCCGAGCCAGAAGGCGAGTCACCGGCAGAAATCCACTCGCTCTCCGAGTCGCCGCGCGGCGCACCGGGCGTTCCGGCGTTAGAATCTGCCGTCTCCTCACTTCCTGAACCGTCTTCGAGGACGCTTGGCGCGGGCGGCGCAAGTTCCTCTCGCCCCGATCGGCTGTCGGAACCACGATCGGCGGCGATCGCCCGAACGGGACGCGTTGCGGGGTTATAGGTCGCGTCGACGGTGAGGTGAACCGTTCGAGTGCGAACGCTGTAGTTCGGCACACCGTCCTCAGCCTTGTAGTCGACGATGACCCAGGTATCGTCGGCGATCGTTAGGTCGCGCTCGTAGGGTATGCCCTCAGGCCCATAGACCGTCAGAACATGCGAGCCCTGGCTCAGGGTGAAGCCCAAGAATCCAGCGTTCGGCGCGCTGTTCGGCGGCCGCTCGTAGTCTCGGCAGTTCGAGCGGGTTTCCATCATCTGGATCCCGTCGATCTCGACCCGAAACGGGGGGTCGCCGCGGTGCGCATCGCGGTCGCACCAGATCCCGATCCAAAGCCTCGTCTCCCACTCGCCACGCGGCTCATTTCCCGGCGGAGTCCGGTCCTCGGCCAACCTAGTGGTTGGCCGTGAATCCGATGCGGAAGTGCTTTCCGTTCCGGCGGAGCGTGTCCCGGGCAGGTCCGAGTTACATGCAAAGAACGCAAAGCTGAACAAGAGGAGCGAAGCCCATCGCAACGCAATTGAGGTCGCAAAAATCGCGCCCCGATTAGCCAAACTCGCGCCCCGATTAGCCAAACTCGCGCCCCGATCAGATCGTGATGTAGTCGCCACCCGTACTCCTGGTGCAGTCGAGGACTAGCCGCCCTCACCTTCCGATAATTGCACGCGATGGCCACTCGCCGCAAACGTGCCGCAACCTCGATTGTCTCTGTGGAACGACCAAGAAATGTAGGCACTTCCATCACTGCCTATCATGCCCGGTGGCGGAGGCCGGTGCGGACCGATGTCCCAGAGGAGGTTAATCGCTGGCGCATCGAACATCGTGGAGCCCGATCCATCTGCGATCGAAACCCCCTCTACCTCTCCATCGCTCGAGATTCCGTACTCGAGTCGCACGATCAAGCTCAGGTCTGAGACTTGGTCGCCAGGCCCCGCGTACAGGTCCCACTGGCGCAACCGGTCCCACCAACGATCGTGAATTTTGTTGTGCAGATAGTGGATGTACTCGGCGTACTCGTCGCCTCGAGTGTTGAGCGACACCTCGGTGCCCGGCGTCACCTGGATATCGTGGTTCTCCAACGCCTGCCTTGTCCGCTCCCACGCCAAGTCGTGGTCCCCAGCAAGTGATGAAGCGCGAGCCCGCGCATCGACAACAGCGCGTTCTCGGCGGTCCCTCTCCCCAAAAACCTCGTGGTAAGCGCCATCGTCGATGCCCTGCCGGGCCCCGCGAGCTGTCAGCGCGATGCTGCCGTTTTGCGCCGCCTGCTGAACCTGCTCGATAGCACGGCGAGGACGGAACATGTCAAGGGGCGAGGCTACTTGCTGCGGCCCAGGCCCTTCCACCGGCTCTGCAGGTGGCTCCGGTTCGGCCTCGACAGGCTCGACCGATGCCTGCGCATCCAAGGCTTCGCGGGCCTCCGAAGCTTCAGCATTCTGGTCGGCGGTTGCTTCCTCTTCCCCACGCGCCACAAACTCCTCACCGTTCGACGCGATCTGCTCGGCAGAATCAGCCTCATCCTCCCCCACCTCGACTTCGCTGGCCGAAGGAGAAGACTCGCCGCCTGTTGGCTCTTCCGGCGCCTCGACGACTTCAGATGCATCCTCGGGTTGTCCGGGATCCGGCGAGTCCTCGACGATCTCCTCCGGCATCGTCTCGACGTCGGTTCGGTTGTCGTGCGCGGCGAGCGCGGAGGCGACGTCGGGCGGTTCCTCCCCACGATCAGGCTGGAACACGGAACGTAAGTTCTCCTCGGGTGCAGGTGGCGGGGCGGGAACCGCTTCCTCCTCGGTCGCGACGACGACGATCTCTGGCTCCGGATCAGACTCCGAAGGCAGTGGCTCGATCACGGCCATGACGTCAGAACGCTCGGACTCTGCTGGATTCGCTGGCTGCTGATCGACCTCCGCCGGGTCGTCGTCAACATCTTCGGCGACAACCACGACCTCATCGACGGCCGGTGGCTCGACGACAGGGATCTCGCTCTCGTGAATCGTGATGGTCGTCACCACGGTTTCAGCCCGCTCTGGCGGGTCACACAACGCCAACAGCACCAAATGCATGGCGAGGCTCGCGAGCGCGAAGCAGGACCAGCGCAGAGCGCTGCTATGTGTCGTTTGGCGTGGCACAGCAGAGTCTGCCTTATGACCAGTGCGCAAGATCTTCAATTTAGCAGGTTTCGCCTACTTGTTCTTCGCCTGGAGTTACACAGTTGCTCGCTTCGCTTGAACCCGCTTAGGGGAGCCGCTACGAAGCCGTCTCCAAAGGAACCATGCTTAGACTCCTCTTCATTCCCATCGCGCTCTTCGCCGTCGCCTGTACTCCCAAGATCGGTGACAGCTGTGTCACCGACGCTGAGTGCGATCGAAACCAAGTGTGCGACTCGACTATGCCCGGCGGCTATTGCGTCGAGTTCGACTGTGAACTCAACACCTGCCCGGAAGAGGCGATCTGCGTCGCGTTTGAGGAAAACGGCGAGATCCTGATCAACGCCTGCATGGCGCGCTGCTCGGCAGACGGCGAGTGTCGAACGCGCGACGGCTATAGCTGCCGAGACGACATGAGCTCGGTGCCGTTCTGCGGAATCGCTCCAGAAGGTGCTGTCCCGCTCAGCGAGCAATCCGCTCAGTAGCCGGACTCCTCTCCGAGACCGCTCAGGACTGCGCTGACTAGAGCTGCGCCGACGATGACCGTGTTGTTGGTCGGAGCTGACTAGCTCGGAGCTGACTAGCTCGGCGACGTTGGCCGGTAGAATCCCGCGCGCTGAGCGAACACTGCACTAAAGCGCAGGAACTTCCGATTTCGGGCGCTCTCTTCTGCCAGCTCGAGCCGGTTTCGGAGCGTAGCCATCCCAGCGAGGTCCTCCGTGAGCAGCGTTCCGCCTGACTGTCCGGATAGCGATTGGAAGCGACCCATGGAAAAGTCCAATAGCTGACGCGCGCCGAGCAGATCGCCCTGGTCGATCTTTCGGACGCACTTCTGGTGCATGCGGGCAAACTCAAGACGCGCAGCTTGCGCCTGGACTCCGAGATCTGGAGCCATGCCGTCGGCGAGCTCTGGAGCAACCACATGCAGCTTCATGCGCTTCCGATGCACGATGGCCTGCTTCGCTTCCATATCGAGAGTCTTCACTCGGATGGTCAGCGGGTTGATCTCTTGGCCGGCGGCGCCAGGCCGAAGCCGCAAGCGCAGAACGATATTGAGGGGCGTGTCGCCATAGAGAGGCGGCAGGTGCACTTTACGCTCACCGACCCAAGGAAACTCATTGAGCACGTCCATGACCTCCGCGTCCTGCATGTCGAAGCGCATAGTTGACCACTCACTGAAGAGCTGGCGGGCGCCTCTCGCTTCAGCGAGCAGGTCGGCGCCGAGCGTTCGCACATCCTCCACGTAGGCCGCGTTACCGCCGCCCTGAACTGCGAGCGGAACGAGTACGTCTTCCTCGAACCGATCGCCAATGCCCAGCACCGAAGTCGAGATTCCGCGCCGGAAGAGTCCGCGCGCAAGTTCGATCACTTGGTCCGGGGAGGACGTCCCCGTGTTTGCCATGCCATCTGTGATGATCACCACGCGATTGACACGCGCTCGATCGAGGTGCTGCGACACTTCCCACGCCCCGCCAAACCAGGCGGGCCGAAGAGTTGCGAGCCCCGAAGGCGTGATCGCCTGAATCTGTTGCTTGAGGGCCCGACGATCTGAAACGAGGGTCGAGGGCACCACGGCATCAACAAAGTCGCCGCCGGTGACGACAGCCAGCCGATCCTCCGGGTGCAGTTCGTCCACGAGCCCGCGCATCGCTTCTTTCGCGGCCTCCAGACGGTCGCCGCCCATCGAGCCACCACAATCCAACACGATCCCCAGATTCAACCGGGCTTCGTCGACGAGCGCTAGTGGCGCCGGGACGAGCCGAACCAACACCACAAGTTCGGTCGGCCGCTCTCCAGCAACGAACCTGCGTTCAGGTCGGATGAAAATCTTAAGTGGGATTAGATCGCTCACGCTTCGTCGGCGTAAAAGGAGTTCAGCGCGGCGGCCAAGGCGCGGATCAGCTCCGCCCGTTTGGCGCCAGACTTATGCTGTTCGACGGCCCCAAGCGTCATCGAAACAACCACGCCGCTACCAAGGTCGAGTCTCACCGGCGCAATCGGCGCCGGTGTCGAACGCACAGCCGTCGCCGCACCGGAGGGTGACAGCGATGCCTTCCTTACCTGGTTCCAGACCGCTTCCTCAGTGATCCCGCGCACCGGAGTCCGCGGAGACACCATCGGAGGCGTCGGGGTGGTCGGAGTGGTCGGGGTGGTCGGGGTGGTCGGGGTGGTCAGAAAGAGGTTGCGAACCGTCCGACGCAGGTCGTCATCCCAATGCTCGCGAAGGTACGAGATTGCTGGGTTGTCGACAGACGGGTCGGCCGAGTAGGGGCTCAGCATACCCGGCGTGCTGGTCTGGACGATGCGCTCTCGCTGAACTTTGATGGCCGACTCGGCCGACGAGTCGACACGCAGGCGCTTCACGGCGGCATTGTTCCCGCAAGATGCCTTCCTCATTCGCCCGAGAATAGCTTCTGAGAGTCGTTCCAAATCCACGGTGGACTTGCCAATAACAGCGTTCGCCGCGGCGTCGACATTGGCGCCGCCGAGTCTCAGCAGCATCGCACTCAGCAATGCGAGAATCTGCCAGTATCCTTCGCCAGCAGCATCGCCGGCTCCGTCTCCGAGGCCGGCGTTGGTGAGAACCTCCGCCATCCGCTCCAGCGCGGCGAGCTCGTGGTCGCCAGCTTCTGGTGTCTCCCGCACGATCTGAATCACCACCTTGCTAACCTCGTTCGTAACGAGTCGGTGGGTACCGCGGTACTTAGTAAACTTCTGCATTCGAGCGCGGCCAAGGGACGACTCGTCGAGAGTATCCTCCGGGCGCGCCAGCCGTCAATCTACGCAGGTAAACTGGTGGGGGAACAGTCTTGTGGGCTCCTCTAATCCTGGCGGGAACTCGACCAATAACGCGGATTTCTCTACGAAATCGCACTGCGGTATTTCGACGCAATGATCGCTCTCACCTGCCTCTCGTCGCGAGAGAATGTCTGGTTATGACCATTCCACTCACTGTGATCCAAACCTGTGGCGCCGGCCACAGCGGGTCCACGCTGATCGGACTTGTTCTCGGGTCCCACTCAGAAGCGTTCTATCTCGGCGAAGCGAAGAGAGCGCGTTTCGTTGGAGACTCCCAGCAAGCCGACACGAAAGCGCGCCTGCAAGTTATGCGGAGACGACTGCCCCGTCTGGGGAGGCTAACGGTGGAACGACGACGACAATCTCTATGAGGTCGCCGCCGGACTTTGCAGGGCACAGATATTGATCGATTCGACGAAGGGGTTGTTCTGGCTCCAGAAGCGAGCCCCCGAGCTCGATGAACGCGGCCATCGTCGCGTCGTGCTGTTCCTCCAGCGTGACGGCCGTGCGGTGATCAACTCACGCTATCGCAAGTACCCGGAGAGGCCGCTCGGCGAGCAAATCACGCATTGGACAGAGCAAATCGCTTCGACTGTAGAATATTTCTCGGTAAAAACGGCTCCGGGAAATCGACACTTATCAAGGTGATGATCGGCCTCTACACCCCAGACTCGGGCGCAGTGCTCGTCGACGGCTCCCCGCTGTCTGAGTGGGACATCGACGCCTGGAGAAACCGAGTCGGCGTCATCTTACAGGGCTACGCGAAGTACAAACTAACAGTCGGAGATAACATCTCAGCCGGTGATGGAGACCGAGTATTGGACCGGAAGAATTGGGAGCGAGCGGCCAAATCTGGCCTCGCTGAAGAGCTCATCACCGACTTGCCAGACAGCTTCGTTCAGCGGCTCGGCCGACAGTTTGGCGGGCTCAAACTCAGGGGAGTTTGATGGCAGCGATTGGCACTTCCACGAGCTTTCGCTCGCGAAGATGCCGACATCCTGATCTTGGACTAGCCCACGAGTCCCGTCGACTCAGCAGCGGAGGCCTCGCTCCTCGACCGAGTCCTAGGGGGGTCTACTCACCGAACCACGGTGCTCGCAACGCACCGACTCGCGAATCTCCGTAAGGCTGACCACATCGTTGTACTTCGCCGAGGGGCATTGCTGGAACAGGCAGACCCCTAGAGCTGGTAGGCCCAAAGGGAGTCTGCGCCGACCTCTTTGAACGCCAGAGCGCGGCCTACCGCTAGGCCGGCTAGGACCTCAGCAGAACGGCGACCACCACCAGCAGGGCGACTGTCAGACCCAGCATCCCGGCGACAGC
>JBLHWZ010000034.1:0-30567 GCA_047629415.1 Bradymonadia bacterium | reverse complement strand
CGCACCGACGCTCGGCCGGAATACCAGATCGGACATCGGCTCCGCCACGGGCTGCTGCCCCTCGGGCCCAACCGCTCCGGTTGGCTCCGCTGGACGCGTCGGCCGAATTGGCTCCATGTCGCCGCCTCCTCCTGCAGTTGAAGGCGGTGGCTCGTCCGTCACGGTGACCGCAATTGGCTCCGTGTAGAGACGCTGGCCCCCAACGATCACGGTGAAGCGACCGAGAGTGAGCTGCCCTGTCCTCGTCGGGCGGACCGTAACGTTGAAGGTCAGCCGCGAGCTTCGTCGACCGTTTACGATCTGCATCGACGTCATGGTCGACGTTCCGGTCACAACAAAATCATTGCCCTCGGGCTCAGCGAGCTGTGCCCTACCCGTTCCGGTGTATTCGACCTCGACCGAGAGTTCCTCGTTGAGCCCCATCGTCGATCGGTCGGCCACCGCGCTCACTTGCTGGGCGTGGGCGAGTGCTGGCAGGAAGATGCCGAGCAGGACCGCACAGAGGGTCATCGCTCGCTGCATTACCACTCGTTCTGCAGTCCGCTGGGACGCGCCGCCTCAAGAGCCTGTTGCAACGGAAGATTCACATCCTCCGGCTCCAAGTTGTTGAGCATCTGCAGGAGCATTTCTCGCTCTTGTTCCTCTTGCGTCTGCTCCTCGGGGGTCGGCTCAGACTCCTCTTCTTCCTCCGAGGGCTCAGGCTCAGCTTCCTCCTCGCTCTCCTCCTCCGGCTCGTCTTGAGGGTCCTGTTCTTCGGACTCGGATTCCTCAGAATCCTCGGATTCTTCCGACTCTTCAGCTTCGTCGGACTCTTCCTGTTCCTGCTGCTGCTGTTGCTCTTGCTGCTCTTGAGTGAGCGGGAAGCTGAGGTGATAGAATCCCTCGTCCGCTCCAACGACAACGACGACAACCTGCTGCGTTTCCCATGGCAAACGCGTGTAAGCCATCACGCCACTCGCCGGCGGATCGGAACCCGCGAACGATGCTTGCGGCGCCATCGCGACCGCCTGTGAGACAGCGAGTTGCTGCCCAGTCTGCGGATCGTAAACCGCCACCCAGATATCACGGGTTAGCTCCGGAATCTCCGCCATGGCGCTGAACGAGCGGTAGTCATCTTCGCGGTCTTCTTCTTCCACAGGAGGCAATGGGACCGTGAACCAGTCCTGATCGCCGGCGCAAAGTCGCAGGTGGCGCAACGGTGGGGGGTCCTGCTGCATGTCGATCGCGTGCGCCTGCTGGTTCGTATCATTCGGCTCGTAGCGGTCGTTGTCCGGACATGGCCCGTACGCGTACATGTCCATCGCGTAGCCGCCTTCCGTGCCTGCTGCGGACTCCACCGACCACGTGAACTCGGAGGGTTCGAGCACGTCTCGAGCCGAGAACTCGGCCAACCGGTCCGTCAGCCGAAGCCGTTCCGACGGCGCCTCGTTCATCGCTTCGAACCAAGAGACGTCGATCAGCCCTTGCGTTCGGTCGTCCTGCTGCACCGGCGTAACGTCGACAAAGAGCGAGCCTCCAACGTCGGCTCGACCGTTGAACCAGTCCGCGTTGGACTCGCAGATTCGCAACTGATGTCGGCCATCTTCAACGCTTCTCGCGTGCGGCCGTCGGTCATTAGACTCGAACTCATCCTCGAGCGCGTAGCAAGGCGGCGTGAAGGTCACTTCCACGCTGTACTCGTACTCAAGCGGGGCATCGACCTCGACTTTCAGGTAGGCGAGACCTTGCTCAACGGTCGGCGAGATCTGCACCTCCGTGAGCATTCGCTCAAGGCTTCGAGCGTCGACGAGTGTGTCCTCCACTAGGCCGTGATCCACCGCGAGCGGAGTAACGCCGTCAACGTCGATCAACGTGATCCGAACTGCCATCGGCTCGATCACGTCCGGCGGCGGCGCGTGTCCGTTGTCATCCCGTAGCCGCTCGAACTCCACTTCAATGTCGAGCGTCGTGCCCCCCAATACCGGAATGGCAAACCAATCAGCGTCGGTACCGCAGGCGACCAATGTAGGAGTCTCTTCCTCCATCCCAGGCGTGGCCTGAACTCCAGGTGGCATGTGCTCGCCCTGGTAGACTGACGCCGGCAAATCAGCCGCAAAGGCCGAGGAGTCGTTGTCTTCGAACTCATCATCGAGAGACCCGCACGGCGGGTACAGCCGCATCAGCGCGATCTCCATGTTGCGGCGGGCGCCTTCGTGGGTTGGATCCAGCGAGAGGGCCCGGCGGTAGCGTTCAATCGCGGTCTCGAAGAGTTCTTGGGCCAGCAGTGAGTTGCCCAGCGCGACGAAGGCGCTGACCTGCTCTGCTACCTGATCCGCGTTCAGCGACTTGATGAAATCGTCCTGCGCGTTGCGCCAGCTGTCGGTCAACTCATGGATGAGCCCGCGATCGTAGTAGAACTCAGGCTGATCGCGAGCTTCAGGCCGCGCGCGCTCAATCATCTCGAGCGCGGGCTCGGCGCTGCCTTCCGCGACCAACTCCATGGCGGACTCGACCCGCGGGTCAGGCCGCATAAGACTGTCACCACAGCTGCCGACAAAGAGGAGCAACACAGCGAGCATTGAAGCTGGCATCACCAGCGGGCGCCGGGTCGTACGAGGCCCGATCCAGGCACCGAGCAGCAGGAAGAAGAGGCCTGGGATCAGGAAAACCAGGAACCGATCTTGGTACTGTTGCCGGAGCGCCGAAGACAGGGAGGCCTCATCATAATCTGAGATGGCTTCGTTCAGCATCTCAGCAGCGGTACCTTCGGTTGAGAATCGTACGTAGTCGCCGCCTCCGGTGGTCGCGATCTCACGCACCTGCTCCTCCTCAAGGCGGGTAACGACGACATTGCCCTGACGGTCCTCGAAATACCGAGCGATGGATCCGTCTGGGTTGCGAATGGGAATACGGCTGCCGTCAGCCGTTCCAACACCCACGGTGTAGACATGGATTCCCTGGGCGTAAGCTTCTGCGGCCTCGCGTACCGGCTCCGTCTCGTGATCCTCGCCGTCGGTGAACACCACGATCAGCTGTGTGTCGGACCGTTCAAACTCTTCGTTCTCCTCGCCGCCGGTCAACAGCTGGCGACTCTCGAAGAGCGCTCGTCCGATCGCAGTACCCTGCACGGGCAGATCTTCTGGATCGAGCCGATCGAGGTAAAGGCGGATCGCGCCGTAGTCACTGGTCAGGGGGGACTGCACGAAGGCGATGCCTGCAAACACGACCAAGCCAACCCGGTCGCCCTCCAGTCGTTGCATCAGCCGCTCCATCTCGGCCACCGCCGCGTCTAGCCTGCTGGGCGCTACATCAGTCGCCAGCATCGAGCGCGAGATATCTAGCGCGAAGACGATGTCGATGCCCTTTCTGCGGACCTCGCGGACTTGCTCTCCCCACTGCGGCCGAGCTGCAGCGAAGACCAGCAAACTCGCCGCGGCGATTAAGCAGACGCCACGCGCCACCAAACGACGACCACTGTACGTGCCCGCCATTCGGTTGACCGTCGCCGGGCTGCCCAAGAGCTCGGCCACGTGCTGACGCCAGAGCAGGTACAAGACGAAGAGCCCGGTGAGCGCGACCGGAATCGCCATCAACCAGAGGTGTCCCGGGTCCGCGAACCGGATCAGTACGCTCAAGCCAAGCGTTGACAGGATCAACGCGGCAGAAGCACCAAGCCAAACTCCGAGTGCGTTAGAAGGTTTCATGGGAACCTCCTAACCAGGAGCCAACTCAAGAGGGCCTCGGCTAGCATGAGCGCAAGGCCTACGAGGACGAATTGGGCAAAGAGCTCCTGCTCGAGAACGCTCGCGACATCGCTCATCGAGGTACGCTCGAGGTCGTCGAGGATCGCGTTGAGACCTTGCTCTAGCTCTTCCGGCTGCGTCGCCCGGTAAAAGCTGCCACCCGTCTGCTCAGCGACGCGCTGCAGAAGCGCCGGGTCGACCGCAAAGGCCTGCTGAGAGTAGCGGGAAGTCCCGTTCTGGTTTCGCAGGTTCGTCGGCGCCATCGTCGGCCCCTCTTTCCCTACGAGGATCGAGTAAATGAGGATCCCCTCGCCGTCAGCGGTCTCGGCCGCCTGAACGGGTGAGATATTGCCACCCTGCTGCTTCCCATCGGTGATGAGAATGATCGCCCGTGAAGTCGCTTCAGAGTCGAGGAGCCCTCGAATACCAAGCCCGAGCGCATTGCCGATCGCGGTCGCGCTTGGGTCGATCGCATGCAGTTCCAGCCGATCGAGCAGGGTCTGGATCGTGGAGTAGTCCAGCGTCAGCGGGAACTGGAGGTAGGCCTCGCGGGCGAAGACCACCATTCCAATGCGGTCACGTTCACGGCCACGAACGAAGCCCTTGAGCGTCGCGATCGCGTTGTCGAACCGGTTCGGAGGGTCTTCCGAGGTGGAGCTCTGATACTGTCGAATCGCGTTTGGCGTCATATCGACGCCCGCCATCGAGCCGGACATATCTAGGACCAAGAAGATGTCGATGCCTTCGACGTCTCGATCGTTAAACTCTTCAAGCTGCGGCCGAGCGCAGGCCGCTGCGATCGCTGCGATCGCTGCCAGCCGAAGAATGTTGGGGAGCCTCACTGCGAGCGAGCGAGCCGTCATCGGCAGCTTCTTGACGTCATCAACTCGCGTGTACGCGAGCGCGGCCATCGGGGTGCGCCACATCTTGATCGCGGTTGCGACTACGAGCAGCACGGCGACGCCGAGCACCCAGGGCCACTCAAATTCGAATGTCCCTTCGCAGCCTGCGCAGAGAGTCAGAAGCGCGGGAAGCAAGAACCTCATTCGCCTTCCCCCTTGGTCTCGTCGGAATTCTGTAAAGCTCTCGCCGCGTCCTCGAGCGAAATCTCTTCGCCGAGCGCGATTTCAGTGGAACGAGACAGCTCAGGGTCCGGAGGCTCCACCGGGTTGTCCTCGGCTGGTTCCGACGGGCTGCGCGAAGACTCACCAGGGAAGGAGACTACGTTCTCAGCATCTCCGCTCTCAGCAAGACCGTCCGAGCCGTGCGGCAGAAACGCGGAGGTCGTCGACTCAGGAGAGGGAGCGTGCGGATCGGAGTCGGGCTCTAGGGCCACGTCCGCGCCCGATAGCGAGAGATCCGCCACGGCGCTTCCGTCCGCTGCTTGCTGCCGTTCGCGTGCCGAAAGTTCCTCGATGAGGCTTCGGACTGACTCGAAGCTGGAGTTGCTCAACTCGCGAGACGGCGTGAACTTCGCGAACTTCACGAGGTCCATATCGCCGAGCACCTCGAGCAGTTCTTCGCGGTACTCTCCGGCGTCCTTGTTATCCAACGCCCTTGCGATCTCCGTCGTCGTCATTTCAAGGGCAAGGAACGAGAAGCGGCGACCGATGTACTCCCGGACGATCTCCGAGAGACGCATGTGGAAATCGAGGTGGCGACCGTCGTCCAGCATGCCCTTGCCCTCGAGGGCAGCGAGCTGCTCGGCTGCGATCTCCCAGGCTGGCCGCCGCAGCTCCGGCGGAATCTCAACAAGATGCTCCGGCTCTTTGCGACGACGCCAGAGCGCGGCGATCAGCACACCCAGCCCAAGGAATCCGAGCGCAGACCCAGCGTAGACTGGGCGCATGTCGCGTGTAAGCACCACCAACGGCGGGTCCGAAGGCGCGGCCACTGGATTCGTCTCGTTGATGATTCGTGAGAGCACGGTCAGCGTAAACGGCGCGCTGGAGACTCGGTGTTGGCGGCCGGCATCGTCGATGAGGACGACCTCGACGCCGCTGGACTGGAAGTCACCGGTCCTGAACACAGCGAGCTCGATCGTTCGAAGCGCTTGGCCGCCGACGAGGGGTTCTTGCGTCGCGCCATGGAGTTCAATGTAGCGATTGCCGCCGACGGTCAGTGTGGCCAGCTCGAGATGCGAGGGCACGGTCAGACGAACCCCAACCTCGATCGGGAGGCCGAGCGCTGTCTCGAACGGATCCGGCAACTCAAGCTCAACCGACACTTCGCTCAGATCGGGCAGCGGCGCGGCTTCGACAACGTCCGGACCGGGTAGCTCAACGGCGGGTGTGCCCGAGCCCTCGGCCGGCGATTGTGCGTTCAAGCGAGTCGGCGCAGCGAGGGACGCGGCGACGAGCGCGAAATAGACTGTGTGTCGAGCAACCATCAGTGTCTTCGAGACCTCCGACGGAAGAACGCCGCGAGCGGCTTCACATAATCTGACTCAGACGCAGCCGCAGCGGAAAGCTCGATCGTGTCGAGTCGCAGGCGATTGAAGATCTGTGCGAGTTCACGACGCGACGCTTCGACGTCGCCTGAGAATACCTCGATCTGCCTGGCAGATCCGAGGTCCAAGGCACTGGTCGCGCCTGTCTCAAGATCCTCGACCTGGACCATACCACCCCCAAAGAGCAGTCGTTTCCACCATGGCTGCTCAACAGGCAGCGGTGCGAGGCTCTCTTCCCGGGGATCCCTAATCACGACGGGAATCACGTCGTGCCGACGCGACGCGATGTTGAACGCATCCTTCCAGCTGTCTCCGAAGAAGTCCGAGATGACGAACACCACCGATCGACGCCGAGTGACGCGGCTCAGATACTGCATCGCAGCACCGATGTCGGTCGTGGCACCCCGCGGCTGATGATCGAGAATCTGAGTCACCAGGTTGAGAACGTGCTTCTTTCCCTTCTTCGGAGGGATGTAGAGGTCGACCTCTTCGTCGAAGAGAACCAGCCCGACTCGGTCGTTGTTCTTAATCGCAAGAACAGCCAGCACCGCCGCGATTTGAGCGGCGACGGCGCGCTTGGATTCTAGCGCGGTGCCGAACTGCATCGAAGACGAGGTGTCGACGACGATTTGAACGGTCAGCTCCCGCTCTTCAACGAAGCGTTTGATGTGCAGGTCGCCCGTCCGAGCGCTGACGTTCCAGTCGATGAACCGGACGTCATCTCCGCTGTGGTACGGAAGGACTTCGTCGAAGTCCATGCCGCGGCCCTTGAAGACAGAGTGGTACGCCCCCGCCAACTGCGGGTTCACCAAGCGGCGCGTAACCAACTCGATGCGCTTAACCTTTTTGATCAGCTCACGCGGGAGCATCGCTCACTGGGAGAGAAGCCGAGGGCAGGAGCGTCACGAGCCCGAGCGAAATCTCGCTCGGACGGGGACGCGAAGAGTTAGGGGACGTCGATATGATCGAGCAGTTCCTGCAAAAGCGACTCGGGGGTCCGCTCGTCCGCTTCCGCCTCAAAGCTTGGGATAAGTCGGTGACGAAGCACATCCGGCGCGATCGCCTTGACGTCTTCCGGCATGACGAAGCCGCGGCCGTTGAGGAACGCGTGCGCGCGGGCCGCACGGTTGAGGAAGATCGAAGCGCGGGGCGACGCTCCGTACTCGATGTAGTCGGCAAGCCGATCCGCTCCGACCCGCTTGGGATCTCGAGTAGCGACGACGATGTCGACGATGTAGTCCTTGATGGAGTTCTCGATATAGATCTGGTCCACGACCTCACGCGCAGCCTGCAGCCGCGGTCCGTCGATGACCGGATTGATCGTGACCTCCTCGTGGGTCGCGACCAGATCCATAATCTGACGCTCCTCGGCGCGAGTCGGGTAACCAACCTTAACCATCAGCATGAACCGGTCGACCTGCGCTTCGGGCAACGGATAGGTGCCCTCCTGCTCGATCGGGTTCTGGGTCGCCAAGACCAAGAACGGTCGCGGCAACTTGTGCGTGGTCGACCCGATGGTGACCTGCTTCTCCTGCATCGCTTCAAGCAGGGCAGACTGCACCTTGGCCGGAGCCCGGTTGATCTCGTCAGCGAGCACGATGTTCGTGAACACCGGACCCTGCCGAACTTCGAAGTCCTGGCTGCGCTGATTGTAGATCATTGTGCCGACGACGTCGGCGGGCAGGAGGTCGGGCGTGAACTGGATCCGCTGAAAGTCGAGCTGAATCGCTTCCGCCAGCGTGTTTACCGTGAGCGTCTTCGCTAGACCCGGCACACCTTCCAGCAGCACGTGGCCGCCGGTCAGCAACCCGATCAGCATTCGCTCGATCATGTAACTTTGACCGATGACGCGCTTGCTCGTCTCGGCGCGTAGCGCCTCGACGAACGCGCTCTCTTGCTTCACCAGTTCGTTGAGTCCCTTGATGTCCGTCATTGCCTAGGCGTTTTGGGGATTGAGAAACTACCTTCGCGCGTTCACAACGCAGCGGGCGCGAGTCATATTCCACGTGTGACGATCGTCAAGTCCCGCGACCAAAGTGGCCGAGTTATTTTGAGGTAATCTCGGCTCACCTTCGCCCGTCGCAGAGCCACGAATCGTCGTCTGGCGACTCGCCGGACGGCCAGTGAGCTTACTGGACGACCAGGTTGCGGGTCGATTCACAGGAGAGGCTCTCCCCACCAACAACCGCGGTGGCCGTGACGCCCACCGAGTAGGTTCCTGCTGCGTCGAATGCGAGCTGTGAGCTCGAGCCGAAGAGTGCGGAGAGCTCAGCCGAGCTTCCGTCGGGGCGAACCAGCGTCCATTGGAACTGGTTCGTCGCCCACTCGCCCGCGTTCAGAGCGGAGCCCGAGGCATCCAAGATTGCCGTCTCGCCAACGTCGTATGGCTCCGGTGGGTCGACACTCAAGTCACATGTTGGCGGCAGGAACTCGTCACCATGCGTCGCAGTCAGGAAGACCTGCGATACGCCTGCGCCTGCGCCGTTGTGATTGATCGAGACGGTCGCATCGTCCTGAGCCGGGAGGTCGTCTTCGTCACGCGTGTAAGTCACCTCGATGCGGCGCGAGTTACCTGGGGCGAGCGTGAATCCACCGGCGGCGAGCGGGTCGACAGTCCATTCCTCGTGTGAGTCGCCGCCAACGTCGATCGACGAGACGGCGAGGTCTGCGCGGCCGCTGTTGCTGACGACGAAGCTGCGGATCTCGAACTCGCCATCAGCGATGCCGCCCCAGTAGAGGTTCGTGGGAGCGACGTCGGCGCCAGCGACGGCTTCGCCCGCGGCGAAGGGGCACTCAAACGAGGTACCGAAGTTGCCTCGGAAGCTCACACCACCAGTAACCGACTCGGCCTCGGTGGGCGTGTAGACAAGCTTGAGGGTCGAGGTCGACCCACCGTCGAGCGTGCTCTGCTCACCCATGGCGGGCTGATCGGTGCCAGAAACGATGTTGAAGTCCGCGCGAGCCGAGGTCGGTCGCACACCAGTGATGCTCACGCTCCAGGTCATCGGCGCGTTGCCGGTATTCGTCACGTCGAAGAGCGACTCCGCGGTGTCCCCAACGGCCGTTTCGCCGAAGAAGAAGTCGCACGGGTCAACTTCGATAGCCGAATCCGCGCCGCCATCGCTGTTCACGATGATCACACGCGTTCCACCAGTCGAAGAATTGCTTGTGACAGTTACCTGCGAGCTCAGTGGCTCGTCGCTCGTCGGCGTCCACTCCAATCGAATCACGCGCTCGGCACCTCCGAAGAGCGTGATCGGGAAGTTCGCACCGGAGTCGTCAGTCGCAGTGAGTTCAGCCGATTCGGGGTTCACGTCGCGAAGCTCCATGTTGCCCGTTCCCAAGTTAGAGATGGTGAACGTACGCTCCTGAGTTGCGTAGATGCCGGCGCCCGGATCGAGCACTTGAGCAGGCGAGAACGAGATGATGGTCGGAGTGACCTCCATGCGGCTGTCGCCCACCTCAACAAGAATCGGTGCCGTGACAACGCGCTCGTCCGAGTCGATGTCGTTGGACACGATCTCAACCGAGCCGCACTGGACCTGCCCGCCGCCGCCCAAGCCGTTCGGGCAGAGCGGATCGTTACCGTCTGGGTCGAACGTCAGCTCGATCTCCACGCGGCCGTTCGGCGGGATGATGAAGAGGCCCTCATTAGTGCTGAAGCTGCGACCGTCGTCCGCGACTCGCCAACCGTTCGACGTTTCGTCCAGTACGTAAAACACCGTCGTGTCCGAGAAGCGAATCAAGGGCGAAGTGTCGACCAAGCGAATCCCACGGAGCTCCAGGTCTCCCTCGCCAACATTCGTCACTTCAACCTTGGCCGTTTGGCCGGGGCGGTTGAGGTCGAGCCTTCCGAAGTTCACCTCGCAGGGTGAGTTCTGCTGCACGCAGCGAAAGTCGCCGACGTTGACGTTTTCAAAGGAATCGCCGCAGGCCGCGAGCGTGAGGAGAGCGAGCGCTGGCGCGAGCTTCTTGAAGATTGCCAAGTTCATACGAGTCCAGGGGGCTTTGGATTGATCGGGCGGACGCTAGCCCAACGGCGAACTTGAATCAAACGTTGGTACGGACGCGGACATCGCCAATGGCTACGCAACCATCAGCTGGCGGCCACGTTCGGAGTCGAATCCCGCCCAAATCCGCGCCACATGCGCGCCACAGCGGGCCCGCACCGCGCCCGCCGCTGCTCAACTTCGAACGCCAGCGCCAACCTATCTCAAACCGGCCGACCGAATCCGCCGCCGCCAGGTGTCTCGATCACGAACCGGTCGCCTGCGGCGAGTTTGACCGTCGCTTTGCCTGGTAGCTGTGTGATCGTTGATCCGGAGACGATGCGCTGCGTGCCAGAACTGCCAGCCTCGCCCCCATCAGCACCCGGTGGAGCAACCCTCCGGCGCTCCGCCAAGACTGTGAGCTCACACGGCTCAAGCGCCTCAAACTCTCGCACGATTCCGTCACCGCCCGGACTCGCACCCGCGCCACCGCTCCCTGTGCGGACCTCGTAACGCCGGATCCGCAATGGAAACGCATGCTCCAACGCTTCGACCGGCGTGTTGAGCGTATTCGTCATGTGGACCTGAATCGCGCTGGCTCCACCCCCGCTTGGACCCCCTCCGTAGCCACCCCCGATGGTCTCGTAGACCACGAAGGGGTGCGCGGCTCCAACGAGAGAGCCGATGAGGACATTGTTCATCGTTCCGGCTGCGGCGGCCGGTACCCTCCCCGGCAGCACCTGACGAAACGCTCCAAAAACAAGATCGACAAGGCGCTGACTGGTCTCGACGTTTCCGGCTGCGACCGCCGCTGGGTACACAGCGTCGACCACACTCCCCGGCCGAGTCACGATCGTCACGTCTCGAAGCAGGCCGCTGTTGGTCGGAGCGTCCTCACCGATCAGACAGATTAGGCAGTAAAACACAGCCGATTCGACGATGGCCCGGACGGCGTTCATCGGCCCCGGGACCTGGTCACCGCAGCGCGAGAAGTCGAAGCGAAGGCCGCCCGCAGACACCGTCAGCGCCAACTCCAAAGGCACCTTGATTCCGTCTCCGTTCGCGTCATCGAGCACCTCGCTGGATGCGTATCTTCCCGCAGGAAGCCCGCGGAACCACTGGCCCGCGACTCGGGCCGCGTGCTCTTGGATCGCCTGCGCGCCTTCGAGCAAGACCTCAGGCCCCAGCGTCGCAGCCAGCTCCATGACTCGCTTGCGGCCGAGATCATTGCTGGCTCGTTGCGCTGCAAGATCACCGCGCCGCTCGTCCGGTGTCCTTGAGGCCGCGTAGAGCGAGTTGATCACGGCGTCGTTCAGGCGAACCGGCGGCGTGCGCCACCCCTCTTCGTCGATGTGCGTCGAGAGAGGCAACGATCCGGGCGAGATCCCACCGACATCCGCGTGATGAGCCCGAGTCGCCACAAAGAACCTCGCGGAGCCAACGTCGACGGGGGTCACCAACGTGATGTCCGGCAGATGCGTCCCGCCAGCAAACGGATCGTTCACCACGGCCGTCTCTCCGTCTGCGAGTTGAAGGGCCTCAATGACGGCCTTCACGCAGAGTGGCGCCGCTCCAAGGTGAACGGGAATGTGCGCTGCCTGCGCAATCATCTCGCCACGTTCGTCGAACACTGCGCAGCTGTGATCGCGCCTCTCCTTTATGTTCGGCGAGAAGGCCGCGAGGGTCAGGACCTGGCCCATCTCTTCCGCAACAGCGACCAGTCGGTGACGAAGCAGCTCAAGCTCGATGCCATCGAAGTTCATGCTCGCTCCAACACAATTGAGCCGTCCGGCCGGACTTCGCCCGCCCATCCGGTCGCAACAAATACCGCACACGCCATACGAACGACGGTGGTCGGGCCCACCAAACGGGCCGCCGTCGCCGCCTCGCGAGGAGACCATGGGCTGGGCCGAGGGCCTTCTGCTCGGACATGCAGCGTTACCGGCTCGACGGCCGTTGGCAGCCGGTATCCGAACCGAGCCTCGTGCGCGGCCTGGAATTGCTCAGACGACGTGCTCCACTCCCCATCGTAAGGAACCAACAACTCGAACGATTGCCCCGAGTAGCGAGCCGAGACCTCACAAGTCGAGTCCGATCCGGGTCCCCCGAGAGCATCCTTGGCCGCCCCTAAAAGGGTAGCCCGCACGCTCGGCATTGTCTGGGCAGCGTTGAGAACGGTGCGCGATCGTGTCGCTGCGGCGCGCCCCTGCAACATTCCGACAGCGCTCAACACGCCGGCGTGGGCGGGGACCAGAACTCTCGTCATTCCGAGCGCTTCGGCTAGATCGCACGCGTGGAGGCCGCCCGCCCCACCAAAGGCACAGAGGGAATAGTCTCGGGGATCCAGGCCCCGCTCGACGCTGATCTTTCGCACGGCACGAGCCATCGTCTGCACCGCGATCTCGATGATCCCGTGTGCCGCACGATCGACGGTCACTCCCAGGGCAGTCGCGACCTCCTCGACCGCCCGAAGTGCTCGGGCGGGTTCGAGCGCCAACTCTCCGCCCAGCTTGGTGTCCGCCGGGAGCCTGCCGAGCACGACGTTTGCATCGGTCACGGTCGCTCGCAGACCGCGGCCGTAACAAGCGGGTCCGGGGTTCGCACCTGCGCTCTCTGGTCCAACTCGGAGGGCGCCACCGGCGTCCACTCTTGCGAGGCTACCACCTCCGGCGCCGACGGTGTGGATGTCGAGCATGGGAACGTGGATCGCGTAAGCACCGACGCGGCTGCTATGCCTTACCGGAAGCTCGCCGCGGCAGACGGCGACGTCTGTCGACGTCCCACCCATATCAAACGAGATCACCCCGCCTTCGGCGGCCGCGACCTCAAGCGCCGCAACCACGCCTCCCGCAGGCCCGGAAAGGGCCGTTAGAACTGGACGTTCACGAGCCTGCTCGAGGGTAAGTTGCCCGCCGGCGGAGCCCATCACCCGCACGTGTTTCGCCACATCGCGCAGCCGGCCGAGGTAGTCGACCATCAGCGGCTGGACGCTAGCGTTCGCTGCCGTAGTAGATGCCCGCTCGACCTCGCGAAAGACGGGCAGGATGCGTGAGCTGAGACTCAACGAATCCGTAGGCCTACACTCACGAATCGTATCGGCTACCGCCTCTTCCTGCTGCGGATCATGGTACGAGTGCAGCAGGCACACGGCGAAACTAAGGGGCCGCTCATCCAGAGCCTCTAGTGCCGCCCGCAGAGAATCGAGATCGACCGGTTCGAGGATCGTTCCGTCGGCGAGCATCCTGCCCGGCACCTCGATCGAGCCCGTGACCAGCGGAGGAGGATTCCTGGGCTCGAGCGCGTAGAGGTCAGCGCGCGCTTGCCGTCCAATTCGGAGAAGATCTCCAAACCCGGTGTTCGTCACCAACCAGGTTTCGGCGCCCGTCTGCTCGAGCAGGGCGTTCGTGGCCACCGTGGTCCCGTGAACGAGGACAGCAGCTTCGCTGGCCCCGAGTTGCCGAAGCACATCGCGGACGACCGAGCGCACGGCGAGTGATGGATCCTGGGGCGTCGACGGCTGTTTGGCGGTCGCAATACGCTCGCCCCACCGACCGATCGCGTCGGTGAAGGTACCGCCGGTATCGACCGCAATGCTCGGCAACGAGTTCGACTCCGACTGGCTCACAGTGTTGGCTACGGGAAGATGCCGCGTTCGGCATAGACAACTTCCAGGCGTTCAAGCGCGCAGGCCAATGCGGCGGTTCGATTGGGAACGTTCAGCTCCTCCGCCTTCCCACGGACACGCGCATAAGCGTTCTTCATGCGATCCTTCAGGCGGCCGTCGACTTCCTTCAGGCCCCACGTCTCGGACCGGCGGTTCTGGACCCACTCGTGGTACGAAACGACGACGCCGCCTGCGTTCGCCAGAATATCCGGCAGAACGTCGATGCCGCGAGCATGCAGGACGCGATCGCCGGACGGAGTCGTGGGCCCGTTCGCCCCTTCTGCGACGACCCGGCATTGCAGCGCCTCCGCTTCTTGCGCCCTCACCTGAAACTCCAGTGCGGCAGGAATGAAGATGTCCGCTTTGAGTCCGAAGAACTCAATTCGCGAGCACTCTTCCGCTTTCCCATAGCCGCCAACGCCGCCAGTAGCCTTCACGTGAGCTGCAAGCTCCTCGGCGTCGATGCCATTCCCGTGGTGAATCGACCCCGTGTGGTCGTTGACGCCAACCAGGATCGCGCCGGCCTGGACCATGAGTTTCGCGGCGTTCGAGCCGACGTTTCCGAAGCCCTGGACGGTGAACCGACAGCCGTCGAGGTTGAAGTGATTCTCTTCCGCCCACTCATCGATCGCGAACATGACGCCCTGACCTGTCGCCTTCTCGCGTCCGACGGAGCCGCCGGAGTTGAGTGTCTTGCCAGTCACAACTCCGCGGACCGCGTTCTTCCTCGATCCCTGCGAGTTCATGTACGTGTCCATCATCCAGACCATTGTCTGAGCGTTGGTGCCCATGTCCGGCGCAGGAATGTCGTACTCGGGCCCAATATTGGAGCCGAGGTCATGGATAAACCGGCGGGTGATCCGCTCAAGCTCCTTCGTGGAATGGTTGCGCGGATTGAGCCGAACACCTCCCTTGGCGCCGCCGAACGGGATCTTCATCAGCGCGCACTTGTAGGTCATGAGCGAGGCCAGCGCCTTAACTTCCTCACGGGTCACGTGCTCGCTGTAGCGAATGCCGCCCTTATAAGGACCCATGAGGTTGTTGTGCTGAATTCGGTAGCCCTTGAAGAGCCGCCACGTCCCGTCGTCCATCTGCGCCGGGAAGTTCACGGTGACCTCGTTCTTCGGCTCGGACATGATCATCCGGACCAGAGCCGAGGTATGAGCAACGTCCATCGCTTCGTGCAGCTCCTTCAGGTGCACTTGGAAGAAGTTCAGATTCTCGACTTCACTATGATCACTGACCGGCACTGCCGCATCGATGGGGGTGAACCGTGATTCGATCTCCTCAACGGTCTTCTTTCGCTTCGTCATGCTGCTCCGGTGGGTAGGACCGAGCGGACTTTGCGCACGCTCGATCGCGGCGGTCAACTTCAGTTGTTGACGCAATGCGTCGGGCAATCGGGCCTCGAGATCTCCTCGACGGTGGAAGGCCGGACTCAGTCCGCGAGCAGCAAATCGGTCAGCGTATCGATACCGTCAATGATCTGGTCCACGACATTCCCGACCGACACGACCTCCTCGTAGTGATCGCCCTCTTCTTCGACCAAAGCACCGAAGTCGGGATGCGTCTTGAAATCGTAGGGTGGCACGAGATACCCCAACTGATCGTTCCCAAGACCGATGATGACTTGGTACTCCGACTCATATCGTGCGCCGAGGGGCTCCGTCGTCGGGAAAAGGTCCAGGTCCGGGGGGTTGGGATTATTCGGATCGATGAAGCAGCCAAATCGCTCTTCGAGCGCGTCGTCCTCAAGGCGAGTCCGGCGATCCTCAGCACAGTTCAAATCCATCCACTCGCCGAGGATCGGATTGCGAACCGTATTGCCTGGAAAGAGACCCGTCGTGAGCTCTGAAAACGGCTCGCCGGGCCACGTCTGCATCGTCACCGGGCCCAATCGGATCTGAGTCAGGTTTGAGAGCAGCTTCGGCAGATTCACGTCACCGATGTTCCCGTCTGTCGCGCGCCAATTGTAGATCTCGCGGATGTAGATTCCGAGAGCCATACCGGCGGCGTGGAACTGCACGTTCGTGATGTCCACAATGAAATCTTGGCTCGCAAAACTGAGCTCCTCACTAATCTGCGCAGTGCAGCCCACCGTCTCTCCGTCCGAACATGTCGTCGCGAGGGCCTTGAAGATTACGTCCGCGAGACGCCCACCGAGGGCCTCCGCCTTCTCGTAATTGTTGGCGGAGTACTCGGTGCCATCGCGGGCGATCACCGGGCGGTGCAACGGGTTGAGCAATCCCCCGACAGAACCGGAAGCGAACACAGCCACTCCGCCGAGACCCTCAAACGCAGGGAATTCCTCACTACCCTCGGCGAATCCGTTCTCCAGATAGAGCCGCAACCAGTGCGGGTAGTCACTCGACGTAAAGACGTTCTCGCTCCCCATCGACTCCGGGTGCGAGTGCCAATTCACGAGAATGCCGAGCGAGTCGGCAGACTCGGTTCGGTCTCCTCCTTCACGGACAAAGTGCATCGCTGTGATTCGGTCATCGTAGACGAACGGGTCGCGAGTATCGCGGATAGCAAAACCGATCGGACCAGTATCCACCTGAGTCGCATAGACATCCGTCGGTTCAAGCGCGCCGACGGCATCGCCGACCGTGCCGATCACCACGTCATGCACATCTTCCATCCACTCCCGGACGGCGCCCGTGTCCGTCGGCAAAGGCGCCCCGAAAACTCCAGGGCCCCACTGTCCGATCGTATCGGGCGCCTCATGCGTGTGCGTCGACGATACCAACAGGTGATCGACTCCCCACTCCGGTGGCAAGGCGTCTCGGATCCGCATGATGTCGCTGTAGAAGTAGCCGACCGTGTCGATCACCACCCAAACCACGCGGATGTCGCCGGAATCGAACGCGGTCGCACGAGCCCAAATGTCGTCGTGCGCAAAGACCGAATCGCAGCAGTGTGCGCCTTCGCATGCCGGACGGATCCAATCCTCAGGGCACAGAGCCGCATTGCGACTGTTCCCGAAGCCGGCGATCCAAGCTCCCTGCATGAACCCGTCCGCTTCAGTGCCATCTGCGTCAGGCCCCGTGTACTCGCCAAGAGAGCGGCAATCTGCAAACTCTTCGGTGGGCGGACAAGCCATGTCGCGACCGCAATCGCAGAAGGTGTTGTCGTCGGTCACGTCGCCAACGAAGCGGGCCTCAAAACCCCACTCGTTTATCGAATCTGACCATCCGGGCCGCGCCAACTCCCACCCTTGGGGAGTCAACGTGCGTGCCGCGAAGCCAACCTTAAGCGTGCCAGCTGTTTCGCACCCAGGCGCCCCTGGGCAGACAACCGGAGGGCCCGGTGTATGCGTACAGGTTCCTGGACGTTCCGGATCTTCACCTTCGCGCCAAAGACACTCCTCTCCGGGCCGACACTGGTCTTCCCTGAAGCAAGAGCGGTCGAAGTCCTTGCGGCATAGCCCCCCCACAGGCCGCTCATCGTCCGGACAGTTGATATCGTCGATATCAACGTCGGCATCGACATCAGCCTCCGGCTCCGCATCCGCCTCCGGTTCAGTGTCCGCCGAGACCTCGACCTCCGCATCTTGCGCTTCCCCCTGGTCAGCGTCCGCCTCGCGGTCGGGCTCGGACACATCGGCTGGCGTCGTGTCCTCCGCTTCGAGGTCCGAGTTTGGGGGCGTGGTGTCGGAACAGGCGACGAAAGAGACACCGAGGACAAAGGGCAGCCAGAGTTTCACGTTTGCTCAACTTGTGTGCGAGGGATCGAATGCAAATGTAGTATTACACGGTCCGCCTGAAGCCAGAGACGCTAGCGTGAAACGATCTGCTATTATCGACCAGAGCGCCAAAGACGCTCTCCACTCGCCGGCCACTCTCGAAGGGCTCGGAATCGAGGTCCACCTTGTCAGCGGCGCGAACGAGGTATTCGACGCGGCGATGAAGCTGAGCGCCGACGTTGATGAGGTACTCTCGGTCGGCGACGCGGCCGTCACGAGTGCCATCGCCTCCGCGATGATGCTCCGAGGCCACCATGCGCCGATTCGCCCGCTCCGCAGTGGAACCGATGGCTGGCTCGAGAGCGCAGGCATCGCCAAGGCCGAACTGGATGGAGGCCGTGTTCGCTTGGTCGCATCTCTGCGGGTCGAACGGTTGGGGGCCGCCTGGCCGATCGTCTGCTCAACCGTCGCAATCGGTGGAGTCGCTCCATTGCTCGGCAGCATCCATCGCGGCTCGTCCGGGGTCTCTGCCGCCAAAGGCCTCGCCACGTCACTGGGCTCCACCAACGACGACTGGACGGTAGACGGAGAGACCGCACCTTGGGGACTCGTTTGCAGCGCCAGCGGCGCAATCGGTGCGAAGATCTCGCTAGAATCCAGCCCGTCTGGCTTCGTCGCAACCTCCTTCGAACCAGCAAAGGGCGGCGGCCTACTCGGTCTCGTACGTGGACTGGCGGGAATGCTCTCTGGCGGCGACGGGACAGAAGCCCAGGAGCTGCTATTGGAAGGCCATGGCGAACTCACCATCGACGGGTGGATCACCTCCGGTCAGGATCGGGTTCGTATTCGGCGCGGACCGGACGTACGAATCGTCGGTTAGGTCGTCCGTGAGCAACGCTAGCGCCGCCGACCTTTCGTCATCGCTCGCAACCATGCCCTTAGCGTGCACAACCTGTCGCCATCGCGGTCGTTCTTAGAGGCGCCCGCTGAGGGAGTAAGCGACGGCGCGAAGCGGGCGTCAGCGCGCTTCGCGCCGCTTGAGCCGCTTGAGCCGAGCCAGACCCTCGGCTGCGGTGCGCCTTTGCGTCGCGCCGCGGAGAGACCTGTGGCCGCCGCCGCCTCACGGCCCAGGGGCCTCACTCGAATTGGTCTGGGACCTCAGTCGATCTGCTCTGCTAGCCGCTCGAACTCAGCGTGGAATCCACTTCGGGATCCGTACCTCAAAAACGAGCAAAGCCCGGTTTTCACCGGGCTTTGTTCGCAGTCGTGAACGACTTACTCAGCGTCCAGAGCGCTCTGAATCTCAGCGCGAATCTGTGCCGGCGGGCGAGCGCCACCGAACTTCACACCATTGACGAACCAACCGGGGGTTCCGGTCACGCCAACGGCGCGGCCTTCAGCGGTCTCAGCGTCGACAGCGGCCTTGTAGGTCTCGTTGTCCATTGCCGCGCCGAACGTGTCCATGTTGAGGCCAAGCTCTTGTGCGTAGCGATCAAGGTCAGGACGGGTGAGGGCCTGCATGTTCTCCCAGAGAACCTCGGTGTACTCCCAGTACTTGCCCTGCGCCTGTGCAGCGAGCGATGCCTGAGCAGCGATGTGAGCGTTCTGGTGGAACGAGAGCGGGAAGCTCTTCACAACTACGCGGACCTGGTCCTCAAGTCCTTCGATAGCCTCGTTGAGGTTGTCCTCAAAGCGCTTGCAGAAGGGGCATTGGAAGTCCGTCCAGATGACGACCGTAACCGCTGCATCGGCGGGACCACGGCTCGGCGAGGTACCGACTTCGATGTCGACCGGAGCGGTCGGAGCGGCAGGAGTCGGCGGAGCCTGAGCCTGCGGCTGTGCGGGCGGCTGAATCATCGGCGCCGGTCCGCGAACTGCGTCCGACTGGAGCGAGTCGTAGACGGCTCCGCGAGCGGTGCCGGCGGCGACAAGTGCGTTCGCCTCTTCAAGACGCTCGTCGATGACGGCCTGGAAACGCTCAAACGGCTGCGCGCCACGGAGACGGTAACCATTGATGAAGAAGTGCGGGGTTCCGCCAGCGGAGAGACGCTGTGCGAGAGCCTGCTCCTCAGCGACGCGAGCGGCGACAGCCGGGTCGGCCATGTCAGTCGCGAAGCGCTCAAGGTTAAGGCCGAGTTGCTCTGCCCATGCGGTGAAGTTCTCGTCGGTCAGGTCACGCTGGTTAGCGAACATGAGGTCGTGCATTTCCCAGAACTTACCCTGGTTCTGTGCGGCGATTGCAGCGCGTGCAGCCGGCTCAGCGCGGTCGTGGAACGAAAGCGGGTTGTGCTTGAACACGATGCGGACGTCGTCGCCGTAGGTCTCAACGATCTGCTCCAAGGTCGGGCTAACGCGAGTACAGAAGGGGCATTGGAACTCCGAGAACTCAACGATCGTGATGAGAGCGTCTTCCGGGCCCTTGAACGGCGAGTCGCCAATCGGGACGTAGAGCTCAGCGTTCGGGTCAGGTGTCGGGCGAGCCGGGCGGTTGTTCGCAGCGGGGGTCGGAGCGGCCGGAGCAGCTGCAAGGTTCAGAGTGAGGCGCTCACCGTAGGCTTCGCCGAGCGACTTGCCATCGGCCATGAGAGCTTCCATCGCCGTGATCTCGGTGCGGATGTGGCCAGCGAACGCGTCGAACGGCTGCGCGCCGCGGACGTTCGTACCGTTCACCATGAAGTTCGGGGTGCCACGGATTCCGAGCTCAGCAGCGAGAGCGACTTCCTCGTCGACCTGCTCCTTGTACGTCTCGTTGTCGAGGGCAGCAGCGAACTCTTCCATGTTCAGCTCGAGCTGCTCGGCGTAGGAATCGAGGTTCTCGCGGAGGAGCGCACGCTGATTCTCAAAGAGAATGTCGTGGTACTCCCAGAACTTACCCTGCGCGTGTGCCGCGAGAGCTGCCTGGTGAGCGAGGTGAGCGTTCTGGTGGAACGAAAGCGGCATCTGCAAGAAGACGACGCGGACCTTTCCGGCGAACTCTTCCGTCTCAAGGATCTGTGCGATCGTCGGGTTGACTCGGCCACAGAAGGGGCATTCAAAGTCGGAGAACTCGACGATGGTGACAACGCCGTCGGGCGAGCCCTTGAGCGGTGCCCCAACGAGGCCCCATGCGTCGTCGGGATCGAACTCAGGAGCACCGTCGTCGGTGCCCTCGGCCATTTCGCCGTCGCCGTCGGTGGGCTCGTTCGTCTCGGGGTTTTCGCCGTCGGTCGGCGCGGTATTGGTGCGACAAGCCGTCAGCGCGAACAGAGACGCGGCAAAGAAGGCCATCAGTAGCTTCGTGCGATGCATTGAAGTTCCTTGTAGATGAACAAGTGGGAAGGTCAGTATCTGAGACCCAGCCCGTAACGTGAGAGAACACATAGTAATTCCAGAGCGCGCCTATAATCTCCCCCCGGCTGGTGTGCAAGCCTCGATCCTGAGCGTTTTTCAGCTCCGTCCACGATCTGTCAGCTCGGCAGCTGCCGGGACTCCCGCGGAATCCGCACGACCTGTCAGCTCGGCAGCTGCCAGGACTCACGAGGAATCCGCACGACGAACTCCGCACCTGAACCCTCCTCGCTCGAAACCCGGACATCCCCACCGAGTGCCGACGCGAAGTGTTTCACGATCGCCAAACCGAGCCCGGTGCCACCTTCCTGGCGCGAGCGCCCGGCGTCTACGCGGTAGAACCGTTCGAAGAGTCGAGGCAGGTGCTCCTTAGAGATCCCGGCGCCCTCGTCCCGCACGACTAAATGCAGGCGGCCCTTCTTCTTCTTCTGCACTTTCACGGTCACGCGACCGTCCTTGTGACTGTACTTAATCGCGTTCTCAACCAAGTTCCGCAGAATGTACTCAAGGGCGCGCGGAGCCGACCAGACTTCCGCCACCTGATCCTCCACCGAGACTTCGATCGTCAGCGGCTTCTTGCGCAGCTTTTCCGCCTGCCCCCTGATAACCTCGTCGATGAGTTCTCGGATCGATACTCGCTCGAATTGGCCGTCCAAGCCCACCGACTCGGCTTTGGCCAAGACAAGAAGATCATTCACTAAGGCGGTGAGCCGATCCGAGTGTCGCTGAATCGTGCCCAGCTGGGTTCGAACGAAATCCGGGATGTCGAACGCGTCGGATGCGAGGGTCTCAGACCAGCCCCTGATCGCGGCGATCGGCGTCCGGAGCTCATGCGAGACATTTGCAACGAAGTCCTGCCGGATTCGTTCGAGACGCCAAACCTCCGTACGATCAAGTAACAAAACGACAGCCCCGGTCGTCTTACCTTTCTTTGCGATCGGCAGCACCGCCACCCTGACTCGGCGTACGCTGCCCTTGTCATTGGTGATCTCTCCTCGGAACTCTTCACGATCGAAGAGCGCTTCTTCAACCAGCGAACTCAACCCTGGGAGTCGCGAAGCTTCTGAGAACTCCCAGCCGATTAGACCCTTGCCCTCGGCTTCCTCATCGGTTCGCAAAATGCGGGCGCCCGAGTCATTACAAAGAAGGATCTCGCCGTTGCGATCGAGCGTCACCACGCCCTCGTGGAGCTCCGGAAGGAGCACCGGAAGGATCGGAAACGGGACGCTCATTGGCCCTTAACAAAGCGGTAGCCCACGCCCCGAACCGTCTGGACATGGAACGATGATGATCCCAGCTTGTCGCGAAGTCGTTTCACATGCGTGTCGACAGTCCGCTGGGTCACGGACACATCGCCCCAGACATCATCGAGTAACCGGTCTCTGCTCTGAACCCGGCCTGCACGAGACGCGAGGGTCTGAAGAAGCCGAAACTCTAACGCGGTAAGCTCGATTGGAGAGCCAGCAACGCGGGCCTCATGAGCACCGATATCCAGCACGATATCGCCGATCTCGAGGGTTTCAGAGGGCTCATCGGAGTTGCGTTCGGTAGCTGGAGAACGGCGGAGGATCGCCCGAACACGCAGTACCAGCTCTCGTGGCGAGAATGGTTTCACCACATAATCGTCTGCGCCTAGCTCGAACCCGACGACTCGGTCGATCTCTTCCCCTTTCGCCGTCACCATAATGATCGGCGCTCCGGCCGTCGCTGGGTCGGCCCGCAACACGCGGCACACGTCCGATCCCTGAATATCTGGCAGCATCAAATCGAGGAGGATGCAGTCCGGGCGCTCCGCTCGCGCAACCGCAAGTGCCTCAGCGCCGGTCGACACCAGAAGCGTCTCATACCCCGCCTGCCGGAGGTTGAAGTCGATCAACTCCAGCAGATCGACTTCGTCTTCGACGATTAGAATTTTGTGCGGCTTGCTCATGTGTGTCCTTGTACGCCAACTAGACCTTATCTGTCACAAGCATCAAGGACGACACCGCGCGCCGAAATGCACGCGGCGCGCAACTCCAGTTGAAAGCCGCGCGGCTCGGAGATACACGATTGGCATGAATCGCCTACCTCTGATCGTCAGTGCGCTCTGCGTCGCCGGCTGTGCCTCCGAGGGCAGCGGCCCCGACGCCGAGCCCCTCCTCGAAGTCTTCGCCCCCGAGGGCGCCTCGACAGAGGAGTTCCAGGAAACGGCTGAGGTGGCCGCGGAGCCCGAGCTCGAACCCACGGTTGTCGCAATCGCCGAACCACCGCCGGTCCCCGAGCTGCCGCCAGTTGTCCTACCCCCTCCGGTATTGCCGCGGCCCCAAACAATCGTCGCGACGCCGTCGACTCACATCGACTTCTCACCAACCATGGAGGTCGGAGACGAAGTGCGGCGCAATCTGCGCTGGAGCTCAGCTGCTCAGTTGCTCGTTGAGCACAGCGGGCGCGAGGTGCACTCAAGCGTCACAAACGCTGTCGATGTAACGTTCCGCCTCGTTGTGACCGCCGAAGATAAGGGAAGCCCGGAAACCGTTGAGGTGCACTTCGAAGAGTTCAGCCGCACGACCGCTGGTGAGACCGCAAGTCTCGTCGCTGATCCGAGCGCGGGAGACGCTTGGACCTGCCAGCTCACAGTGGAGCCAATCCTCTGCGCTGTATCTGCCGAGGAGACTATCGGCGCGCCGGACTGGTTGACCCTCAGCTATCGTCCAATTCTCCCCTCACGTACTGTTGAGCCCAATGAGGAGTGGAGCAGAAGGGTTGGAGTTTCCTCGCTCATAGGTGCGGGATCAGACGCAACCGTGCGGGCTGTGTTGAGCACCGAGCCGGCATATGAGACCGCCGACGGAACGTTCTCGACCGCGCGATTTGAGTTCGACGGAGAGGACGTCACTCAAGCGTTGGGCAGGACAAGCCCACTCGCGTTGGGCGGTAGCGGCGCATTCGAGTTTGACCTGCGTCGCAGAAGGCTGGTCGGGTTCGACGCGACTTGGTCCGGAACGGCCTCAGGGGAGCGGTCCAGCGGCACCTCGTACACTCGGAACGCCGAAGTGTCCGTTCGGATGGTCGAGCTAGCGAACTAACCGCCCATGAAGGAACGGTTGCCCTGCCTCAGTAGGAAAACGCGACGTTTACCAACTCCACCAACTCGTCGTCTGGCATGTCGCTGGTGAAGGTGTACGTGACCCCGTCTTGTTCATGCACCGCGACGTTGGTTCCAGACCGCTCGTCCACGAAGAGAGGCACCTGCTGTCCATCAAGCGTGTGCGCGCTGGGAATCGGTGACCCATTCCGGTCAAACATCATGACCGAGAGCTTCGTCCCGCCCACATCGTAGACGAGCAATGCCGCTTCATTGTTTTCCACATTGCTCAGCCGACCGCCGAGGAGATGCGCGCGGCGAGCAAAATCAGGAGGCGAAACGGGGAAGTCGACCTTGCCGCGGAACCAACTGCCTACTGTCTGCGAGTCTGGGCCTGCCACTTCGACGGGCAGCGGCCGACTATGCCAACGGATGGACTCGCCAACGACTGCCGGCGCCTCGACCGGAGTAAGAAGAGCAGATGCATCCGCAGTCGCCACGCCAGGAGCGCTAGTTGGTAATTGGATTGAGAGCGCGAGGAGCATTCCAGCCAACCCAAATACGGCGAGCGCGGCGACTGCCATCCTAGGCCACGCTGCCGCGTCCTCCTTCGAGTCTGCTGCATGGCACGCGATCGCACCATTGAGGCGCCCGAGAAGCAGATCGGGCATCGTCTCGGACTCGCTCATACCGCGCAGGCAGTCCCGCAGTCGCACTTCTTTGTCGATGCCACACTCGCAAGCGGGGCAGTTCGCCAAATGCGCCTCGAACTCAAGCGCATCGCGCTCATCGAGTTCCCCGTCGAGATAGAACTCTCGGGCATGCTGGACGTCCTCACATCGCATCAATCAGGCCCGGGCCGCGCGAACATCAGCAAGATTTACGGTCTTCGAGCGATCTTTGTCGATCTGGTCGCTGTAGTTATCCGTCAGTGCTCGAACTGCTCCCGTCTCCACGGCGTATTCAGCGAGCTGGGCTCGAAGGAGGCGCCTCCCCCGGTACAGCCGACTCATCACGGTCCCGATCGGAACATCGAGAATCTCGGCGCACTCTTTGTAGGAGAACTCGTAGACGTCGGAGAGCATCACTGCCATCCGGAAGTCGACAGGAACGTTGCGCAGAGCAACTCCGACTTCATCTCCAAAGAGACGCGAGATATTCTGCTTCGGAGTCTCTTTCCGCGTCTCCAATTCGCTGGAGGGCCGAACGGCGATTCTCTCAGCTAGCGGCCGGCTGTTCGTGTCGTCGATCAGGAACACGCGATCGCGCTGCTTTTTGCGATAACGGTTAATGAATGTGTTGGTGAGGATCTTGAAGAGCCACGCCTTACAGTTCGTTCCCTGCTGGTACTTGTGGAAGTGCTGGAACGCCTTCATCAGCGTGTCCTGCACTAAGTCCTCGGCGTCACGCCGGGACTTAGTCATCCTCATCGCGGCGCCGAAAAGGGCATCCGCGTGGATCATCGCTTCTTCGCTGAAGCGAGTTTCCAGTTCATTCTTACGGGGTTTCTTGCGTCCGAACATTTCGTGCCTGACGTGGAGAGTCGATCTACACAACTGCCGACGTAGAGACCCTATTCCCAATTCAGATCTTTTTCAGCATCCCCAGCCTCATTCAGTGGATCGTCAATCGTTGAATCACGCCGCGCTGCGTCAACGGATTTTCTTGCCGCTGCAACCGACTCACATTATCGGGCGATATCCTCACTGGTGAATGGAGCCAAAGTGAAAATTGCAGTCCCAAAAGAAGTGAAGGTCCACGAGTACCGCGTTGGCCTCGTGCCTGGTGGTGCGGCCGCATACATCGCCGATGGACATCAAGTGTTCATCCAGGCCAGCGCAGGGCTCGGTTCGGGGATTCCCGACGAGGCTTACGAGGCGGTCGGCTGCACTATCGTCAATGGTGCCGACGAGACATGGGCCTCCGGAGACATGGTCATCAAGGTCAAGGAGCCCATCGCGCAGGAATACCCGCGCATGCAGCAGGGCCAACTCGTCTACACCTACTTCCACCTCGCCGCCGTCCCTGAACTTGCGGACGTCCTGATCGAGAAAGAGATCAGCGCCGTCGCATACGAGACAATTCAGACGCCCAACGGACACCTGCCCCTGCTCCAGCCGATGAGCGAAGTCGCCGGCCGCATGTCAGTGCAAGTCGGTGCCCGATGCCTCGAGAAGGAGGCTGGCGGACGCGGCGTCCTGCTCGGCGGAATCCCCGGCGTTTCCCAAGGAAAGGTCGTGATCCTCGGTGGCGGAACGGTAGGAACCGAGGCCGCCAAGATCGCCATGGGTATGGGTGCCAACGTGACCATCCTCGACATCAACATGGACCGCCTACGCTACCTCGACGATGTGTTCGGCAATCGGCTTCAGACCATGTTCTCCAACCCGCAGACCATCCGTGAAGAGATCGTCGAAGCCGACCTCGTCGTTGGTGCGGTCCTCATTCCGGGAGCCCGCGCCCCGCATCTGGTCACCGAGGACCATCTGCACGAGATGCTGCCTGGAAGTGTGGTCGTCGACGTCTCCGTTGACCAGGGCGGCTGCATTGAGACCTGCCGCCCGACCACGCATGACGAGCCGACCTACATCGTGCACGACGTAGTTCACTACTGCGTCGCCAATATGCCCGGCGCAGTCTCGCGCACGAGCACGTACGGCCTCACCAACGTCACACTGAACTACGGCCGAAGGCTCGCCGGCATGGGACTCAGCGCCGCAGTGGAGAGGGACCGCGCCCTATGGCTGGGCGTGAATACGCATGCCGGGCACGTCACATACGAAGCCGTAGCTCGTGACCTGAACCTGCCCTACCGAGACCTAGCGACCCTGCTCTAAGCGCACCGCGGTCGCGTGGAAGCGATCACCGGGGAAAGGGCCGGCTTGGAGAAGCCGCGGATAACGCCTCTTCGCTACTCGAAGAAGAGGCTGCCGAGCCTGTGAAGACCGGGCGGTAGCTCTTCTAACTCTGCCATGTGAACACCGAGCATGCGAGGCGGTGGAGTGTTGCTGATCGTGCCCTGCTCTACGAGCGAGGCGTGGTAGCGCCTCGTGGGCTCGCTCAGGTAACCACCGCGGTGCAGGTTCGATAGCAGGTTCAGCATCTTCTGCCGGCGCGAAGGAGAGATGATCCCTTCTGTGTACTGCTGGCCGAAGAGGGCTGGATTGGGGAGGATTGCCGCAAGGAATGCGCTCTCGCGCAGTGTCAGCTGACCGGGCATATGATTGAAATACGCCATCGATGCGTCACGGATCCCGTACGTGTCCGGACCCCAGTGGACGAGGTTCAAGTAGATCTCGAGGATGTCTCGCTTCGAGACCCGTTGCTCCAGTTGCCAAGTTAGAAACGCCTCTTGGAGTTTCCTAGCTAGAGTGCGGTCATGATTGAGGAAGAGATTCTTCACCACCTGCTGTGAGATCGTGGAGCCTCCTCTGACGACGCGACCCTCTGTCATGTTCGCGCGCAGCGCGGAGAGGATCGCAGCGTGGTCGAACCCGGAATGAACCCAGTAACGATCGTCCTCAGCGGCGACGATCGAGCGATACGTCAACGCGGCGAGATCATCCCAAGGAACCCACGACTCGCTCCCAGGACCCACCATTCGGGTGTCGCCCTCAAACGTACTCACCTCCCAAGCGAAACCTTCGTCGCCGAGCCTATCAATCGGTACGAGCGGACCGAACTCGACAACCTCGAAGCCGTCCAAATCAAACTCGACAGATGCGACCGAGGCGTCGATATCATCGGTGTCGGCGGTCACCGTCGCCTCGAAGCCGAACGTGCCTGCAAGTTGGAACCCTACCAACGTGTCTGCGACTCCGGCGGGGAGGGACTCCAATAGTTTCTGCGCGTTCCTAGCTGGAAGGCTGGCGTGAAGCTCCAAGGTGCGTCGGACTGCCGAGCTGCTCCCAGAAGCATTTAGGTAGAGGCCATATTCAGGGAAGATCACCCGGAGTCGCTCGACCATGAAGTCCGTCGTCTCCACCCAATAGTCGGCTCGTAGATCGAGCGATGCGTTCACTCCCTGGATCGGTTCCGCTGCTAAGAACTGGGACTCAATCGTCAGGCCCTCGAAGTCCCCATCCACCGAGACAGCCAACTCCGAGCGCAAGCGGTCCCACCTGAGGTCCGCTGAACCATCGAAAGTCCCGGAGAGGATCTCCGAGCGCACAGAAGGAGGGCAAAGCGCCGCAAGATGCGCCAGTCCGAAGTGGTCCGCCGTCACTCGGCCCTCGAAGACCGAATTCGCTCGTTCTTCGACGATGATCGTGGCGGCCGCTCCATCGAAGTCGGCCAGGTTCAAGGTCGCCACCGGGAACGCAGCCTCCCAAGGCCGCTCAACAGAAGCCATATCCACATGGAGGACGCGGCGGTCTGGGCCCCCGAAACGAAACTCGATCGTCTGGGCCCGCACTGCAGCGCCCAGCGAATCCAGCGTCACGGCGACGGTAGCTGCGTGGATCGTCTCCAACGTCCTCTCATCGAGTCCTGGAATCGACGCTGCCAGACCGCTCGCCTCAACGTCCGATAGAGAGACGCGGAGCGGCCAATCCAAGTGTAAGCCGCCGACCGCGAGCTCGGCCTCAGGTGACGATCCGACCTCAAATGGGAGGAGCGGGAACACGTCCGCACGATCAAGAAGTCGCAGTGAGAGCCGAGGATGTGCCTCAAGCAAGGAGCCAGAAACCTCACCTGGCCCCAACCCCTCAATCTGAACCAAACCGTGCATCTCGCCGGCTTCTGAACCGGCGAACGAGAGGGTATCGACCCGCATACCGACGCTCGGATAGCGCCCGGTCGGATCGTCAAACGAGAGCAGTCCACCGCGAACCTCAATCACCGGGAGATCTGCAAGAAGCTCAGAGGAGCCGGTCGGCCGAAGATCGTCCTGCGGGTCATCGTCGGTCCGTGTCCGTAGGTCGTGCACGAGCCACTCGAACCAGTCCGCGTGGCTGCCGCCATCAGAACGGACAACCGCAGTCACTATCGGGTTCTCGATCACCACACGGGCGAGACTGGGCTCTCCCGTCGCTAAGCTCGCGAGGCGGGGGTACACGATGACACGCTCGACCCGAGCGAGGGGTCGGTCATCCCGCGTCTCGATCCCGTGGGGACGAAATACCACGTCGTTCAGTGCAATCCCCCATAGCCCTACCGGCTCGATTGAGGCGACCTCGATTCGGCCGTTGAGGGCATATGCGACCTCGGTCAGCTTGAGATCGATCGGCCCGCGCATCACGGCTTCCGAACGGGCCGCGAGCTGAGTCGTGCAAAGCAGCATCACAATAACCGGCACAATCAAACGCATGCCCCACCGGCGGACGCGCATTGAAATGTCTGGCTTTTGGTGCATGGTACTGGCGAACGAAACCCGTTCAGCGACCCCGCTAAAACGGTCGCACACACTCCGGCGTGCGCCTCAAAATGTCCAGAGAAAGCCTACGTTACATGACCGCCACCACGATCTTTTCGGTCGCGCTGGGAGGCTGTGCACTCTTCGGACCGCCGCCGGTCGTTTCGGCTGGCGTAGCGACTCCCGCGGCCGAACGGCTCGACGATCCGTTCGCACGATTGGAGGACAGAACAGCCGTGCCGGCATTTGAGTTCGGCATCTGCGATTCGGACGCCGATTGTGCGCCTGCCGGCTGCGAAGGCTCAATCTGTTCGCCGAATGACGAGCCGGCGATCTGCATGACGGGCCCACTCGCCCAGTGTTTCGCCTCGGTACCGTCCGACTATTGTGGCTGTAACGAAGGGGTCTGCCGTTGGGAACGGAGCGCGCCAGTTCTGCAATGCGCCAACCTGGCGGCTGACCCACCGAGTAATCGTCCTCGCACCGGCAACGTCAGCGAGATGTACCCGCTCCGCATCGGCGAATAGGGGCCCGCCTCACTCGTCGAGGCCAACCTCTTCCAGCATGATCACGCCAGTGAAGATGCGCCGGTAGTCCTCGAGCATCTCAGCGGCTCCCTCGTACGCGAGGCCGTCAAGCGCCTCCGCTTCCTGCTGTGCGTTTGACGCCGCCATCATCTCTTCGATGGTCAACGGCCGCCCAGGATCCGCTGGCGCTTCCTCTTCTGCCGGCTCGTCCACGCCCTCCTCTTCTGCGAGCGAGGAGAGAAACCGAATGGCGTCGTCCACCTCGATGTCATGCATCGCGATCCGCTTCTCGGGGAAGGGAACGATGAAGGACTCGCCGTTTCGCAGCGACACCGCTCCGAGCGAGACAGTCGGCACGTAGGTGATGATCATCAGCCCGCAGAACATCAGGAACATGAAGGGGAGCACCGAACGAATGACGTCCCCGAGCCCCTTTCTGAAGATAGTACTGGCGACGAAGAGGTTCAGCCCCAGCGGCGGCGTTAGGTAGCCAATCTCTAGGTTGACGATCACCACGATTGCGAGGTGCATCGGATGGATGCCCAGCCCAACCGCGATGGGGCTGAGCAGCGGAACCAAGATGAGGATCGCGGAGAGGATGTCCATGAAACATCCCACGATCAGCAGCAGGATGTTGAGGAGCAGCAGGAACCCGACGGGAGTCAGGTTGTAGTTCTCCAGTAAAAGGATCGAGTGCTCAGCGATCTGAGCGAGCGTTAGGTACTTATTAAAGCCCTGTGCAAGCGCCAGAATAATCAGGAGCGCGCCGATAAGGACGGTCGACTCG
>JBLHWZ010000033.1:0-30616 GCA_047629415.1 Bradymonadia bacterium | reverse complement strand
CCGTCAGGGCTTGACTGGCCCGCAACTCTTGTTCCTGGCGTAGCTGGTCCGCCTCGATCTCCGAGTTCGCCTCCTCGAGCTGGTCCGCGATCTCTGCTGAGACCTCTGTCTCTAGAACTTGGAGGCGCGCGTCTGCGTATGCGACGGCCGCTGTCGCGAAGACACTCTCGGCCCGAATCGTATCTCTCTCGGTCGCCTTCTCGGACGCCAGATGTTGTGCGGCGGAGAGCTGGAAGGCGAGGAACGGGTGCGCAGTCTCCAACCCAAGAAGCTGGTCAAAAAGTGCGTTCGCGCGATCCGCAAAGACCGACGTCTCCGCCGATAGCCGATCGGCTTCGACGAGAAGAGAGGTCCGGGCTTCGTCGAGACTGGCTCGAATCTCGGTCAGCGAGTCTGGCGCAGTGAGTTCGATCAGCTCGACACCGAGGACGTCAGCGACCTCGGCGTTCGCGCCGCCTGCGCGCAAGAGCGTGAGCCGCGGGTCGCGTGACCGCGGGATGAGCAACTCGGCGTGGGACACGACCGTAGCTGCGATGAACTCCGCCGCAGCCTGTTCCGGCGACAGACGCTCTTCAACTGGATCAGGCTCTTGCGCTGGCTCTGCTTCGGACACCTCGCCGCTGCCCTCGGGCTCGGCTTGCTCCGCTCCGCCAGACCCTTCTTCCCCCCGCTCCGCCTCAGCGGTTCCGCTGCCGTCCGCTACTTCCTCGGCGGCGCTCCCCTCGGCGGCGCTCCCCTCGGGTATCTCCGGCTCCGGCTGTGCGGAGAGCGCGACGCCGGCCAGGAACACGGAGAGTGCTACAGTCAGCTTCAGCGCTCGAACGAATCGCGTCTGTGCTGCCAAGGCAAATCGGAGCGAGGGAGAAAATTGCCGGACGTCAGTTATTAGCAGCCCCAAGAGGGATCGCAACCCAATGCTGCGCGAGTTCCACTTGCAGCAGCCCCCCGCGCGCGTTATGCGCGGCGGCCCAAGAAGACTGCCAACCGAGCCTATGCGCTTTCAAAACGTCGCGATCATCGGCCTTGCCCACGTCGAGGCGCCGCACCGAGTTACTTCAGCCGAGATCGACGATCGGCTGAGCCCGCTGACCGAGCGCCTTGGCATCGCGCCAGGTGTCTTGGAAGGAGTAGCGGGCATCGTCGCGCGCAGGTTCTTCGACCCCGGCGTGCCGCCGAGTCAGGTGGCTACGATGGCCGCCGAAATCGCGCTCGAGAGAGCGGGGATTCCGCGTGAGCGCTTCGGCATCTTGGTCAACACCTCGGTGTGTCGCGACTACCTTGAACCGTCGACCGCATGCATGGTGCACGGCAACCTCAAGATGTCCGAACAGTGCCGCAACTACGACGTCGGCAACGCATGCCTCGGCTTTCTGAGCGGTATGGAGCTCGTCGGGGCGATGCTCGAGAGCGGCCAGATCGACTACGCGCTCGTCGTCGACGGCGAGCACAGCCGCGACGTCACAGAGAGCACCATCGACCGTCTGCTTCGGCCCGAGACGACAATGGAGACCTACCGAAACGAGTTCGCAGCGCTCACGCTCGGGTCCGGCGCAGCAGCAATGGTCCTCGCGCGCGCTTCCGATCACCCAGAAGGTCACCGCTTTCTCGGCGGAGTGACGCTCGCGGCGAGCAAGTACAACCATCTCTGTGTCGGCCAGCCTGACCGAATGTATACCGATACAAAGGGCTTGCTCCTCGCCGGCGTGACGCTCGCGACCAAGACCCTCGCCGCGACCGTCGAAAAACTCGGGTGGAACGTCGATGATCTTGATGAATTCGTGCTCCACCAGGTCTCCAAGGTTCACACAGAGAGCCTCTGTGGCCGCCTGAAGATTTCGACCGATAAGGTGCTCCGAGTCTATCCCGAGTACGGCAACATCGGCCCCGCGGCCATTCCCTATGTTCTCTCCTCGAGCGCCGAAGCTGGCCGACTGAATAAGGGATCGCGGATCGCTCTCATGGGCATCGGCTCTGGTCTCAACTGCACGATGGCTGAGGTGGTGTGGTGAGAGAGGTATCGAAAGAACTCTACCCGTTCGCTCAGAACGCGTTCGATCGCGACGGCATTCGCCTCAACTACATCGACGAAGGATCCGGCGACCCGGTCCTGATGGTGCACGGCAATCCCTCCTGGTCCTTCTATTACCGCGGCCTCGTGAAACGGCTCTCGCCGAACTTCCGATGCATCGTGCCGGATCACATCGGATGCGGCTACTCGGAGAAGCCCGGCGACGATCGCTACAACTACACGTTGGAGAGTCGGGTCGACGATCTCGAAGCGTTGGTTAACAAGCTCGATCTACGGGGAGTGCGCTTGGTCGTTCACGACTGGGGCGGCATGATCGGCATGGCTTGGGCGGTACGTAACCCAGAGCGTGTGAAGCAGATTGTCGTGTTGAACACCGGCGCGTTTCACAACCCCAAGGGACTGAAGCTGCCTCCACCGCTCTGGCTTGTGCGTAACACTCCGCTGGGCTCGCTCTTGGTTAGGGGGCTCAACGGATTCGCTCGCGGCGCAACGCTGACTTGCACGACCCGCAAGAAGCTCACGCCGGAGATCATCAACGGCTACGTCGCGCCTTACGACTCCTGGCAAGACCGAATCGCGACGCTGCGTTTCGTTGAAGACATCCCGCTCAAGCCAGGCGACCAAGCCTACGACTTGGTCACCGCTACTTCAGAGGGGCTGACGAAGTTCGCCGACACTCCGATGATGATCTGCTGGGGAATGAAAGACTTCGTGTTCGACGAGGCCTTCCTTGTTGAATGGGAGCGCCGCTTCCCGGACGCCGATGTGCATCGCTTCGATGACTGCGGGCACTATGTGCTCGAGGACGCGCAAGAGGAAATTGGTGAGCTCGTGCAGAGCTTCTTCGGGCAATGAGCGACGCGCTCCAGCGATTCGAAGAGAGCTCCAATATAGCGGCGAAGCTCTCGGTGATGGCGGCGAAACAGCCCTTCACACCGGCGATCTTCTACCCGCATGGCCGCTCGTCCAACGGGCGAGTAACCTACACGCACTATACGTACAAACAGCTCGACGACCTGAGCAACGCGATCGCCGCCGGGCTTGAAGCGTACGGGATCGGGCGCGGCGTTCGCGCTGTCCTGATGGTCAAGCCGAGTCTGGAGTTCTTCTCGCTGGTCTTCGGGATCTTCAAAGCGGGCGCTGTTCCGGTTGTCGTCGATCCCGGCATCGGCCTGAAGAGCCTGAAGCAGTGCCTCGGAGAAGCCGAGCCGACCGCGTTCATCGGCATTCCACCAGCGCACGTCGCCCGACTGATTCTCGGCTGGGGAAAACCAACGCTGACGAAGTACGTCACGGTCGGAAAGCGTTGGCTCTGGGGTGGAAAGACCCTCGACGACATCATCGCGGACGGCCAGGCACAGACCGACTGGGAACTCGCACCGACGTCTCCCGAGGAGGTCGCCGCGGTGCTCTTCACGAGTGGCAGCACCGGTGTTCCGAAGGGGGTCATCTACCGCCACGGGAACTTCATGGCGCAGGTCGAGATGATTCGGCAGGCCTATGACATCCAGCCGGGCGAAGTGGACCTCCCAACCTTCCCTCTCTTCGCCCTCTTCGACCCCGCTCTCGGCATGACGACGATCGTGCCCGATATGGACTCGAGGAAGCCAGCGTCAGTCGATCCAGCCAAGATCATCGAGGCCGTCGAGAACTTCGGCGTGACCAATATGTTTGGTTCACCGGCGCTGCTCAACACCATCAGCAAGTACGGGGAAGCGCATGGCACGAAGCTGCCGACGCTGAAGCGTGTCATCTCGGCCGGCGCCCCTGTACCGGCGCGAGTCATGGCCCGCACCCTGAAGATGCTGCCAGAGGGAGCGCGCATCAACACGCCTTATGGCGCCACCGAGTCGCTGCCGATTGCGACAACCTCGAGCGCCGAGATTCTCTCGGAGACGGCAGCGCTCACCGATCAAGGCAAAGGCGTCTGCGTTGGATTGCCGGTTGAGCGCGCCGACGTGACGATCATCCGCATCTCCGACGAGCCGATCGAGACTTGGTCGGACGAGCTCGAGATCGGCGTAGGTGAGATCGGCGAGATCACGGTCGCCGGGCCGATGGTGACGCGCGAGTACTACAACCGGCCGCGACACAACGCGCTCTCCAAGATCGACTGTCCGGGCACCCAGTTCGGTTTCCGGCATCGCATGGGTGATGTTGGTTACCTCGATGAGCAAGGCCGGGTCTGGTTCTGTGGCCGAAAGGCGCACCGGGTTGTGCTGGGTGATGAGACGCTCTTCTCGATACCATGCGAAGGCGTCTTCAACGCACACTCGGCGGTCTACCGGACGGCACTCGTCGGCGCCGAACTCGCTGGAACGAAGAGGCCTGTTCTGTGCGTAGAGCTAGAGCCTGGCGCAACCATCGGCTGGTCGACCTTGGTCGAAGAGCTTAAGGCTCTCGGCCAAGCTCATAAGCACACAAAGGGAATCTCGACGTTCCTCAAACACGAGAGCTTTCCGGTCGACATCCGACACAACGCGAAAATCGGGCGTGAGAAGCTCACGGTTTGGGCGACTGGGCAGGTCAAATGAAACGAGCGCTCGTCACCGGATCCGGCGGGTTTCTCGGCAAGGCTATCGCGACTCGTTTGCTGGCACGCGGCGTCGAAGTCGTCGGCGTTAACCGCGGCGAATACCCTGACTTGATCGCACTAGGCGTGGACCAGCGCCAGGGCGATCTCAGTGACCCTGCGACGGCGCTGGCGGCGGCGGAAGGCTGCGACACGGTGTTTCATGTCGCCGCTAAGGCCGGCGTTTGGGGCGACTACAACTCGTACGCCTCCGCAAACATCACCGCTACCGAGCACGTGATCGCCGCCTGCGAGGCCCACGGAATTTCGCGGCTCATTTACACAAGCACTCCAAGCGTCATCCACACTGGTGGAGACGTCGAGGGCATCGATGAGTCGGCGCCCTACCCCGAGCATTTCCACACACACTACCCGGCGACCAAAGCGATCGCCGAGCGGCTGGTGCTCTCCGCCGCAACGGATGACTTGCTGACGGTCGCGTTGCGGCCGCATCTGATTTGGGGTCCGGGCGACAATCATCTGACGCCGCGTATCGTGGACCGCGCTCGTTCCGGGAAACTGGCGTTCGTCGGCGATGGAACGAACCTCGTCGACAGCGTCTACATCGACAACGCCGCAGACGCGCACGTAAACGCGGCCGACGCGTTGCAGCCAGGCGCCGCCTGCGTCGGACGCCCGTATTTCATCACGAACGACGAGCCGCTCGAAATCCGCGATCTAGTGAATCGCATCGTCGGTGCAGCAGGCCTCGAGCCTGTCACCAAGACGGTTCCGCCCGGCGTCGCGTTCGTCGTCGGCGCCCTGCTGGAATTCGTCTACGGAATCACCGGTCGACTCGACGAGCCACCGATGACCCGCTTCGTCGCGAAGCAGCTGAGCACGGCCCACTGGTACGACATCTCGGGTGCAAGGCAGGACCTCGGATACGCTCCCAAGGTCACGATCGCCGAAGGGATCGAGAGATTGGCCGCGAGCTTCGCCGAGTGATCTAGAACTTGCCGCGGCCGCTTGCCTTCTTGAAAGAGCTCCTACCGCTGCTTCGTCGACTGGATGACGGTTTGGAGAACGAGCTCGATCTGGACTTGCCAAAGCTCGACGAGCGACGGCTCCCACCGAACCCTGAGGAGGATCGCCGAGTAGAGCCCCACGACGGGGTCGAGCTCCGACGAGAGGAGCCGCTCCATGTCGCGACTCCGCTTCGGCGCGGACCGGACGCGCTCAGCAGCGTCGTCGCCTGCCGAGTGCGGCGAGCGTTGGCCTTACGGTGGGCCTCCTGAGCGATCTGCAGCGCGTTGTTTGCCGCTGCGCGCGCGGTAGTCGCGTGGCGTTGTGCGTCAGCATACTCGTCCGCCACGAGGGCGGCTTCCGCCTGCTGGAGTTCGGCCTCAGCGGTGCCGAGCGATGCGGGGTGGCCGGCAGGGGACTGGAGGCGAACACTGGTAATCGTGGTCCGCGCGTTCGCAATCTCGATACGAGCGATCTCGGCCGCGCCGATGTCGGCGTGAGCTGCCGCAGCGGAGGCTTTGAACTCGGCGATCGCGCGGTCCAACCGAGACCGAACAGAAGCCCAAATCGGCCGCTCGGTGTCCGATGCACGATTGGCGTTGGTTAGCGCTTCGACGCCTTCGGTGAAGCGCTGATTCGCGATGACCCGATCGTCCTCGGACCCTTCGAGCAAAGCTTTCGTGGTCTCGCGTAGCCGATTGGCCTCAGCGAGCAGCGCCTTGGATGCTTTAAAATCGGCCCGCTCCTCCTCGACCCTCGCCTGCAAGTTCTTGCCGACGCTGAGTAGCTCGGCTGCGTTCGTTGCGCACAACAGCCAGTTCGGCCGTTTGTGAGCGCGAGCCTCCGCCTGGCCTCGCTCGAAACGCTCAACATCGGTGAACGACTCCAAGGTGGCCTCCGTCGCAAACGGCGCCGGCGCGGCGAGCGCATCCGAGAGTTCCTGCACGAGTGCTGCTAGCTCCTCCCCGCGCTCTTCAGCCTGTGTGTGGGCGCGAGCGAGCTCATCCGCCTTGGCCTCGACTTCCGCATAGAGCGCATCGACGGCATCGAGCCCGTCGCGGGCACGCTCAACGAGCTCGGTCCCAGCTAGGTACCGTTGCACCTGCGAGTGGAACGCGGTTGACGCCTCGTCGATCGCTTCACGCACGAAGGCGAGCGCGGCGCCTGCCTCCTCCGCGTTGTCGAGCGCTGGCTGCAGGGCCCCGTCTGCGTGAATATCGCGCAAACTCCCGATGCGCTCCGTCCGCGCCGGCAGCTGTTCACGTAGTGCGTCCGCCCTCCCCTGCGCCTCGTGAATCCAAGCTGCGCCATCCGCTCGTGCGGACTCCACATCGTCCAAGAGTGCGGCCAGCTCGGCCACAGCGTCGGCGAGGTCTGATGCAGCGGAGTCGCCGAGCTCAACGAGCGCCTCACTGAGCGCCTCGACTGCGGTGTCATGCGCAGCGCGGCCGTCGGCGATCAGAATATCGGGCTCGAACCCTGGCTCGACGAGCAGGTAACCCTTGTCGGTGCGCATCTCGGCGACACGTCGCGTGAGCGCCTCCAGCGCCGGTCTCGAAGCATCCACCAGCTCGACCCAAGCGCCGGCCGCCACATCGAACTCTTCGTCGAGCGCCGCAATTCGCTCAGAGAGCGCCTTCGTGCGGACCGCCGCCGAGAGGGGATCCCGCTGAGCCTGACCGCGGAGCGTCTGAAACTGATTCGTAAAGCGCTCTAATCGTTCGTCGAGTTCCGCGATCCGAAGCTCCCGATCGTGCAGCGCCTGCTGTGCTTCGGCTGCTTCGACGAGTCTGGGCTCGAGCGAGTCGACTCCATCCCACGCGGTCGTGAAATCGTCCTCGACACGTGCAATCTCGGCGACTACCGATCCGTACTCGCGGTCCATTAGGTGCAGAAGTTCCGCCGCCGGCATCCGGATCTCGCGCTTCTCAGGCAGGAACAGCCTGCGATTCTTCACATCTTCAGTTCGGGCGACGACCTCATCGGCCCCGAGTTTGTCGATCGCGTTCTGATAGCCGCGCAGACCCGGGAAACCGCATTTGTCTACGAGGGTCTGGGCCTCGGAGACGAGCCCCGAGCAAGCCTCGAACGCCAGAAAGAGATCGTCGACTCGGCGCGCGATTTCTTTGACCGGCGCCTCTGACTCTCCGGTGAACCATGAGTCCAGGTCATCGCGGTCCAGCAGCATGGGGTGGCGGTCTTCGAGCTCGAGAAGATTGACTGAGGCGTGCCCGAGCCGAGTCTTCCACTCCGAAATCCGTGTCGAAGAGATCGCACTCAGATTGGCCCGTGCTCTCTTCCGGTAAACGGCTGCGATGAGCAGACCGAGCATGAGCAGCGCTGCGACGATCAGCGGCAACACGACCCGCTTGAACCTGCGCGCGTTTGCCAGACTGCTCAGCCTTACATCCGCGATCCCCATCCGGGTGAACGCGTCGTTCGCCATGTACCCCGCGATCTGTGGGTTTCCAGTCTCGAACTCTGCGGACGCTTCGCGGGTCTGCTCCAAGCCTTCGGCCAAGATCTCTTCAATCCAAGCGTCGCTGAACCCTTCATCGATCATGCGCTGAGTGAAATCAGCGTACCGTTGCTCCGCCAGAACGATCCGCTCCGCGGTGTTACTCCGCACCCTCGCCAACGCACTCTGGCGGCGCTCGAGTTCCGTATCGATCTGACGGATCAGAGCTTCTAGCGCCGCGCTGTAGTCTCCGGCTCGGGCGTGGTTGGCGAACTCCGAGCGGTCGATCGTTTGGGAGACCTGGGCGTCCTCCCATCCCAAAGCGATCCAGTCTGAGCCGGGTTGAACGATGACCTCACGGTTCTGCAGCGCGAGGATGACGACGACGCCTCGCGTCAGGTCGTAGGAGGGGGCCCACGCTGCGGTAAACGCGTCCGCGTAGGCGCCTGAGTCATCACCCCACTTTGGCCCCACGCGATCTTCTGGGTCCGAATTGTCTACGATCGCGACCTGATAGTCGGCGTCGACCGCGGAATCGAATTCGGCGAGAAACGCACGGAGTGCCTCGAACGAGTCGGGCGCGACCGCGACGGCAACCCGGTCATCGGGGAAATCCGGGATCGGCGACCACGCCAGGGCGAGGGCCGAAGCGACAATGAGCACGAGAGGTTTCCAGTTCACACTAACTCCAGTTCAGGCCCGCAGGATACGCGCTCGGTGGGTTGCCTGCGAGGCCTTCGAGACACGGGAATCTCTCGCGAGGCCATTGCTTCAGCAGCGTGCTGCTGTCACGGTCACCAGCGCTGCGTTTGACGCGTCCGACGGTTCCCCATGCCGGGCAAATCTCCCAGGGAGCGACCGAATCCGGTAGACTTGCAGTTCTCCCAATAACCTCGCGCTGTCCCTCCGCGCTGAATGATGACTCGATTGACCAAACTAGCGCTCGCCCTTTGCTCTTTGACGCTTCTCCTGAGCGCATCTGCAGGTGCTACGTGCCCACCAGTGAGTGGTCTCGGCGGAGCGATCGGGTTCGGGATCGCGACATCACGTGGCGACGACACTCCGAGCACCGAAGTCGATCTAGCACCGCTCTTTCCGACGGGGCTGAACTTCTTCGGCTCCACGTATTCGTCGGTGCACATCAACATCAACGGCAACGTCACGTTCGACGGCGCACTCTCGACCTTCACACCGTTTGCGTTCCCCGGTTCACGGGCCATGGTCGCGCCGTACTTTGCGGACGTCGACACGCGCAGGGTCACCGCCGACCCAAACGAGAACCTCGTCTACTACCACCTCGATGCGGAGGCTGGGGCGCTCTACGTCACCTGGTATCAAGTTGACTACTTCAACGAGAGCAACGCGCCAGGACCCAACACCTTCCAGTTGATTCTCTCCGAACGTAGTGACCGCGCCGCTGGAGATTTTGATGTCGAGTTCCGTTACGAAGACGTCAACTGGACGACCGGCGACGCCTCCGGTGGATCCGGTGGTTTTGATGGCGACATCGCTCGCATCGGGTTCGACGCCGGAGACGACTCGATCTTCTACACCCATCCGCTCTCCGGCTTCGAGGGCGTCGTCGACATCGAAGACGAGCCGTCCAATCACGATGGGCCGTGCGACCTCGGTAGCTTCTACTATCGAGTAGTTAACTCCTGCGGAAACACGATCATCGAGACGGACGAATTCTGCGATGACGGCAACAACGCCAACGGCGACGGATGCTCGTCACTCTGTGAACCGGAGCCTGGATGGGCCTGCCCCGGGACCAGCCCCTGCGTGGAGAGTTGCGGCAATGGCACCCTCGACGCAGGTGAGGAGTGCGACGATGGCAATCTCGCTACTGGCGACGGATGCGGCGCGGCCTGCACAGTCGAGCCCGGAGCATTGGATACAGACCGGGACGGCCTTCCAGACACTCTCGACTCCTGCGTCGCGAGCCCGCCCGGCTTTGTGTCTTCCCCCCTGATCGACCACGACTCCGACGGCTGCCGAGACGAAGATGAAGACGACGACGACGACAACGATGGCGTCGCGGACGATGACGACGACTGTGCCGCCGGCGATCTCGACTGGACCTCAGATGAGGCCACCGACCGCGACAGCGACGGATGTCGGGATGCAGGAGAGGACGACGACGACGACAACGACACCGTACAAGACGGTGATGAAGACTGCGCCATGGGCGATCTCGGCTGGACCTCTAACGAGACCACCGACCACGACTCAGACGGCTGTCGAGATGCGGGTGAGGACACCGACGATGACAACGATGGCGTGGACGACGACGACGACGACTGCCCCACCGGGATCAACGATTGGCCCGCTGGCCCGGACACTGACGCGGACGCGGACGGCTGCCGAGACGAAGACGAAGACCTCGATGACGACGCAGACGGGATCAACGACCCAGACGACCTCTGCCCCAGCAGCCCGATCGACTGGGACTCCGACCCGGCCACCGACTACGATGCGGACGGCTGCCGAGACGCAGACGACGACGACGACGACGACAACGACGGCGTCGCGGACGACGACGATGACTGCGTTACCGGCGACCTTGAGTGGACCGCAACCGCAGAGACCGACCACGACTCTGACGGTTGCCAGGACGCGGCTGAGGATGACGACGACGACAACGACAGTGTGGCCGACCGCGACGACAGCTGCGCCACCGGGGTGCTCTTCTGGCTCTCTGACGACGCTTCCGACGTCGACGCGGATGGCTGTCGCGATGAGGGTGAGGACGATGACGACGACGGAGACGGCGTTCTCGACGGCGCGGATAGCTGCCCCACCGGCACGATCGGATGGACCTCCGCCCCAGAGACCGACGCCGATGGCGACGGGTGTCGTGACGACGAAGATTTCGATGGTGACGGAGATGGAATCGGCGGTGCCGCTGACCTCTGCCCCGACGACTCACCGTGGACCTCGACTGAAGAAAGCGACCACGACCGTGACGGCTGTCGAGACGCCGATATTGATGAAGACGACGACAATGATGGCGTGCCGGACGACGCCGACGACTGCCAGGTTGGCGAACTCGGCTGGACCTCCAGTGACGAGACAGACTTCGACGCGGACGGATGCCAGGATGATGGCGAAGACGATGATGACGACAACGACGGCGTCTCCGACGAGGACGATGATTGCACCTCGACCGGTTGGAGCGGCTCCGCCGAGACCGACGTGGACGGCGACGGCTGCGAGGACGAGGGCGAAGACCTCGATGACGACAATGATGGAGTCGCCGACCTAGACGACCTCTGCGCAGGCGAAGAAGGGTTCGAGTCTACCCCCGAAACCGATGCCGATGGCGACGGTTGCGACGACACCACCGACGACTCCATCGATAGCGATCGCGACGGCGTGCCCGATGAAGATGACGCGTGTGAGAGTTCGGCCGACTTCGTTAGCGGAACACACAACGACAACGACGGCGATGGGTGTGACGACGCGACCGAAGACGACGATGACGACAACGACGGCGTCGCCGATGAAGAAGACGAGTGCGCCGCAGGCTCTGCCACCTGGACCGCCGGCCCGGAGACGGACGCCGACGCAGACGGGTGTGAAGATGCTGGAGAGGACCTCGACGACGACAACGACGGGACGCCTGATGCAAACGAAGGCATCGGCGACATCGATGGCGACGGAGTGCCCGACTCTATTGACCCAGACATCGACGGCGACGGAACCCCAAACACTGAAGACGAAGACACAGATGGCGACGGGGTCTCCGACGAAGACGAAGGCTCTCTCGACGGCCGAGACTCAGACCGCGACGGAGTACCGGACTACTTGGACGACGACTCCGATAACGATGGGATTCTCGACCAGGACGAGGGTACCGGTGACACCGACGGAGACGGAATTCTCGACTCGGTCGATGATGACATCGACGGCGATGGAATCGATAACGAGACTGAGGCGGAGCTCGGACTCGATCCCACTACGAACGACACCGATGGCGACGGGGTCCCCGACGCCGAGGAGATCGCGGCGGGCACCGACCCAACATCTGCGGACAGCGACGGGGACGGCGCGACTGACGGAGAGGAAGACACCGACGGGGACGGTCGAGTTGACGCCGACGAGTCAGACCCACTCGACGCCGACTCCGACGACGATGGCCTGACCGATGGTGAAGAAGCCGAGGCGGGCACGGACCCGCTCGATGCCGATACAGACGGGGACGCGATCCTCGACGGAACCGAGGCCGGACTCACCGGCGAGGACATCGGTGAAGACACGGATGCCGACATCTTCGTTGCTGACGTGGACCCTACGACGACGACTGACCCGACATCGAGCGACTCGGATGGGGACTTGCTCGCCGACGGTATTGAGGATGCGAACCAGAACGGCCGTATCGACGAAGGCGAGTCCGATCCCAATACGGCCGGACTCGGAGGCGACGGCGAGTGCGTGACCGATACAGACTGTGACGGCGACGGAATCAGCGACGAGGATGAACTCATCCTCGGAACCGACCCGCTGAACGGCGACTCGGACGGGGACGGACGATCGGACCTCGATGAGCTGGAATCCGGCACCAACCCGAGCCTAGTGGACGAGCCAATCCAGGTGAGCGCCGGTGGGTGTACGACGGCGCGCGACGACCAAGGTGAGACCTGGATGTTTGCTCTGCTGGCGCTAGCCGGACTGAGGAACCGCAGGTCCTAGCGACGCGCTATCAGCGCGTCCGTGACGAGATCGGCGCGTCCGTGACAAGCACGAAAGCGTGGTCTCAGTAGCCTTCCTGAATCGTCGCGCCTTCCGGGATCTCGAACGTCGAGAGCGGCAATTCGGGGTGGAAGGACACGTCTGTTAGGTAGGTGTTGGTCACGACGTCGCCAGTCGGTCCGGTGATTTCAACACCGTCCTCCCCTGCGGTGGCCCACATGAGGGTTCGGAAGGTCTCGGGGAGCGTTATTCCGCCAATCTCCTGAGCACCATCGTAGAAGAGAACCTTCTCTGGAGTGTGGCCGCCCTGTGGGAAGAAGCCCGGGTAGGAGACGACGTATCGCACCCCGCCGATTCGATGCGTCTCCTGGTCGACTAGGACCACGTAGAAGTCTTCAGGCGCGTCCCCGACTCCGTCGCCAAAGGTCGCGCGGACGAGCTCCCAGGTTCGTCCCTCCAGATCGATCTCACCTTCGTATGCGAGCGTCACTCCAGGGTCGCTCAACACGAAGGGCACACCGACGAAGTAGTAGGGAGTGAGCGACCAAAACCTCGGGTTCGTTCCGAGCTCTATACCCTGGGGGATATCGCTCCAGGCATTCTCTCCGTCCCAGCCAAAGCGCGAAACCGCCGCCGCGGTGGTCTCGTGTACAGCCAGTGAGCGCCAGGTGTCGATCGTCTGGACCGTATCGGGCCCAGGTCTGTCGATGGGCACGTAACGGAAACGGAACTGGACAGGACCGTTCGAGTACCAGCGGCCTAGTCCGCCTGCCGCTTCGATCGAGGCAGCGATGATCTGCCCGCCCCGGTTCGCCGCGAGACGCTCATTGGCGTCGTCCACGCGGGCAGTGACCCAGGCGGCTTCCGGCCGAGCGAGTTCGGCAGTCTCTTCCGTCGGCATGCTGGTAGGCTGTGATTCCGCCTCAGACTCTTCACTTGCCTCCCCGGCCTCCCCGGCCTCCCCGGCCGGCTCGACAGCAGCCTCACCGTCACTCGACTCTGGCGGAGTGGAAGGATTACAGCCTGCGCAGGCAAGCGATACGAGAAGGATAAAAACTGGCTTCGTTAGTGTCATACGAGTCTTTGGGGACATGGAATAGCGCACTAATGGGGTACGGACCGGCGGCCCGCAAGGGCCCGTACTCTGCGGTTTCAGGGGCACGGATACCACGCTGGAACTCTCCCTAGCTTCATGCTCAAACAAGGCTAGCCAGCTCCTCCACGCACCCCCAATTCCAAACATTGCCCCGACTCATTCAACCGCTGCCCGACGGCCCTCTCGACATCATCGGTGACGTACACGGAGAACTCGACGCGCTCCTGTGCGTCCTCCGCCGCCTTGGTTGCGACCCTAAGACAGGCCACGTCGAACGACCGATCGTCTTCTTGGGCGACCTGATCGACCGCGGCCCCGACAGCGTCGGCGTCTGCCGCTTGGTCCGCGCACTTTGCGAACGAGGCGTCGCTCATTGCATCGTCGGCAATCACGAACTCAATGTGTTGCGAGCCGACCAGAAGGAAGGCAACGGCTGGATCCTTGGGCATGACGATGGCTTCCATCTCAACGGTCAGCTCCATCCGTTCGACTCCGCTCACTGCGAACCCGCCGAAGCCGCAGAGCTCATCGCTTGGATGCGAACGCTGCCCATCGCGATGACGCGTAGCGACTTGCGGGTAGTCCATGCCTGCTGGCTCGGCGACCTCGCCGGTGAACTCCCGGAGTCCGGAGACTTGGTTGAGCTGTGCCAAGTTGCGGACCAAGCGATTCGAGACGCGCTGGACGAAGAGGACGTCGCGATCGGCGCGAACAAGGAACGCGCCGAGTTCGCGAATCTTACGGACCCTCGAATGCGCCCGACGAGACTGCTCCCGAACTACACGCGCTGCATCGTCGCAGAACAACGCGAGAACGCGGTTAGGGCGCTGACTTCTGGGGTAGAGAAGCCAATGGCAGTGGACGACTTCGCGTGGCTTGGTGGCAAGTGGCGCACAACAGCACGCGCGCAGTGGTGGAACGAGTACACCGACGAGCAGGCCGTCCTAGTGGGGCACTATTGGCGGCGACGTTCGAAGCCGGATCCGGGCAAGTTCGACTATTGGAAGCCGTTCGGGACCTTTGGGTGGGCCGGAGAGCGCAAGAATGTATTCTGTTTGGACTACTCAGTAGGTCGCCGGTATTTGGAGCGTGCGCGAGGCACGTCTGAGGGTAGTTTCGAGGGTGGACTCGCCGCAATGCGTTGGCCCGAACGGGTGGTCGTCTTCGACGATCGAGAAGAGGCGTATCCCACCATCTGATTCGGCCGGACTGCCGCCGTCGTCGAGGATGGCGAGCGGCCCACTCATTCATCACGGCGGCCCTTCCTCGAAGCCGTTCGCATCGAGCGCAACGATGCGCGGGCTCGACTTGCCTGCGCTCGAACAGCTTCCCTTCAGCCGCCGAGCGGCTATCGTAGTGGCATGATGCATCGAGTCCCAACTATCGCCCTCCTCCTCCTCCTCCTCTTCGCCTGCAATGAAGGCGAAGAGTCCGGTTCGGACTCTCCTGGAGCCACCGTAGGAGACATCGCCACGTTCACACCGATACCCGACGCGAACGACGACGGAGGCGACAGCAGAGTCTCGGACGTCGCCGACGATGCTGGGGTCGGATCTGACACGGCGCTGCCCGACGCGGATGCGAGCGACTCTGGACCGACCGATGCCGGCGACCCAGATGGTGGAGAGCCTGACCTATCACTCCCGGACGTCGATCCCGATGCGCCAGAGGATGCCCCCGACGGGGGAACTGATGTCGTGGAGGACTCCGCGATCGATACGGACACCGACGATGCCGATGCGGGGCTTGATGCACCTGAGGACACGCCGGTAGACGCTGATGAAGACGTCGAACCGGATGGCCTCGACCCCTGCGACGGGTTGAGCTGCGACCCGCGAATCCCCACCTGCGAGGGGAGTTCCTACCTGGAGTTCGAGGCGGGCGTATGTGTGATTGCGGACGACGGCATCGCTGATTGTGTGTACGAGCCGATTCCCACTGACTGCGCCGAGCTGGGCCTCTCCTGTTCCGAGTCGGGCTGCGCCGAGAGCGGCTATCGGGACATCTGCGCGGGTGGGCGCTCCAACACCACACATGTTTGCGCGGCTCATGTCGACGGACGTGTCTACTGTTGGGGCGATAGCGAGTTCTCACAGCTCGGGCCTGAGTCCACGGGTGACGATGTCGCAGTCCCAGTGCTCGTGCCGCTACCACCCGCGATCGACATCGCCTGCGGCGGCGCTCACGTCTGCGCTTTGGTCGAAACCGGAGAAGTCTGGTGTTGGGGAGCGAACGCCTTCGGCCAAATCGGTGGCGAACCTGGAATCCGCCCTGAGCCCATGCCGATGCCCGGCTTGGAGGCGTTTCCTCGGGTCGTCGCGATCGACGCTGGGAACAACGCAACGATCGCGCTGCTTGAAGATGGCCAGGCGATCTACTGGGGCGCCCTGGGGCTCCGGAATTTCCTGGCGACCCCTGAACCACGCCCATTGGCCGCACGCATCAGCGGAATCTCCGCCAATCGAGGCGTCGTCTATTTGCTCCCCATCGAGGGTCCCCCGCTCTACGTCGGGAGCCCAGGCTGGGACGTGACGGACTCCGATGAGGAGCTGCTGCGCTACGATGAACAGGAGTTCTTCTATGCCACGGCCGGCTGGGACAACTCGTGCGGCGTGCTCCGCAGCGGCGAGGCCCGATGTTGGGGCCGTGACCAGGGCAAAGCAGGCGACGGCACACCGGATGACCGGTCGCACGCGAGCCCGGTTGAGGTTGTCGACCTTCCAAACGTGCTCGACATCGCAGTCTCGGCCAGCGCCTCCTGCGCTGTCACGGTCGACGACACCGTTTGGTGCTGGGGGCTCGACGGGCTCGGGCTGATGGGTCGAGGTGCCGGAGTGTCCGATGATCCTCAGACCGCTCAAGAGGTGCGCGGGTTCCTCCGAGACATTGTTCAGATTCGCGCCGGTTGGGCCACAATGTTTGCTCGAAATGGCCAAGGTGAGATCTACTCTTGGGGGGGCAATGGAAACCTCTCGTTGGGGCTGCGCGAGGATGAGGACCGTCGGGTTCCGTCCCGCGTGCTGCTACCAGAGTAAGCGCGCCGGAAAACGGGCCTTAATCACCGATCTTCACAACCCTCGGTTGCGCACTTCCTCCCTCTCTGGCAATCGACCGCGTGTCTATCCAAGGAGACCGCTCATGTGGCCCAACTCAGAACTCTGGTCTGCCGGAACGTCCGGCGCTGTAACCCTCGGAAACGAGATCTTTCATCTCTCCGTCGTTGACTGCGGTGCCCTCAAGATCGCCAGCGGAAAACTGGCTGCGTGCGACCCGTTCGTCTGCCTCGATGGCGTCGGTGAAGGCTACGTCAAGGTACCGAAGGGCGAGTTTCCCGTCACAGCCACGATCGCTGATGTCAGCGGAGAAGACGACGGCTCTCTGATGCGGGAAGCCTACCTTACCGTGCGTTTCAACGACGCTCCGGAGAAGACCCGGAAACTGCTACAGATGTCCGCGGACGGAACAGCGGCGAATGACCTCCCGGACGGGGAGTTCTACGGCTTCAGTGTGGATGCTGGAACCGCCTGTCTCGTCGACGCCGATGCGGTAGCTCCCGGCATGCCCGAAGACAGCCTGGAGTGGGACGAGACGGTCTTCCAGCCTGACGACGGGGGGTGGTTCGATCGGATGGAGGATGAGCACCACATCCGCGAAGGGATCGCGAACCTGCCTCTGCCGCGGAACCCAGACGAAGCAAACATCGTAATCTGTCACTCCGGCTGGGGAGACGGCGTCTACCCAATGGTCGGCGGCTACGACGCAGATGGCCGGCTCGTCGCGGTTCACATCGATTTCCTAGTGGTCTTCGACGACGAGGTCCCGGAGTGATCGGGTTCTTCGTCCTCTTTGGGACAAAGGTGTCGCCCAAAGCGCTGCACCCCGCAGACGTACGCTGCCCAGGCTGCTCCTCGGTCGGGACGGTCATGCTCTGGGACAACCGGCGCTATTTCACGCTCTTCTTCATTCCGCTGATTCCCATCGGGAGCGCTGGGAAGTTCATTCACTGCAGCAAGTGCAACTCCCGTTACGCTGCGGACCACATGCAGTGACGATCCTGCACCACGTCGCGCTCGGGGCCAAAGACGTTTCTCGCGTCGCCGGCTTTTATCGAGAGGTCCTGCGCCTGCCCCAGGTCACCGAGCACCACCACGACGATGGTTCACTGCGCTCAATCTGGCTCTCTCTTGGCTTGGGCCTGCTGATGGTGGAGCGCACATCAGAGGAGCGGCGGCACGTGCATGGAGTCGATGCAGGCGCGTTTCTTATCGCCTTCACCTGGCCCGAAGGTCTCGAGCACGCCGCCGACTGGCTCGCATCACACCAGGTTGCCACGGAAGATAGAAGCGAGTTCTCGCTCTACTTTCGTGACCCCGAGGGCAACCGTGCGGCCATTTCCGTCTATCCGTTGCCGGAATAGGTCGTCCGAAGTAGCTCCGAGCGAGGCTATCCGGCGAAGAGTGTTGTGCTCTAGTCGCCGGACTCTTCGAGGAACACGGCGAGGTTCGCGAGGCCACCGGCCCAGCCTCTACCAAGCTGCTCGCTGGAAACACGGAAGCAGGCGTACTCAGCTTCCGTGGCCTCATGGGGCATCCAAGTCAGCCGTTGCAGTGTTCCGCCGTCATCCCGAGGGAGGAGGTCGATCGTCATCAGCATCACTCTCGGCCAATCTGGCATGGGCTTGTTCGCAACGATGACTCATTCAACGTCGCAGATCCCTTGCTTCCACTGCAGCCCAGTAGGCTCGTCGATGACGACGAACTCCCAACGTTCAACGAGAGCGGGCATCTGGCCAAACTTCATCTGGTAGAGCACAACACCTCCCACGCTGACGTCATGACGGAGGACCGACGTGTCGCACTTGTTGTTCGGTTTATAGCAACGCGGGAGCAGCTCGGGATCAGTCCACGCCTTCCAAACACTAGAGGCTGACGCCGCGAAGAAACGCTCAAGAATGACGGCTTCTGAATCAGTCATTCTGCGTCTGCGAGGCCTCGTCGGCTAGTTGATGCAGCAGCACATCGAGTTGATCAAAGCGGGCCTGCCAGAGCGCTCTGTAGTCTTCCAGCCATCGATTCGCGGCGGCTAGCGGGTGCGTCCGCAACCGAGCAGGCCGACGGGTATCGGCGGCACGATGCTCAACGAGGCCAGCTCGCTCCAGCACCTTGAGATGCTTCGATACCACTGACTGCGACATCGCGAATGGCTCCCGCAGCTGCGCAACCGAAGCCTCGCCCTCTACCAGCCGCGCAAGCATCGCGCGCCGGGTAGGGTCCGCCAGGACAGCGAACACTGCGTCGAGCGACGGATCAGGGCTGAGTCGATGGGACGGCTTATCCATAACTACTTGGTTATTGTTCGCCTGTACTCCTCTGGTCGAGCCCGGCGCAGGCGATGTGTATCTACCCTTGTCAGGTGGATACACATCGCCGGTTGATCTGATCGACCGTTGAGCCGTATTCTTTGCTCATCAAAAAATCCTTGGGGGGGTGGCGACTGCGGCGGGGGCCGGTCGCCAGACAATTGCGACAGCGGCGAGTCCACCGATTGCCACAGCGGCGAGTCCACCTCGCGCGTGGTAGTCTCACCGCATGAGACTCAGAACCCTGTCAATCATCTCGACGACTCTACTCGCCGCTTGCAACAACCCCGAGTGCGAGGAGACGAGCGGTTCTCTGGACTCCGGAGCTGATAGTGTCTCCGTCGACGGAGGTACTCCCGAAACCACCGGCGAGGACATTATCGTCGACGCCGCGCCTGACACAGGCACGGAACCGCTGCCTCGAGATCCGATCGGAGACCCAGCGGCGGCAACGGAGCTGCTCACCGAACACTGCGACGAACGTGTCGGAGAGCCCCGAGTCGAAGAGGTGGCCGAGGGGTTGTGGGTGGCGATTGGATTCGACCTGGCGAACACGATGCTGCTGGAGACTTCAGAAGGAAACGTCGTAATCGACGTCGGGATGTCGCCGGCTCGGTCGGCCGAGACACGGGCCGCCTTGGAGGCCGAGGTGGAGGGAGATGTCGTGGCGGTCATCTACACCCACAGCCATGTGGACCACGTTGGAGGTGCCACCGCTTGGGTCGGGGAAGACACCGACGTTTGGGCGACCGAAGCGTTTACGGAACACCTCATCAAGCAGTATGGCGCGTTTGCACCTGCTGAGACGCGACGAGGGAACCGACAGTTCGGCGTCGACGTTCCCGATCATGCGCTGCCCTGTTCAGCGCTGGGTCGGCGAGCAGACGTCGCCGCGGCGCTGGAAACTGGAACCGTCGTTCCAAACCAAACATTCACTGACTTCGTCGAGCTCACTTTTGGAGACGTCACGATCGAATTGCACGAGGCGCACGGCGAGACCCACGACCAGCTCTATGTCTGGATCCCGCACCTCGAGGCGCTCCTGCCTGGAGACAACTACTACGCGGCGTTCCCCAACCTCTATACGATACGCGGTACCTCGCCTCGACCGGTGGACGACTGGATCGCCAGCCTGGATGAGATGAGAGCCCACGATCCTAGTCTTTTGGTTCCCTCTCACACCGTGCCGGTCGAGGGGCGCGCGGCAGTGCGCGATGCGCTGACGGGGTACCGAGATGGGATCCAGACGATCCGCGACGCTGTCGTCCGGGCGGCGAACGCGGGCCTCTCGATAGACGAGGCGGTAGAAGCGATCGCCCTTCCCCCGCACCTAGCGGATCGTGTGGACCTCTCGGAGCTCTATGGCCAAATCGATTGGTCCGTACGCGCGCTTTACACCAACAACTTGGGGTGGTTCGACGAACGAACCGAGTTGCTCTACCCAGCCACGGCGGCCGCAGAGCGAGAGATCGCGATGATGGGTGGTACCAGCGCGGTGTTGGCGGAAGTCGAGCGAGCGCTCCAGGACTCAGACCCCCGCTGGGCTGCACACTTGCTCGGTAAGCTGAGAGACGCTGGGCACACGGAGCTTCAAACCCAGATGGTCGCAGCCTACGAAGCGCTCGCGACAGAGGAAGCAAACACCAACGGTCGAGGATGGCTCATGCAGCGCGCGATGGAACTCGATGGCCGCGCCGCTCAATCCGGCGCCGTCGTGCTTAATCGACGGCTAGTACACGATATCCCAGTCGACATAGTCTTCGAGGTGATGCCGTCGCGACTGGATCCTGTGGCATCAGCGGACGTGGAGACAGCAGTGCGCATCGTGTTCCCGACCACGGCCTATACCGTCTCGGTTCGCCGAGGCGTCGCTGAGGTCTTCGAAGGTACGCCCCTCCCAGGGAGCCCTCCAGTCGCCGCCACGGTGACGACGACGGAAGAACTCTGGAAGGAGATGGTGTTAGGCCTCATCGAGCCGATCGAGGCGATCGGCTCCGGAGACCTGTCGATCGACAACCTAGCCCCAGCTCTCGAGTTCCTGGCCCTCTTCGAGTCAGGGTTTGGCTAGGTTCCAGCTGACTTCCTAGTGGTCGTGACCGTGTCCGTCCCCATGCCCGTGATCGCCATGCCCGGCACCGTCCCCCTGTCCGTGTCTGTCGCCTTGTCCGCGGCCGCCGTGACCGTGACCTTCGCCCTGGTGAGCAGCGCGCATTTCGTCCTGGGAGACTTCACCACTCTCGTCCGAGTCTAGTTCGGCGAAGCGGACGAGGAAGTGCGCGTCACGCTCCTCCTCGGAAACCTCACCGTCGCCGTCTGTGTCTCCGTCGGCACGCCATCCGCCGTTGCCATCACCGCAGTCGCACTCCTCACCACCGGCGTGCTCGCACGTCTCTGCGTCCGCACGCGCAGCGTGGCGCTCCGACATTGCGGTCGTAAACTCTCCAAACGAGACTGCACCGCTTTCGTCCGCATCAACCTCCGCGAAGTGCGCGGAGTGGCGCTGCTCCGGCGTCTGTTCTGAACCTTCGGCCGTGACCTCTTGCGGAGCATCGCGGCAGCCGCAGGTGTCACAGGCTTCAGCGGTCGTGGGGCTGAGCGTAGAAACTCCGCCCGCGGCGATAACGAAGGTTGAAAGTAGGAATTTGTTCATTGTCTTGGGTGGGTAGTTAGGGCCCATTGCGGAGCCGAACGGGAACTCGTACCGACTCGGCGGAGAGCAGGCACTGGTCCACCGCCAACAAGGGTGTAATGGCGCACACCCTTCGCGCAGCCGGGTTTCCACCGCCTCCCCCGCATCGAACTCGGCGGAACTGATCGCCTCCCCCGCATCGAACTCGGCGGAACTGACCGCCTCAGAGTGATGGACCTTTCGACAGAACTATCGCGTACCGCAATCGTTGCAGTCGGTGCCGTAGGAGCAGATCGAGTAGAGAGACCCAGGGCCGCCGTCGTCACACTCGCCGTCGTTCGGCGTGCCACACGTGTTCGTACAGATCGAGCCGGAGCCGGCTCCCGATGTTTGCCCAGATCTCGACACTACGCCAGTCACCGTGCCACCTGCACCCGGCCCCGAAACTCCGGGCTCTCCGGCCATGTAGTCCAGGTACGCGCACGGTACCTGCCACTGGGGCCCTACGCCTGCGAACGTGATGTTGCCATTGAAGCCGGAGCCGTCGTGCACCTGTTGGAATCCGAACTGCTGCAGGGTGCAGTGCCCGTCGTTCCAAGTCGCGCCAAGCATTCCGGTCATGACGCGTCGAGTGATGATGCTCGTCAGATTGTTGCGGTAGATTTCCCACTCCGCGATGCCTGGGAAGCCGACGACGAACTCTTCACTCCATCCATTCCGTGATGCGTGGCTCGTTGTGATATCGAGCATGGTCGAGGCCAGACCTGGGTCGATCAGATCGCGATTGTAGACGGTGGGCAACCAGTTCTGGATGGGTACGTTGTTCACCTCGATCGCCAGTTGGCCGCTGACCTCCTGCGCCTGGCCCACGTCATAGAGAACGACGATTGGCTCGAGGGAGGTGATGCGTTGTCCGGGGGAGCCAACGCTTCCCTGGGAGCCATATACCGTACGCGCTCCGCCACACTCCGTCAGGATGAGCCGGCCTTGGTCCTCCTCAGCATTAAACTCGTACTGGTCTCCTGTACTCAACTGGACCTCAGCGATTACCCGCTCACCGTAGCCCCACTGCAGCGAGCAAATCTCGTGGGAGCTTTGGTTGATGAAGGTAACCGGACCCGAATATTCTTCGGCTTCCTCAGCAGCAGCCGCGCCTCCGCCTCCGCCTCCGCCCTGCAGTAGCTGGACAAGTCCGGCGCAACCGCTTGTGAGTAGCGCGGTCGAGCTCAGGGCGAGGAGTGCACAGGTTCGCAGGGTTCGTTGATTCGTCGATGTCATGGCGTACTTCTCTTGGCACAGAGCCGTCTGGCGACCCGTCGGTAGTGGTGAGTGTAGCACCGCAGGTCGCCCAACAAAGGATGGGCGGGGCGGGGCCGATTTTTTGCCAGTTCGGTTTCGGGGAGGCGTCGGCTTCGACCGCGGAACGGCAGGTTTGATTCAGTCCAACCTTCGACAACCCTTCGGCAACCCTTCGGCAACCCTTCGAATCGCAGAGACTCGCGCGGTGGAGGCCTCTCGGCCGGCATGCTAAGGAGCGCTGCCCCCTCTCTCTTCGGTGTCATGGCAGACGGTTACTGGGATCAGTTCGGAGCTCGTGCTGCGGTCGATTGGTGCGAACCAAACTATGCGGTTGTTCCTTGGATCGCCGAGTTCTGGAACACCCTCTCGAGCCTCGTGATCTTCACGGTCGGGGCCTACGGGGCCATCCGCTGGTGGCAGAACCGACACAAGCTCGAGAAGCGCTTCGGCGCCGCCTTCGTCAGCCTCGCCGTTATCGGGCTAGGTTCTGCCGCGTTCCACGGCACGCTGCTGAGGATCCCGCAGGCATGCGACGAACTCCCGATGATTTGGATGGGACTCATCTGTTTTTACTGCATGGTGACCAGGGAGCCGGAGACTCTCACGCGCGTCAAACGCAGGTGGAAGCTAGGGCTGACCGCCGGTTCTGTGGCGTTCACATTCGCCTATTTCGTTTTTAAGGATGCATCGGCCTTCGTGCTCTTCCTGCTGACCTACGGCGCCGTCGTCGCTTACGTTTGCATTATGACGTGGCGAATCGCGTTTCGCGAAAGCAACGACCGACGAATCAAACGGCTCTTCTGGTGGTCCGTGGTCGCGTACATCGGCGGGTTCACTCTCTTCTGGATTCCCGAGCGTACCCTCGGCTGCGGACACGCCTTCCAAGCGATCGAGCCCCACACGCTCTTCCATCTGACCAGCTCAGTCGGCCCGTACGCTTGGATTCTATTGGCCACCATGGACCGACTGCTTCGCATGCGACAAACCGCCGAGATACAGAACAGACCGATCCCGTTTGTGACGGTGCCGGGCTAACCTCTCGTGGAACCAAGACGCAGACTCCGACGCCGCACTCGGGCCGCCGAGTCCTGTGTCGACGGAGAGAGCAGAATCGTCCAGCTACCCATGACGCGAACGCGAATTGCGCGGGGTATACGACAAGCGCACTAGACAGTTTCAGACGCTACCCTGCTCTCCGTGCACGACGCCCTTTGCTACCCAGTCCTCACCGCCGGTTCAATTCCCACACGATGGGACATCCTGGTAGATCTCGTCGATCGCGACCACCTCACCCGACGGCCAGTCGATCGCTCCAACAACCCACCACTCGTCGTCTCCGAGCTCCTTGTCTGCATACTCGTACACGAGCTCACCGAAGACGAAGACCCGCATGGTCACCAGGGACGGTCCGTATCCGTGGTCGTTGTAGGAGTGCACACCGAGTCGGTACTGACGATCATGCTCGGGATTGTCGAGGTTGATATTTTCGGGTCCCGCGCCGTCGGTGTCATCAATATCCAGTGAGGGATCGTCGTCGGACCGAGCCGGGTTTCCCCAATTGGGTTGGCGCGCCCGGAAGTGACAATCGTAAGTGGAGTCCTCCCAACAGCCGTTCTCGTGCAGGAAGTGCAGATCGAAGTCCGTCCCCGCTCCAAACCCTGTGTCGGTCTGATCAGGGTCTCCGGGCGTATTCCAAACAACTTGGATGTGAATGTCTTCGTCTGGTCTCGAGACCAGCGTGACGGTGTCGGAGTAGGAGCAGCCGCTCTCCTCGGCGGTCGCTCGGAGGACGAACCGCCCTGCCAAATCAACAAAGAACGACGCTTCGCGCTCCCCCTCGGGAACGAATGAGGCGGACGACCCAGCTGGCGCCTCCACCACTTCCCACCGAACGGGCACCCAGTCGCCCATATCCGACGTCTGAACCCGGCAGCTCAGTGAGGAGAGCGGCAACACGAAGAGATCGTCCTCCGGGGTCCTATCCGAATGGCTGAGCTCACACTTGAGGTCGAGCGCGCCTGGACACTCTGTCCCAGTGCAGAGAGGTCCATCGGAGCAGAGCGGATCGGCGCAGTCGACCAGGCGGTCGTCGTTGTCGTCGACTCCGTTATTGCAGTCTTCCAGGCCGATCGGCGCTAGATCCGGAGCGTCGGCCTCCGTAGAGCCTAGGTCATCCGGTGGGAGCGCGTCCGGTACAGTGCCGATGTCCGGCCGACGCCCTGGCGGGCCTGTGTCTCGCATTCCCACGTCATAAGTGCCCTCCGCAGGAACCCACGCGCCAGGCACTTCGGGTGTCGACCCCGGACCAACCATCCCGGGTCCCCGGGTCGGAAAATCAGACGTGGGAGCCGTGCCGCATGCAGATAGAGAGACAAGGAGTGCGAGAAAACTGTTTGTTTTAGAGAACATCATTACCGGCCGTTGGGGACTCCTCTTGCGTGACGCGCGGCGGGCTCAGCTGGGCGCTAAAGATGCTCGAGAGCAGTCCTCACTCTTCTGTGCGTTTACGCACAGTCGACTGAGCGAAGACCACCGCAGAACCCCAAGACCGACCGCGTGAACTGGGTGACTCCGACGGGAACATGACGACCGCTCAACGGCCCTGCAGGCTCAGGGTTTTAGGGCGCTGCCGTGTCCCCCCGAATCTCGCCTCGTGTGAGTCGGGAGCTAACAGCACCACAAAAACAGCTGGCGCGATTCTCGCGGAGCAATGCCTAAATCTCTTTCTCGAACCGTGAAGAAACATGTCCCGACTTGCCCAACTTCCGCTCCTCGTGGCCCTCTGCGCTCCTCTCATCGCGTGCGGCGGTAGACAGGCTGAGCCCGAGCCAGTGGAAACCGAGGCGTTGGTTGAACACGGCGGTACAATCTACGCGGTCGCAGGATGCGCCAACTGTCATGGCGCGCTTGGTGATGAGCCCACACTGGAAGGCGCCCCTTCGCTTGAAATCTTCGTCTCACGGTTCGGTTTGCACGATCAGGCCGACCTCGACACCGCGGTCGACCTGCTCGCCTCGGGACGGCTGCACGACCCGGAGCTCGCGAGCGCCCCCCCCTTCGAAGGCTATGAGGAGGTCGGGCTGGCGGCGCGGATCTACGAGGAGCTGATCCAGGGCGACGGTCACGACAACGTCTTCGTTGAGTTGGGGCTGCACGAGCCGATGCCTCAGTGGGGAGCAGTGCTCTCGGATCACGATATCGAGGCTCTGATGGCCTACCTGCTCGTCATCGGTAGCCGCTAGCTGCTGGCGCAGAGTTCTCTGCGACAGCGGTGGCGGTGGCGGTGGCGGCGGCGATGGCGGCGGCGGCGGTGGTGGCGGCGGCGGCGGCGACGGCGACGGCGGTAGCCGATGGCGAACCTGGGAAGGCCGATCTCGTGTGCTGTCACCCGCGCCGTTTCACCCGCGCCGTTTCACCCGTCCAAGAAGTGGGGTAGCGAGTGGGGCCCTCCTTCGTACCCCTCTGCCGAACAACCAAGGCGATGAAGCTCGACTACCCCGCGACACAACGAAACAAAGACGCGATCGCATCGGCGCTCCGCACGTTGCTCCCATCGGCAGGCACGGTCCTTGAGGTGGCGTCTGGCTCAGGCCAACACTGTCTGCACTTCGCGACGGAGTTCCCTGACTTAGCGTGGCAACCGTCCTCCTACGAGTCGGAGGAGCGAGCGAGTATCGGCGCATACGTTGCCGAAGCTGGGCGTCAGAACTTGTACTCTCCGCTCGACCTAAACGTGCTGCAAACGCCGTGGCCACTCACCAGCGCTGATGCGGTCTTTTGCGCGAATATGATTCACATCGCGCCTTGGGACGTGAGCGAAGGACTCTTCGCCGGGGCAGCGAGCATACTCGCTGCCGGCTCTCCGCTGCTCACGTACGGACCGTACCGCTTTCAAGGTGAGTTCACGTCCCCATCCAACCAGATGTTCGATGAGCGACTTCGCAGCCGAAACCCAGCATGGGGAGTACGTGAGCTGGACGACTTGATCTTCGTCGGTTCGGTGCTGGGCCTCGTCCTGAGCGAGACCTTGGAGATGCCAGCGAACAATCATCTGCTCGTATGGATTCGCGCATAAAGCGGGACGCGTGGACACCCTCTCGACGGACCGCTAGCGTCGGCCCACTGAACCGTGGTGAACCCAATGCGGACTCGTCTTCTTCTCGTCGCGCTCGCCCTCTGTCTGCACTCCGCCTCGGCCGCCGCGTTGGACGACACCGCGTCTATCGCGGCACACCTCCAGAGCGTGTACGACGCTCTGTCTGAGCGGCCGACCGACGGTCTCGAGCCCCAACAGGAAGTCGCACGGGCGGAGAAGCTGGAGCTGCTCTCCGAGTACATTGAGCGTGGCCGTTTCCCGCAGAATCGGGACTTCGCGGAACGTACTCCGTACTTCATTGATGCGGACGGGACCGCGTGCGCTGTCGCGTATCTGATGATTGAGTCGGGCGCAGGCGAGACGGCTCGTCAGATCGCCTCCTCGCAAAACAACGCATACGTCGCCGACATCCAATCGGATGGCCTGGTCCAATGGCTGAGCGAGAGTGGCCTGACCGCGGAGGAGGCCGCTTGGATTCAGCCGATTTACGGCGGCTGCGGCTGTGAGGTCGCGCCGGTCTGTGCAGAGGATGGGCTGACGTATTCGAACGCGTGCTACGCGAACTATCGCGGTGCCGTTGTCGTGTCGGAAGGTTGCTGTGAGGAAGACACCGGTCATGACGTGGAAACACAATGCGTGGTCGTTTCAGAGGCGTATATCCGGTGCCGTTCGGACTCGCGCACGGATGGTGGCTGTGCGAGCGCAGAGCCACAAACAGTGGGCGGCCTCGCCGTGATGGCCGCGGCTGCATTCGGGCTGCTCGCTCTGATACAGCGCAGACGTTCCTTTGTGAGCGACGAAACTCGCGGAACGGCCTGAGCAAGACCGCAGACCGGCACACTCTCCGAGCAGGTTGTCCTGCTGGAGCGCAGACCCTCGCATTACTGGCGAGCGATCGCCTGCTTCTGTGGGTTCTGACGTGACGCGGTGCGGCAAACCTTACGCGTAGACACCTTATGACGCTCGGGCTAGCACCGGTACGCTCTCTACCCTGCAGCCCGCGTAGCCTTGCTAAACGACGCCGAGATCGCCGAGTACAAACGATGTCTTGTCGAACTGCGTGGCGACCTTGAAGAGCTGCTTCGGGCGACTGAAGCCGGCGCAAAGCCGGTGGACCTGGAGGCGCCTTTCGGTCGCCTCTCGCGTATCGACGCGATTCAGGCGCAGAAGCTGACACAGGCGAATCGAGCGCGCACGAAAGTACGGCTTCGGCATGTAATGGCCGCGCTGGGTGCGATTCGCGACGACGAATATGGTGATTGCAGGAAGTGTGACGACCCGATTTCACCGGAGCGCTTAGCTGCGGTCCCGGAGTCGCCACTCTGCCTGCCTTGCATGGAACAACTGGAATCCGGGCGAAGATGAACGAAACGAAGAAGAAGCGGGTCGGAGTACCCCGCGAGACCAAACGAGGAGAGAGGCGGGTTGCTGCCACTCCAGAGACTGTCGCGCGGCTGCAGAAGCTCGGCTTCGAGGTGGCCATCGAGGCTGGCGCTGGCATTGAGGCGGACTTCCCCGACTCGCTCTACGAGGCGGCCGGAGCCGAACTCGTAGCGTACGCTGACGACCTCTGGAAAGACTCAGACATCGTCATCAAGGTGAACCCGCCGACGGACAAGGAAGTCCGGATGCTGCGTCACGGAGGCACCCTCGTCTCCGTGATCCGTCCGGCGGAAAACGAAAAGCTCGTCGAGAAGCTTCGAGCGAGAAACGGTACGGTCGTCGCGATGGATTGTGTGCCCCGTATCTCGCGGGCGCAGAAGATGGACGTGCTCTCGTCGATGGCAAACATCGCCGGATACCGCGCCGTATTGGAGGCAGCCCACGCATACGGCGGCTTCTTCACGGGGCAAATCACTGCCGCAGGCAAGACGCCGCCGGCTCGTGTGCTCGTGATTGGCGCTGGAGTCGCTGGCCTCGCCGCGATCGGAACCGCGCGAGCGCTAGGTGCTGAAGTACGCGCTTTTGACGTTCGGCCTTCGGTCGAAGAGCAGTGCAACTCGCTCGGAGCCAAGTTCCTCAAAGTCGAAATGGAGGAATCCGGCGAAGGCGGCGGTGGTTATGCGAAGACGATGTCGCCGGAGTTTATCGAAGCCGAGATGAAGCTCTTCCGCGAGCAGTGCGAAGAGGTCGACATCATCATCACGACCGCGCTGATCCCCGGACGGACGGCGCCGCTCCTGATCACGGCCGACATGGTCGAGATCCTGAAGCCCGGCTCGGTTATTGTCGACATGGCGGCCGAATCGGGAGGCAACTGCGAGCTGACCACCGCTGGAAAACTCACCGTCGAGCACGGGGTCTCCATTATCGGCTTCACAGACCTGACGAGCCGACTCCCCAAGCACGCGTCGCAGTTCTTCGGTACGAACCTCGCCCATTTCCTCGACGAGATGGGCGGCAACGACGGATTCAAGGTCGACATGGAGAATGAGGCCGTACGCGGCGCGCTCATTTGTCATGAGGGCGAGCTGCTCTGGCCTCCACCGCGGGTGGATCACCCCGCTCCGGTTGCGAGAACAGCCAGTCCGCCTCCGCAGGTCCCTGCCAAGAAGCGAAAGGGCCACGGAAAGGCGGAACCGAAGAACACGACCATCCCAGCGCTTGTCGCCGCGAGCCTTATCGCGCTGGTTGGCACGTTCGCTCCCGCCGACTTCATCTCTCACTTCACGGTCTTCGTGCTCGCCGTCTTCGTCGGTTGGCAGGTCGTCTGGAACGTCTCTCCCGCACTGCATACCCCGCTGATGAGCGTCACCAACGCCATCTCGGGAATCATCATTATCGGCGGGCTTTTCCAGGCTGGGTCAACAGAGACCACGACGATCGCCGCGTTCTTAGGCTTCGTCGCCATCTTGGTCGCCATGATTAACATCTCCGGCGGATTCCTCGTCACACATCGCATGCTTGCGATGTTCCGCAAGTAGGAGGCACACGATGATTTCAGATACTTTCGTAGCCACCGCATTTCTCGCCGCGGCGATGCTCTTCATCCTCTCCCTTGGAGGGTTGTCGAACCAAGCCAGCGCGCGCCGTGGAAACCTATTCGGTGTGATTGGAATGGGCGCCGCGCTCTTCTTCACGCTCTTCTCGTCGTACGTCGACACCTTCGTATGGATAGCGCCCGCCGTGCTGATCGGCGCGGCGATCGGCTCCTCCTTGGCGTCTCGCGTGCAGATGACGGCGATGCCCGAGTTGGTCGCCATTCTCCACAGCTTCGTCGGCCTCGCTGCAGTCCTGGTCGGACTCTCAAGCTACCTCAGCCCGACCACCCACTCGACCGGGACCGAGCACACAATCCACCTTGTTGAGATTTATCTCGGCGTTGGAATCGGGGCGATCACGTTCACTGGCTCCATCATCGCGTGGGCCAAACTTCGCGGCAGCCTCAAAGGCACGCCAATGCTGCTGCCCGGCCGGCAC
>JBLHWZ010000032.1:0-30759 GCA_047629415.1 Bradymonadia bacterium | reverse complement strand
CGTCACCGAGCGAGAACGAGACATCGTACGCCTTCATGATCTCGCAGATGTCTTCGAAGTGCGTGTAGAGGAAGTTCTCTTTGTGATGCGCGAGGCACCACTTGGCCATGATCGACCCGCCGCGGGAGACGATGCCGGTGACACGTCGGGCGGTCATCGGGACGTAACGAAGCAACACGCCGGCGTGGATCGTGAAGTAGTCTACGCCTTGCTCGGCTTGCTCGATGAGCGTGTCGCGGTAGATCTCCCATGTGAGATCTTCTGGCGCGCCGTTGACCTTCTCGAGGGCCTGGTAGATCGGCACGGTACCGATCGGCACCGGCGAGTTGCGGATGACCCACTCGCGCGTCGCGTGGATGTTCTTACCAGTCGACAGGTCCATCACGTTGTCGGCGCCCCAGCGGATGCCCCAGACGAGCTTCTCAACCTCTTCCTCGATCGACGACGTGACAGCGGAGTTTCCGATGTTGGCGTTGATCTTAACGAGAAAGTTTCGGCCGATGATCATCGGCTCGATTTCGGGGTGGTTGATGTTCGCTGGGATGATCGCACGACCACGGGCGATCTCGTCGCGGACGAACTCCGGCGTCACCTCGTTAGGTACCGCAGCACCCCAGGAGTTTCCGGCCAGACGCCGCTCGCGCTCAGGCGACCGCTCCTCCTTTTGCCGAAGCGCGACCTGTGCCCGGCCGATGTTCTCGCGAATCGCGACGAACTCCATCTCGGGCGTGATGATGCCTTGGCGAGCGTAGTAGAGTTGGGAAACGTTCTTGCCGGGAAGTGCGCGACGCACGCCATGGGTTCGCACGAACCGTTCGGTGCGATCAGCATCCTCGGCGGAGCGATAGCCGTCGTCCTCCGGCTTGGGCTGGCGACCCTCAACGACCTCCGTGTCGCCTCGCGCCTCGATCCACCCGGCGCGGACCAGCGGAAGCCCTGCTCGCGGGTCGATGACCACGCTTGAGTCTGTATAGGGGCCGGACGTGTCATAGACACGGAGCGGCGGATTGGGCTCAGGAAGCGAGTGCCCGCCTGCGCGGCCGGCGCTCGTCGCAGTCAGGGCGATCTCCCGAAACGGGACCTGGATGCTCGGGTCGCTGCCCTCGATGTAGATCTTGCCGGACGCCGGAAGCGGGGCAGTCGTGATGAGGGAGTCGGGCCCGGGCGTCTTCGCCTGACGGTTCAGTCGTGTGTTCATATCTCTTTCCTACGCCGGTATGAGCCGGATCAGGTTCACGGGTTCGGCCGAAGGCCGTCTCAGCGCGAAATGCGCGCCCCGAGAGCGTTGACGGGAGCTTAATGTGCGGGCCGTGAAGTGCAATGGGGGTGGATGCGCGGGATTCACTTCCCTCATTCTGCCCCTACGCTGGGGCGATCGAGGAGTTGGCTGGAGGCGCCGGCAGCTCGGTGTCACCGGTTGCCTGCCCTCGCCTCGCCAAATCCGCGCGCGGAGATACCCCAAACTTCCGCGCATACTCGCGGCTGAACTGAGTAGGGCTCTCGTAGCCCACGTCGTACGCGACTCCCGACACCGACTCCTCGCCGGCCGCGAGCATTCGCCGCGCTTCAAGCAAGCGCAGCTCCTTCTGGTACTGCAGCGGCGTGGTCGCGGTGATGTTCCGGAAGTGTTTGTGGAACGAGGAGGAGCTCATCCCAATCTCCCGAGCCAGTTCCGGAATAGGAATCGCCTGGCGAAAGTCCCGCCGGATTCGTGCGATCGCTCGTGCCACGTTGCTGGCGTGGCTGTCGTGTCGGAGCAGCTTTCGGAGCATTCCGCCGTGCGGTGCCATCAAGAGGCGGAAGTGGATCTCTCGTAGGATGGATGGCGCCATGACCCTCGCCTCGACGGCGTCGCTGGCCAGGGCGAGGTAGCGGCCAAGACTGTCGATGAGCTTCTTGTCCGCCTCGTGCACGGCGAGTGAGCACGGATCTGTGTCTTCGACGAGGTCGGGCCCGATCTCCTCGTAGAGCCCCCGCAACATGCCCACATCGATCATCAGGACCAGCGCGAGGTAGGGCTTCCCGGGCCTGGCTTTTGTGATTCGCGAGATGATCGGCAGGTCGTGACTGACGACCAACGATTGTCCCGGGTCGAGCCTTGCCGTGGTGTCGCCCAACGTAACCTCTTTTCTTCCTTGTAGAATTAGGCATATGACTGGCTCATATAAAGAGGCTTTAATTGGCGTGCTTTTGATGTGCTGAAGAAGCAGTAGCCCAGGAAGCGGCATCGCTGATGATACCTCATCATCATCGTTTTGATCGAGATGTTCTCTTACTCGCCTCGTGAGGTTTTTCAGCTTCACAGAAATGTTCCTTGATGAGTCATATTTCTTGCAGCGACGAGAGTCGCTTGCAACAAATTTTCTCATTGTTCAGAGGATTAGGCATTTTTAAAAGAGAAACTGGCAGGACGTGCTCGGGGTACTTTCACTAGAGTGGAGTCACGAACGAAGCATCCTCGCTCACTGAGACCACCCATGGCCGACCACACCTTTCCGCTCACGAACCACGCCGCGATTCCAGCCGTCGGGTTCGGAACCTATCTCATTCCAGTAGAGGACGTCGCGACTGTAGTCGGCGCCGCGCTGCGGCAGGGCTACCGCCATATCGACACTGCGGAAGGCTACCGGAATGAAGCTGCCGTCGGGGATGCCATCGCCGGTTTCCTGGACGAGTCCGGCCTAACCCGCGCCGAGCTCTTTGTTACGACCAAGCTGTGGCCTGGAAACCCTGCTTGGGGAATGCCGACCAAGGACTACGAGGGGACCCTCACTGCATTCGAAAAGAGCCTCGAAGAACTCGGTCTGGACTACGTCGACCTCTACCTAATTCACACTCCGTTCGCCGGAGAGATGCGCACCGAACAGTGGCGTGCTCTCGTGGAGTTGAAAAAGCAGGGCAAAGCCCGCGCGATCGGCGTGAGCAACTACGACCAGGAGCACATCGAGGAGATCCGAGCTGCAGGGCTGCCTTTGCCCGACGCCAACCAAGTCGAACTGCACCCATGGTCACAGAAGACGGACCTGATTGGGTATCTCAAACAGAACAGCATTCAGCCGATCGCCTACAGCAGCCTCTTACCCCTCTCATCATGGCGTTCCGTTGAGGGGCAAGAGAGTGCAAAGACGGAAGAAATGAAGGCTGACGCCGAGACGGCGCCGTTCAAAAAATTGGCAGCCAAATACGACGTCTCCGAGGCCCAGGTCTTGCTTCGCTGGGCTGTCCAGAGCGGATTCGCGATTCTCCCGAAGAGCACGAACACCAAACGCATGGCTGCAAACAAGGACCTCTTCGGGTTCCACATCGACGACGCCGATATGGCCGCGATCGAGACAATGGACCGCGGTGCTGGGGTCGCATGGATCTCCGGCGACCCAATGCAGACCGCGTGACCGCCGTCGACAAGACGCGCTAGTCACTGACTCCCTCAAGCCAGTCCCAACATGTCAGAGACCGACTCCGCCGAGCCGCTCTCCGCTGCTTCCCCAGGGAAACGGCCCCCCACGATGTGAGACGTCCGGGGCGTCCGGTGGCGGCCGCCACGAAAACACGGCGAGATCGATGGGCATTGATCTCTCAGCTTCCTGAAGCTCCGCGACGATCTTGTCTTCGTCGTCCGTGTGGAGCGGGCAGCGCACCTGCTCGCGCACTACTTCAGCTGGTATGCAGCGGGAGAGTTCGTCGCTCTTCGGCCTGATCGGGGTCGCAGGGCTAAACAGGACGCTCGATCAAGACCAGCACTGCCGGGGGGATGGCCGCAGCGGTATGCCGATCTTTCTGCAAATGATGATCATCGCACCGCTCGCTGCTTTTACGGGCGGCGCGGCTGGGGCCGATGCACCGGCTTTCGCGACCACGTACTCCATACTTCTTCTCGTGATCATCTCGCTCTGGTTGTTCGAGCCACGGGTCGACAACGAGCAGCGCAAGCGTCTCTCGGGCGAATACATCGCGTCTCTGACGCTCGCTGCCGGTTTCATAGTCGCGAGCGCGTTGATCCCCGAGGCTCATCGCATCGGGCCTGGGCGGGGTTCTTCGTTCTCTACGTCGTCTCCGTGATGGCCTTAATCATCGGCGTGCAACGGTCCGTAACGGTGGTGCTCCGGGTCCGCGGTCCGTCCATGGTACCGGAGCAATGAGCTTGTTAGCCTTGTCATCTGTACTCCCGATCCACGCTCGTCATCGAACAGATCTCCACACTCATCGCTGACGGCAAAGCGTACATCATATTGCTCCCGGTCTATGTGCTGCTGCTGGTTGGCGAGCGAATCGCCCACGCGGTGCTCAGCGACAAGCCGTGGAACAACAAGGACGCGGCGGCGAACATCGTTCTCACCGGGTTCTTTCTCATGGTCGATGTCCTCCTCGGGGCGGTCGTGCCGGTGGCGCTCTTCGCCCTGATTCATAAGCACGTCGGAGTCTTCACGCTCGGGACCTCCGGATGGGCGTGGCTCGCCGCTTTCGTGCTCTATGACCTCGCTTGGTACATCGACCACCGCATCGGGCATCGCACTGGATTCTTCTGGGCAATGCACCAGATTCATCACTCGTCGAACGAGTACAATATGCCGGTCGCGTCGCGCGGGTTCGTATTCGGCAACACGCTCCTCTCGCGACCGACCTTCTACCTACTCGCCGTGTTCGGCTTCACCGCCTCTCACCTGTTGGTGGTGAAGATCGTGACCAACGTATGGGGTATCGCGCAGCACATGCGCCTCGTACCCAAACTCGGCATCTTAGACTGGCTCTTCGCCACTCCCTCGTCGCACCGAGTCCACCACGGATCAGACGATAAGTACCTCGATCGAAAATACGGCGAAGTGCTGATGATCTGGGACCACCTCTTCGGCTCGTACCAGGTCGAAGAAGAGGAGCCGACCTACGGCCTCGTCGAGCCTCTACACAGCTACAATCTGCTGCGCATCGAGACTGACGGGTTCGCGAGGCTATCCGCCAAGATGAAGAGGCCCGGATCGACACGCGATAAGCTCCGCTGCCTCTACAAACCTCCCGGCTGGGAGCCCGCTAGATAGCGCGCGACAGCAGTGACTCGAAGGCACCGTCTTTCCAACGAAAGAGCTCCGCTTGTTCGTTCTCGACGATGAGCGCGTGCACGATGTCCGTGCTACCGCCTGGATTCATCACCCGACGGCCGTTCGCACCTTCATGCAAAATTGGGATATGCGTGTGGCCAATGACCATCCCGCGATACCCTGGCTCTGTTTCCAACCACTCCGCGGACTTGGCTACGATCGGCTCGTCCTTAGCGGTCGCCGCACCGGTCAACAGGTGGTCGGCCGCTCGCATGGTCTTGTAGATGGGCTGCAGCGCAGGTGCGATCTGCAGACGACCGCTGAGCCAAGTCATCGCGGTCGTGAAGGACTCGTTGCGCTTGATGAACGCGTTGAACCGATCCCCGTGCTCGATGCGAAACAAGCCACACGGAAGCTCAACATCAAGGGCTGGGAATGCGCGCCCAAGCTCCAGAAGAACTCGATCGTGATTGCCGCGCACCCAGGCAAACTCAGGGCCAGTTAGAGCATCCACGACCCGAAAGTGTACCGCTTCGAGCAAGCGCAGCTCGCGCTTCAGGAAGGGGGCGGTGCCACGCTCAAGATCAAAGAGATCTCCGTTCACGACGATAAGGTCGGCCATTGAGCGCAGCTCTTTAACCGCCGCGAGGATGTCCTCGGTAGGAACCTGACAGGCGAGCGGGGCGCCGGGCCGACCCAGATGAAAGTCACTGATCACAGCGAGCCGTCGCGCCGTTCGACGTGGCGGATGCTCGACGTTCTTCATCCGGTGAACTCTCGAACAAAGTACTGCGAGTTCAGCTCTTCGCCGGTGATTCGCTCGAGCTGCTTGTCCCAACGCTCAGAATTGCCAGCCTTGAACAGGCCGTTGATCAGGAACTGGCCAGCGAAGAGGCTATCGACAATGGAACTCTCGCGGGACTTCTCCAGGATGACATGACGCAACTGGGAGGCGGCCATCTCTCCGTAGAGGTAGTTGTGATAGTAGACCGGTGACAGAGCGAGGTGGCGCTTCGCAGCCCAGTCCGCGCCTCGCCCTTCGGGCACATTGAGCAGCTGGTACTTGTTCTTCAGCTCCCACCAATACGCATCAAGATCTTCGCGCCGCGGGTTGGCATAGAGCGCGCGCTCGAAGTGCGTCATCACCAGCACGAAGCGTGTGAAGGTCTGCATTTTGAAGCACTGATGCCGCCGGATCTCGCCGGAGAGCGGTGTCACTTCGAAGGCAGGGAGCTTCATGTAGCGCAGCAAGAACTCAAGCTCGGTTGATTGGCGCCCCATCAGCATGGCGACGGCTTCGGTCATCAACGTGTGCGACGGCCTCGCGAGCAGCCACGGCTGGTCAATGTAACGGTCATACGCGGCGTGCCCGAGTTCGTGCAGCGTCGTACACATCCACCGCTCTGATGGGCGGATGTTGCAGAGCACGCGAATGTCACGGTCCCGATCGACCGCGAGGCAGAACGCGTGTTGATCCTTTCCCTCGCGGGGCTCAAGGTCCGACCGCTCAACGACGTCTCGCACGTTCATGCCGAGCCCATCGAAGAACCGCTCGGCAAGCTCGACGATATCGGCCTGGCCGTAGTGTTGGTCCAGTTTTAGGCTGTCGGGAACCTTCACGCGCTGAAAGTATGGGTTGGAGTAGTGCCACGGCATTAACTCCCCGGCAGGCACATCAAAGCGCTTCGATAGCTCTGCATCATACACCGCTTTGCGAGTCCGGAACGGAGTTCGCGTGGCCTTCTCGAGCTTCGTCAGAGTCGCGAAGAGCTTCTCTTCTGAGAGCTCCTGTAGCTCCAGCGACATCGCGTAGTGGTCGCGGTACCCAAGTGATCGAGCTACCTCATTCCGGAGCTCCACGATCTCGATGACCTGCTCACGAACATCGTCGCCGACCTGCTTGCTGCCCTCCCAGGCCTTCTGTCGCAGAACCTGATCGTCACTCTCGCCGAGGATACGCTCGATCTCGTTAATCGAGTGGGACTGGCCGTCGACTTGAGCTCGATGAGAGCCGTACACTTGGCGCAGCGCCGCCTCTTTCCCGATCAGTTCTGCGCGTAACGACGGCTCAGCCTGACGGCCTGCCATCATCCGGGTCAGCACATCCAATTGCCTGTCCAGATCCGGCTCTTCGCAGGGTCCGTCTTGCAGGAGTCGGCGAGCGTTGAGGTAGACTTCGCCGTTGGACAACGCCTTATCCACCGCCAGGTTCGCTTCTGCGAATGCGGTCGCGGCTTCCGGCGTGCCGGTCGTAGAGAGCGTCCACATGGTACGGGCTCGCTCTGCGAAGGCAGGGCTTAGATCCGCCGAAACATCGCGGAGGAAACGTTGGCGTTCGAGGAGGCTTTCGTCGGGCTTTTGCATCAAGTCTGTGGCGTCAGTGGGCGCACGCGATACTAGTTCATGGCACCCTCTGGTAGCGAGCGATAAGGAACGCCAGCCACATCGACCCAACAGCACGCTCACACTCACTATGTTCAACACCCTGCGTTTTGCTCTGCTGTTCCTCATCTTTGCCGGCTGCGGAGAAGACGGCGAGACCGACTCAACCGACTCAGACACGAGCATCCACCCGCTCTGCGAGAGGCTGCCAGATCTATGCGTCTCGCCGGAGGAGGGGCGAATCGGCGAGCCGACAGTGATCGCACCATCGGCGATGATGCCTGTCCAGTTCGAATCGCAGGTTGCGCACAATAACCTCGACGTTGTCTGGCACGCGGACCGGCTCTACGCGGCGATACGCACCGCGCCGAACCACTTCGCGAACGAGGACACCGTTATGTACGTCGTGTCATCGCCCGACCTGCAGGAATGGCGATTCGAGGGCGAGGTCGCCATCGGCACTGATGTCCGTGAGCCTCAGCTCGTCTCGCTCGGCGAGCGCCTGTGGCTCTACTACGCAGTGCTCGGCGACAACCCGATGGACTTCGAACCGCAGGGAACAGAGGTCATCGAGTACATCGGTCCCGGTGAGTGGACGCCGGCCGAGCCCGCCTTCGACAGCGGCCTGATCCCGTGGCGAATCAAGTCGCTCGGCGATCGGCTTGAGATGATTGGCTATGTCGGCGGGGAGAACGTCTACGACCAGGGCGGGGACGCAGAGGAGGACGCGATTCACACGATCTGGCTCTCATCCGCAGACGGCGAAAACTGGGAGCCCGTGATCGACGACGCTGTCGTGCGTTCGAGCGGTGCCTCAGAAACGGATCTGGTCGTGCGCGATGACGGCTCCCTTGTCGCCGTAGCGCGAAACGAAGCCGGCGACTCCCTCGGTTACGGCTCTCACATCTGCTCGGCGCCGGCAGACGATTGGTCCGATTGGACCTGCGTCGGCGACCCCCGCAAGTACGACTCCCCGTTGATGCTGATCGAAAATGACCAGCCCTGGCTCATCGCACGGCGGAACGTCACCGAGACCGGTAACTATGACCTGCAACTCGAAGACACGTCGGATCCCTTCCTACGCTACCAACTCGACTACTGGACCCGCCCCAAGCGCTGCGCCCTGTGGCGCGTCGATGGGGATGGGCTCGAGGTCACTCACGAAGTCGACCTGCCCTCTCGCGGCGACACGTGCTTCCCCGAAGCCATCGCGCTCGGGGATGGGCTCTACCTCGTCTTCAATTACACCAGCCCGTTCGACGGCGAAGACATCGCCTGGCAGGTCGGACAAGGAGGAGAAACCTGGGTGTACTGGATCGTCGTCGACCTGAACGCGAACTAGAGCCGTCGTAACAACTTCGTAAGCTCTCTCCACTAGACTCGCGCTCAACACTCTTTGAGGAGCTTGAGTGAGCCGGTTCATACTCTCTATCGTGGCGACGGCCGATCCGAATGTCGGGTGCGGTGACGCACTATTAGGGGAGTCCCGTGCGGCCAACGCGGCGGAAAGCGGGGTGGTACCGAGAGCGATTACGCGAGAGCGTTCGGGTCGGACCCTCGCGGAATTCGGCCTCGACGTCCCGGACAACGGCACAACTCAAGCCCTCGTGAACAACCGGAGAATCTGATGATACGTCGTTCAATGCTAGCTCTACTCATAGTCATGGGGTGCGGATGTTCGAGTTCGGAGGAGGGTGCTGAGGCGGAGGACACGACGGCTGCGGACACAACTGATACCGCAGACACAGATACGGCCGAGGACGCGACGGACACTGGCGGGAGCGACGCTGGGGAAGGATGCGCCGCTGGCGGAGACGTCCCGAGGTCTCTCGTGATCCATGGCCCCGATGGCACGGTGCACGAGGCGACTGTCACCGCAGACGAGCGCTGTCCTGCGTCCGCAGCCTTCGAGGTCGAGGTCGACGACGCGACGTATACGTTGTTGCTCGCGGAGAGCGGCGTTGAAATCTCCATCGGAGCCAACGATCCGGCGATCGTCGCGACGTGGAGCGCGGGCGGCGGACTCACTCTGGAGAGCGAGAACGGCGCGACCGTCGGCCACCCCCTGCGGCCCTATCTACTCCTCAACGCTTCGGACATCGCCGACTTCGACTCGCTCGCCCTAGCGCTCCTCGATTGGGGTTCGCTTTCGGCGATTCTCGAACTCACGGGGGCCGACCCACAAGGAAACGACCCCGCAGAAGACGCCACGAGCCTACCCGTCGCGCTCCGCTATCTGCAGCTGCAGCCGCCGGTTTTCCGCATGGAGATTGGCACCCTCAGTGCGGAGAGAGGCACAGCGATGGTCGAAGCCATGGACGTCTTGATGGGCGACCCCGAGGTCGTCGACTACCACCACTTCGAACTCTGTCACATCGGCGAGTCTTTCTTCACCCAACACGACGTCTTCGTCGATCGGATGGAGGCGCACCTGATCGAGTTCACTCCCGCTCTAGCGCTACCGTTCGGGCGTATGCCGTTCTACGAGCCCGGCGGACAGATTCCACCGGCCTTCCAAACATGGTCGGCAGTCGCCGACGAATTCTACGCGGAACATGACGCCTGCGACCCCTACCCCCGCCGGGTTTGCGCGGACGAGCTCATGTACACGACCAAGTTCAGCGACCCCGATCTCCTGGACACCTATCCCTGCGATCCCCAACGTCGAGAGACGTGGTGCGAGGGATTGCTACAAGGCCTCGATTGCTCTGACCTCTTGGCAACGACACCGGACGATTACCTCGGCTGCGAAGACGGCGACGCAGACGGGCTGCCCGACTCATGCCCTTACGCACTGCTGCCGCGCTTCAACGGTAGCGCGATCTGCGACTACGAGACGATCGACGACCTGTGGGTCGAGATGATCGATTGGCACGGCCAGACACACGATCGAATCGGCGGCGCACATGGAGACCACGCTATGACCGCCAGCACGCCAGCGTTCTGGGTGTATCACGTCACGATTAATGCCGTTTACGACGGCTATATCCGCTGCCCCTAAGTCGTCGGTTCATTGCGGCCCGGCCGATCGGCCAAGCCGAACCCGTTTGCGCTAGAACGTGACCTGAGTGAAGCCGAGCAGACCGCACGCGACGTCGCCTTCCACCGAATCCACCGTATAGTTCACAGCGAACCGAACCCGATCGGAGCGCCAAAGCAGTTCATGGCCAAAGCGGGATTACTCGCATCCAACTGAAGCCGCATCGACCCGATGCCCTGATAGGTGGCCCGCGTTCCTACCCTTGCATGCAGCACCTCGGCCTCGTGCCTGGCGGGTTTCTCCGACGGGAGGACGAGGTTGTACCCGGCGCGGCCGTACTCATCGAGAACCAGCGCCAGCTGATCGTCCTCAAAGACGGTCGCGGCATCAGCGACTTGAGGAATCGCGAGCGCTGCTGCCAGCGCAATCATTCGGGGTCTCAGAGCCATCGGAGGTCCAGAGCGATTGGGGTTCGCGGGGCCGCTCATGCAACGAGCGAACGTAGTCATGTGCTGCCAAACGTTAGTCTTCAATTGTCGTCGAACGACCACGGCCTCCCTCAGCCGCGCAAGCCCACAGTCGCGCCTATAACTTCCCTGTGGCCTCGACCATTGCAGTCCGACTTGAATCCGATCGCGGCCCCCTCTATCTCCGAGAGATATGAAAACACGAATACTAGCAATCGCCGCCCTCTCCATGTTCGCCTGCGATGAGCCGGTGCCCGGTCAGAATGACTCCGGCGCGACCGACGCATCGCAGGACACTACCGACGCCGCCATTGCCGACGTCGCCGAGCCGGACGCCCAGCCGGACGCCCAGACAGACGCCCAGCCGGACGCCCAGCCGGACGCCCAGACAGACGCCCAGACAGACGCCGAATCTGACGCCGAATCTGACGCAGAACTTGATGCGGAACCCGATGTGGAGCCGGATGTGGAGTCGGACGCAGAGCTTGATGCGGAACCCGATGTCGAGCCCGACACGGGCCTGGACTGCACCGACGACGACGCGATCTGTGAGGACCCTTACGTTTGCGTCGACGGCGCCTGCCAGATCGACGTCAGCGAGAGCACATGGGCGGAGTCCGATTTCGACATCACGGAACCCGAAGAGCTCACGCGCATCTTCGAGATCTTCAAAAGCTTCGCGACAGACGTGAAGTTCATGGTGCTCGACCTCGACGCACTCTCCGGCTCGATCGACGCCCGCTACGGCGTGGCTGACATTTTGGATGAGACGATCTCGCCGGTCGAGGTCAGCTGGCAGGACCTCGCAGACACCGGCGCAATCACGTTCGATCCTGCACGCGGCGAAGACTCGCCACTGGACGGCGACTCTTGGATCTCCGGATTGTTTCTTTACGAACTGCGCGCGGCCGCGACGATCGAGTTCCCAGGGTTCGACGAGATCAACGCCAACTTCGGCCTCGACGCCGAACAGGTCACCATTCAGCTCTGGTTCAACCCGCTAGACCCTGACCGAGGAGTCGCGCGGCTCACGGGCATCGTGACTCGCGAGGAGACCGAGAGCCGCGACCTAGGGACCCGCGACGAGTTCGACGGCTTTGACGCACTCTTCTGCGAAACAGCCGGTTATGACCCTGGAATCGATTGGCAGCTGGCAGACATCCTCGACTGCAACGACGCTGTTCTCGACGCCGATGCAAACGGCGACGGCATACTCGACGGATACCGGATCGTGATCGACGCTGATTTTGAACCGGCCCTGCTCCTGCCGAGAGGAACCCCTTGAGAAAGTACTTGATGATCACGCTTTTCGGTCACGAAACGCCGCTCAAAGTGACCTTACGAAAGCTACAAGTCGTCTCTCTGGCGCTGGTGTTAAGCACAAGCGCACTTGCGACCGCACAGCCCAGCCCTGAGTCGCAGCCGAGCTCGATGCCGACCACTCAGCCCACGACTATGCCAGCGTCAGTCGGTCGACCGTCGGCGGCACAGACCTCAAACTCCCCACTTCGGGTTCGCGGCGAGATGACAACCGAGGCCCCAGACAATGTCGGCGCTCCGCCGTGGAACGCAGACCTCACGATGTCAGGTCTGATGTCGAGGGTAATCCACGCAGGATACGGAGAGCGCCACGCGACCGCACAGGACCGCGTGACGGTTCATTACTCAGGCTGGACGACGGACGGGGAAATGTTCGACTCGTCTGTCGAGCGCGGAACGCCGGCGAGCTTCCCGCTCAGCGGGCTCATCGAAGGCTGGCAGGAGGGAATTCCACTCATGGTCACCGGAGAGATTCGGCGATTCTGGATCCCCGCCAACCTCGCGTACGGAAACGAGGGGGCGGGCGGGCGGCCCACCGGAATGCTGGTCTTCGACATCGAGCTGATCTCGATCGACACGTAGCGACCGACTCCACAAGCGCGCCCACCTCGGAAGTCAAATCAACATCGATCACACTGATCGATGCTGACTCTCCGAAGCGCGCGACGGTCATTGCGGAGAGCTACTCCAGCACGCAGGAAATGCCGCGAGGGATCCGACTGACTTCCTTGGCGCACATGGTGCTCCAAAGCGGTTGGGTGCCGATTGCACATGGGGAGGTGTGGCAGCAACCGGCCCTGGGCTCAACGAGAACAACGTACCTGGGCAGCAACCTCCAGCCGGTCGCCGCGACGCCGAGACCGGAGGCGCGATCGCTGCCCCGTTGCCCGTTTGAGCCCACGAGCCTATAGGGGGCACCCCGAGAATCTCTCCATTCCAGAGGATACAATGACGAACGCATTCGGCGCCCGCGACACCTTCACTCTAGCTGACGGATCGTCGGCCGATTACTACCGTCTCTCAGCCTTGGAAGAGGCCGGAGTAGTGGAGAATCTCGAGAAGCTTCCCTTCTCGATCCGCGTCCTCCTTGAGGCCGCGCTCCGCAACCACGATGGCTACCTCGTCAGCGACGACGACGTGAAAACGCTGGCTAGTTGGAAGCCTAAGATGCAGGCGAAGGAATTCCCCTTCATGCCAGCTCGCGTGATCCTCCAAGATTTCACGGGTGTGCCCGCTGTCGTCGACCTCGCCGCCCTTCGCAACGCGATGGTCGAGCTCGGCGGCGACCCGAGAAAGGTCAACCCGCAGGTCCCTGTCGACCTCGTGATCGACCACTCGGTTCAGGTCGACTTCTCCGGCCGCGACGCCAACGCTCGCGCGAAGAACTTGGAGATTGAGTACAAGCGCAACAAGGAGCGCTACGAGTTCCTCAAGTGGGGACAGCTCAACCTGAAGAACTTCCGCGCGGTACCTCCCGGTCGCGGCATCGTTCACCAGGTCAACCTTGAGTGGATCGCGAAGGTCGCGCAGTTCGGCGAGAAAGACGGCAATACCGTCTACTACCCCGACTCGCTGGTCGGCACCGACTCCCACACGACGATGATCAACGGTCTTGGCGTGCTTGGCTGGGGTGTTGGCGGAATCGAGGCCGAGGCAGTCATGCTCGGCCAGCCGGTCTACATGCTCACGCCGGAAGTCATCGGCTTCAAGCTGACCGGCAAGCTCCGCGAGGGCGTTACCGCCACCGACATGACGCTCCGCATCGTCGAGCTCCTCCGCGCGAAGGGTGTCGTTGGAAAGTTCGTCGAGTTCTACGGCGCCGGCGTCAGCCAGATGTCGCTCCCGGACCGCGCGACCGTTGCTAATATGGCTCCGGAGTATGGCGCGACCTGTGGCATCTTCCCGATCGACCAGGTCACGCTCGACTTCCTGACGCTCACCGGCCGCGACGAAGGGCACGTCAAGAACGTCGGCGAGTTCTTCAAGAAGCAGGGCATGTTCTACGACGCGAACACGCCCGACCCCGAGTTCACCGATACGCTCGGGCTCGACCTTTCGACAGTTGAGCCGGCGCTCGCCGGACCGAAGCGACCGCAGGACCGCATCACCCTTTCGGCGATGCAGTCGACCTTCCAGAAGTCGCTCACTGCGCCCGTTGGATTCCTCGGCCACGGTCTCACCGCAGAGCAGGCTAGGAACGAGTCGACGGTTACCGCCAACGGCGAGACCTTCCAACTCAAGCACGGCGCAGTCGTGATCGCGGCGATCACCTCCTGCACCAACACCTCGAACCCAAGCGTCATGCTCGCGGCAGGCCTCCTCGCGCGTAACGCGGTGAAGAAGGGGCTGAAGATCGCGCCGTGGGTAAAGCCATCGCTGGCTCCCGGCTCCCGCGTCGTCACCGAGTACTATAAGAAGGCAGGGCTCACGGACTCGCTCGACGCGCTCGGATTCGCCAACGTCGGCTACGGGTGCACGACCTGCATCGGCAACTCCGGACCGCTGGACGCCGCGATTGAGAAGGGGATGGACGATGGCACGCTCATCGTGGCCTCCGTGCTCTCGGGCAACCGGAACTTCGAGGGCCGAGTGCACCAGAAGGTGAAGGGCAGTTTCCTCGCATCGCCGCCGCTCGTCGTCGCCTACGCGATCGCAGGAACGGTTAACATCGACCTGCAAAACGACCCGATTGGCCAGGATTCTTCTGGCAACGATGTCTTCCTTCGCGATGTCTGGCCCTCCGACAAGGAGATTCAGGCGACGATGACGGCGAGCATCAACCCAGAGATGTTCCGCGAGCGCTACTCCACCGTGACCAACGAGCCACGCTGGGACGCGATCAAGGCCGTTGAGTCCGACCTCTACAACTGGGAGCCGGACTCCACGTACATCCGTCTCCCGTCGTTCTTCGAGGGTATCAAGCCTGAGGTTGAACCGATTCAGGGCATCACTGGCGCGCGAGTCCTACTCAAGCTCGGCGACTCGATCACGACCGACCATATCAGCCCCGCTGGCGCCTTCCCGGACGATCAGCCTGCTGGCCAATACCTCGTCTCGCACGGCATCGAGAAGAAGGACTTCAACTCCTTCGGCTCTCGTCGTGGCAACCACGAGGTCATGATGCGCGGAACGTTCGCAAACGTCCGCGTTCGCAACGAGATCGCGCCGGGCAAGGAAGGTGGCTACACAAAGTACTGGCCGACCGGCGAAGTCGAGTTCATCTACGACGCCGCCATGAAGTACAAAGCGGCTGGCGTCCCGCTCGTCGTTCTCGGCGGTACCCAGTACGGCACAGGCTCCTCGCGTGACTGGGCAGCCAAGGGCACTCTGCTGCTCAACGTCGGCGCGGTCATCTGCAAGAGCTTCGAGCGCATCCACCGCTCCAACCTAGTCGGCATGGGCGTGTTACCCCTCTGCTTCGCAGAAGGTGAAGGGTCCGACGAGCTCGGCTTCGACGGCTCGGAGACCTTTGACATCCCGGTCACAGATGATGTCACGGCGCTCTCCACCCTCACCGTCACCGCCACGAAGGCAGACGGAACCAAGGTCTCGTTCGACACCACGGTTCGCCTCGATACCCCCGTTGAGGTAGAATACTACCGCAACGGCGGCATCCTCCAAACGGTCGTTCGCAAACTAGCGAAGAGCTAGTCGGCGCACCGATCGACATCGACAAACGGCTGCCCCATCGGGCGGCCGTTCGCCGTTTTGAGAGGATGCGCGATTCTGGAGCCGTGAGATACACCGTAGAGAGCGAAACCCGACAAATGAATGGTCTCCGGCTGGCGTCTCAGAGTCCTAAACGTTAGGGATATGGTGTCCCTTCCCCAATCGCGTGCGAATACGCACGTCCCGTGACTGAGGCCCCATGTCGCAGCCGACGATCCTCGTACAACCGCCGCTCACCATTAGCCGTGACGTTGTGGACTATCCGTACCACGCCGATCTTGCGGTGGTGCAGGCCGCAGCGGTGCTGCAGGCGGCGGGTCGTGAGACCGTCGTTATCGACGCTTTTGCGCTTCGAGGCAGTACGACTCGGCCTGCCGGGGACAACCAGATTACGCTGGGTGCAACGGTTAAAGAACTAGGTTTGGACGAGGTATCGGGCACCTTCGTGGTGCACTACACCGTCTTCCATCGGCCGCCGAAACGCGACCCGTTGCTAGGCGAGGTCCTCGCCACGATTCGAGCAGCGCACCCGGACGCGCCGATCGTACTCGCGGACCTCTACCAAAGCGGCGAGCACTACATCAAAGCGGCGCCCGCTCAGATTCTGCTCGAGTACCCCGAGGTCGACGTCTTCGTTCAGTTCCAGGCTGAGAACGTTCTGCTCGCGCTGATTGAGAAGCTCGACGATGGCCGGCCGGCGGAACAACAGGCGATCATAGGCTCCGAGGTACAGGACCTCGACTTGCTGCCTGTGCCGGCTTGGGGCGACATCGATCTCAAGGCACGGGATCGCTTCATGATCCGTCTGATCGACGGCATCGGACGTGGTGGATGGGCGTTCCCCATCAACGGGCGAACGCTCCCCGCCATTACGAGCCGTGGATGCCCCTACCGCTGCGCCCACTGCTCAAGCAACCCTGGGAGAGCCGAAGGCGCACCCAAGAAGCAGCAGCGCCATTCTGAGGCCGGCACGACCGAGCTGGTTAACGCTCTCGTCACTCAATTCGGCGCGACGCGAGTCGATTTCCTCGACGAGATGGTCAACATCCTGCCGAGTCACTTCGATAATCTGCTCACGAGCCTCGCAAAACACGACGTCGCCTACGACTTCCCCAACGGAATGCGAGCGGACTGGGTAACCCCCGAACAGCTCGCGATGATGGCCGGGCGAATCAATACCCTCTCAGTCTCCGCTGAGTCCGGTGTCCAACGCGTCGTAGACGCTGTAGTCGACAAGAAGCTCGATCTCGCCTCGATCGAGACGACGATCGCCGAGGCTTCGAGGCTTGGAATCTCGACGCTCGTTCACTTCATCATCGGCATGCCCGGCGAGACGAAACAGGAGATCAATCAGACGCTCGAGTACGCGATGCGGCTCTACACCGAGTATGGCGCTTGGCCGGGCGTGCAGTTCGCAACGCCGCTACCAGGTACACGGCTTGCGGAGCGCGCAGAGGAAGCGGCCCCCGGACAGATCCCAATCGTCAACGACTACAGCCCGCTCTTCCAGCACAAGCCTGTAACGTTGAGCGAGGAGTTCACCGCCGAAGACCTCCAGCAATTCAAGTGGACCTTCGACCAGCGGCTGAACGCGGGCAACGAGCCGACGAAGGTCATCATGAACGTGACCTACCGGTGCAACAACCGGTGTAACTTCTGCGCCGTCGGCAACCGTGAGTACAAGGATGGGCGCTTCGAGGACCAGCAAAAACTCCTCGTCAACTACCGAAAGCGCGGCCTCAAGCTTGTCGACTTCGATGGTGGTGAGCCGACCATCTACGACAAGCTCGTTCCATTGATTCGCTACTCAAAGCTCATTGGGTACGAACGTATCAATGTCACGACGAATGGTCGAATGTGCGGCTACGAGAAGTATGCGGAGAAGCTCGTAAAGTCAGGCCTCACAACGCTGCTCTTCTCCGTGCACGGACCGAACCAGGAAATCCACGCACGTAACGTCGGAGTACCCGAAGCGTTCGAGCAGACCACCCAAGGCATTCGAAACTGCGTCAAGCACGCGCCTCCAGGCGTCGATCTTGGTGTGAACATTACGATCACCAAGACCAACTACAAAGAGCTACCGGAGGTCGCGCAGCTTACCTGGGACCTCGGTGTCCGCTGGATGAACATCCAGTTCCTTACGCCCTTTGGTCGTGCGACCACGACGGTCAATCCCGACACGGCAGCGGCAGCCGAGATCGCGATGCGCGTCATCGACGAGTGGGAAGACCGAATGAAATTCCAGGTTATCAACCTGCCCTTCTGCTTCATGCCCGGTTACCAGCGCTACATCCTCGGCGACCTGCTCAAGATCCAGCGTCACATGGTCTTCGTGAACAACGAAGACGTGAACCTCTTCGACTACCTGAAGGACCGACGCTCCTATGCCGAAGAGTGTCACTCCTGCGTGCACAAGGTCTTCTGCGGGGGCTTCTATGAGTTGGATAAGAGCCCAGAGCCACCCTGGAAGTTCGACTACCTCGATGTCGACGACTTCTTGGAGACTGAGGCAGCACAAAAAGGCTGCGGCTCATCCTCACCAACGCAATCTAGCTAGCGAGACTATCGGCCTCCTCTCGCTGCCCCTCGGCGAAATAGAGCACCAGCGCGCGGGTGTACCCACGAAGCCGATGGCGGGTCAGCAGTTCGGAATACCGGGCACTGTCGATGGAACCTGCCCACACATGCGCCGTCCGAGTTGTCAGAAACTCGGACAGGAATTGCGTGCCTGACCCTTCCACCTCGGAGCGTTTCGCTAGGAGTTCGCGCGCGGCACCCATGCTCGGGCGGCTCTGACTCCCAAATCTCCGAGTTATAAGCTCGATGCCATCCTGCAGCTCCGACTCCGGGTAGAGCCCATGCTCAATGATAGCGCCTTCAGGGAACCCGAACGAGGAGTAGGCAGGAACGTCTGTCATCGGTCGGAGCGCGCACAGTCCAGGATCGCGTAGCGCAACCGACGGCTGAAATCCGCTCACCTGGTAGATCGGAAAGTCAGAATGAACATCGACGAATCCCCACCCCTCCTCTGTCAGAACCAGGACAATCACATGGCTGTACTTAACGCCGGTCTCGATGAGATGTGAATTGAACCCGAGAGCACGAAGCAGAACGAGTGCCAAATGTGACCCTCCCTCACAGTTTGTGTGTCCGAAGACGAGGCGGGCGTAGCGCGTCTGAAGGAAGTCGCTCTCATGCACTGAGTCCTTCGCGCTCCGCCGTGCCAGGCGGCGAGGGATGACGAGGGAGCATACGGACGATGCGACGGCCCGCATCGCGTCGATTGCTTTGGGAGCTTCACCCAACTGCGCATTCAAGTCCCGTGCTCTTTGAGTCGTCCAGGCGCCAAAGAGCATCGCGTCGAGCCCGCGTAGTTCGTGGTTCGCGGGCCGCGCAGGTAGGAACCACTCCGGCACCTTTCGGGCGAACTCCGTACTGACAGCGTAACCTGCCCCAAGCAACCCGCTCACTCGATGGTTACCCGTGGCTTCTCCAACTCAACACCTCCGCGTTCAGCTTTGCGGCCCTCGGCGTTACGCTTCGCTTCATAGAGCTTCTCGCCCTTGTCGGTAACCGCTCCAACTCCGATCGTCGGTTGCGCGGCGCCCCGATTGCTCCCGTTGTAGGCGTTGAACTTCACTTCCCACTCTTCGTAGGTCATCGCCTTGAAGCTCGGGTCGCTAGCCGAGTCCGCGATGATGCTCATCACAGTGTCCTTCATCGGGACGAACACCGGGTACAACTCTTCGGTTGAGTAGCCCTCGTCACCCTCGTCGAAGAGCCCACCACAGATCCGGCGCAAGGAGCACGACTTGCAGGACTCTCGATACGCGTGGTCCCATGAAGTCTGTCGGACCGACTGCTTGTCATCGAGGAAGTGCACAATGCGCTCTTCCATCTTCACGATTTTGCGCGTCTCTGTGCTCGCCCATCCAAAGTCCGTCAGGTAACAGAGCGGCATCTTCTCGACCCGAAAGGTACGGCCCGACTCGTGAAGCAGAGCCAGCGCGCGCCGAAGCGAGACCTCGGCGTCGGTCAGTCGGTGCAGGAACTGCGACTGATTTACCTCGGCCCGACCCATCGAAGGATCCAGATTATTCCAGATAAAGTGACGGATATAGGGGTGGTTTTCGATCCAATACTCGATGTTCTCATCGAGATGATCCGCATTCATCTTGTTGATGACGCAGTTAATATTGACGTCGATCCCGAACTCGTGCGCGTTCTCGATCGCCTGGTACGCCCGCGGCAACGTGTCCGGCATTCCGCGCAAAGCCGCCTCAATTTCAGGGCGATGGGAGTAGACAGAGATATGAGCGAGCTGGACACCTGACTCAGCCAACGCTTTGGCGAACTTACGGTTCGCCAGACGATGACCATTAGTGATCATCCGGACGTGTAGCCCTTGGTCTCGAGCATAAGCCGCAATCTGCGGAAGCTCCGGATGCAACGTCGGCTCGCCCCCTGTAAGGATGACGCCGAAGTAGTCCCGCTTCACAAAGTCGTCCACCAGCACCTTCACCGAGTCGAAGGTGTGGGTGTACGGAGACGTAGGATTCGAGCAGAAACCGCAGAAGTGATTGCAGTGCCGAACGACCTGGATGTAGCCGATGTTAGCCAAGAGACCTCAGAGGAAAGGGCCCCATAACCCTAGGCAGAGCGCCGACTCTTCACAAGACGAGCGGCTCCTCCTGACGAACGACCTCTAGTTCTGGATATTCCTGCAGCCGCTTGATGGTCCGCCGCTGGGAAGTTACCGGCTGCCACGCGTTCACACTCTGCAGACCCATTACGCTCTCTCGATGCCGTCCTCGCCTTCCGCCAGACGTTCCATCAGCGCCTGCTCGAAGCCGGACAACTCGTGACGAGTGATCAACTCACGGTACCGACGACGGTCGACTGCTCCGTCCCAAACATGGTCGTGACGGACATCCAACAGGTCTCGTAGGAAGGCCGTGCTCGCGATTCCTGGTCCGTGGATGATCTCTCGGCGAGCCTTTCGTATCCTGAGCGCCGGAGGACGATGCTTGGGGTTGCGTCTGAGGCACTGCATCTTCCGTAGGAGCTCGGCGGGATAGAGCCCGTGCTCGACTAGGAGCTGGACGGGATACTCCAGAGATTCATGCGATGGGACCCTATCCATTGGCCGGTAGCGAGCCAGAGTCGGATTCCCCAACGCATCGGAGGGCGCGAAATCCTTGAGGGAGTAGATAGGGACTGGGCTCATAACATCGAGGAACGCCCACTGCTCATCCGCCCAGAAAACCACCGCCGTGTGGCTGTGGATGGCGTGCGCTTCTGCCAACGTGCAGTTCCCACCCACCTTTCGCAGCAGCCGGTATGCTAGGTAGCTCCCACCCTCACAGTTCGTGTAGCCGAACAGGAGACGAGCGTATCGCCGCCTCATGAACCGAGACTCCGACAAAGAATCCGACGATGCGCGCTCGGGGATTCTGCGGATGACGACCGCACTCCGAACGAAACGGGCTACGCGAGACGCACTCTCCAAGGCGGTCGCGCTAACGAGTTCTGCGCGAAGGCGAGTCGCGACAGAGGTGATCCAACTCTCGAAGAGAAAGGTGTCGACGCCCTCAAGAGATGCATCGATCGCCGCGTCGGGCCGAAACCAAGCAGGCCGGCTCCGCTCGAACATTGCAGAGAGGCGCTCGGTCTCGACCGGATCTGCCCGCTCGATGTCGCGAGCGCTCAGCCACTGGGTCCACTTTTTCAATGTAGCTCCTTCAGCCGACAAGCTCAGCGCACGCACACATGAAATCGCGCGAACTTGTACGCTTAGTTGGGTGAATTCGATACCGCGCGCTCGGTTGTGCGGCCAGCTCCGCCTCCGGGGATTTGTAGGGCTTGCCCCTAACCGCTCCAACTCCATTCGTCTGTTAAGCGACGCCCCGAATACTCCGTTGGTAGGCGCTGAACACCTGTTCCCACGCTTCGTAGATCATTGCCTCGAAGCTCTGGTCGCTAGCCGAGTTCGCGATGATACTCACCGCCATTTCCTTCGTCCGCTAGAACAGCGGGTGAAGTTCTTCGCTCGCAGAGCCCTCGTCGCAGAGCCCTCGTCGCAGAGCCCTCGTCGCAGAGCCCTCGTCGCAGAGCCCACGTCGCAGAGCCCTCGTCGCAGAGCCCTCACCGCAGAGCCCTCGTCGCAGAGCCCACGTCGCAGAGCCCACCACAGATTCGGCACAAGTTGAACGACTGGCGGCACTTGTAGGACTCTCGATACGAGTGGTTCCATGCTGTCGGTCGGACGGTCCGCCTGTCGTCGAGGAAGTGCACGATACGCTCTTCCATCTTCACGGTTTCGCGTCTCAGCGCTCACCCACAACAAATCGGCGGGTTAGCAGAGCGCCATCTTGTCGACCCGACACGTTCGGCCCGAATTATGGAGGAGATACTGCGCGGGCCGCAGCGAGGCGTCAGCGGCGGTCAGTCGATGCAGGAACTGCCGCGTATTCACCTCGGCCCGTCGCATCGAAGGATCTAAATTACTCCATATGAAGTGGCTAATCTGGGGCGGGATTCGATCCAATACACGATGTACTCATCGAGATGATCCGCCTTCATCTGATTGAGGAGCCAGTTGATATCGAGGTAGATCCCGAAGTCGGGCGCGTCCTCGAGCACCTAGTACGCCCGCGGCAACCCGTCCGGCGTTCCGCGCAGCGCCGAACCAATCTCAGCAACATGGGAGTACACCGAGATCTGTGCGAGCGGCACGCCTGACTCAGTCCACGCCTGGGCGTACTTACGATTCGCCAGAGCATGACTGTCGATGGAAGTCCGACCCTGGAGCCCTAGGGCGCGCGCGGAAGCCGCAATCTCCGGGAGCTCCGGCTGCAACGTCGCCTCACCCCCGGTGGGGATGACGCCGAAGTAGTCCCACTCCACCAAGTTAGGCACCAACACTCTCACCGAATTGAAGGTGCGAGTGTACCGGGAGGTTGGGCTCGAGCAGCAACCGCAGAAACGATCGCCGTGCCGAACAACCTAGATGTACCGGATGTTCGCCAAGCGACATCAGCGGGACGGCACTCTATTCAGGAGAGACCGCCTGCCCTTCACGCGGACGGCCTGAGAATGGCCTCCGACGGCTAGTCCTGGAGGAAGTGGTCCTGGGCCCGGTTGATCGTCCATCGCTGAAGAATCGCCTTCTCTTCTTCATCGGCATTCTTCAGGCGCTTCACCAAGTGGTCGAAGATCCCCATGTGCTTCTGGCACCACGTGGACTCGGGCATACGACCCTGCAGGGAGCCCTGAGTGACGTAGTTGTACTCGGGCTGTTGACCGCAATAGAGCTTGTACGCACACGACTCGCAGCCCGGCAGGCCTTCGTTTGTCGAGGCGAGGATCATCGCGCGGACACGGGAGCTACCCATCATCTCGCGGTAATCGAGGTCTTTGACATGGCCGAGGTGGAAGAAGTCGTCTCCCATCGCTGCGACCATGCGACCTTCGTCCGAAGTGTAGAGATTGCCGCTCGGGTGGTACGCCAACTGCCCAATCACGCAGCCACCAGGCGAGCGGAGGTCGAGATAGTTCGGGTCGTAGCCACCGATCATCTTGCTCAACATTATCGCCGCCAGGCGTTCCATCACCTGCGTGCCCTGCTTGTTAAGCTCGATGATGTAGTCGAGCGCCTCGATGTAGAACTCGAGGAACTCGTCCATCGAGTAGCCGAGCTTCTTGCTCGAAGATGCGGCGAAGCCAAACGGATCAAGCACTCGGATGAAGATCGCTCGGCAGCCCATCTCCACGTAAGTATCGACGATCTCCTTCGGCATGCCCAACGCGTGGCGCGTGATCGTCGGCAAAGCCTCCGCCTGATACAGCACCGGGTCGAGACCCTGCTCAACGTACCGTTCGTTGACGCGCTTCAGCCACCGCTGTGCAAGCTGCCACGAGTTATCGTCTTTGTAGATCCGCACCTTGTTGTGCAGCTCTTCCGGCCCATCAATGCTGGTACAGATCTGCACACGACTTTCGATGAGGAAGTCGAGCTTCTCCTCCGTCATCAGGCTCATGTTCGTCACAAGCGAGAACGTGAGAGTCTTGCCAACGGACTGGTTCTTTTCGCGAGCGTACTGAACGATGTGCATCAGCACGTCCCAGTTCACGAGCGGCTCGCCGCCTTGGAACTCGATCGTAATCGCCGGACTCGCCGAGGTGAGTGCAAAGTCGACGCACTGCTCGGCAGTCTCGATGCTCATGTCCGTTTCTTTATGCTTCATCCCCACGATCGAGGAGTGGCAGTACTGGCATCCAAAGTTGCAGCGCTCAGTGAGAACGAATGCATGGAGGATCGGACCGTTCATGACGTGATTACGGCGGCTCCAATAGCGCTCGTAGTACTCCGGCTCCGATAACTCGCCGGCGATGAAGCCCTTTTCCCCGAGGCTTATAAAGAGGTCACCGTCCGTCGGAAGGTCACCTTCGACGAATCCTTTAAACTCCTCGGCGCTCAGAATCGCATACTCTCCCAAGTCATTTGAGATAAAATATGCGTCCTCCACGCGGCGGAAGTTGAACGGCAAAAGCCGGTCGGGGTGAACGTTGTTGAGATCGAATGCCTGAAGTACGCTTGTCATGGCAAGTTTACTAGCGCACGCGAGCGCGCCCGGCAACACGACACCCCCCAATCTGCATGGATCTTCGGAACCTCGGGCTCCCCTGTAACAATCGCTGCGTATTTTGCGCTCAGCGCGGGCTCGACGAAGCGTCGGATTCGTTGCAAACGCAGCTAGAACCTGGACTAACTGCGTTTATCGGTGGCGACCCGACCGTAGATGGATCCCTGGAAGACAGGGTAAGGGCTGCCCGAGACGCGGGGGCCGAGCGAGTGCTCGTCCAAACGAACGGTCGCCGGCTGGCATACTCTGCGTATCTCGAGCAGCTCGTCGACGCGGGAGTCACACATTTCGATATCTCGTTGCACGGTCCAGAGCCAAGGATCCACGACTATCACACCCAGTCGGAGGGCTCGTTCAAGCAGACCGTTCGCGGTATTCTCAATGTGTCGAAGCAGCCGGTTGCGCTCAGCGTGACGACCGTGGTCACTCGCTCGAACTTTCGGCATCTCGACGGCATCGCGCGATTACTCCGCAAGCTGCAGGTGAAGGCTTGGCTCTTAAGCGCGGCTCGCCCGCTAGGTGCCGCGCTGACCGACAGCTCAGCCGTTCCGCCTCGGCTCGGCATGTTACCCCGTTACTTGAAACCAGCGATCCGTGACGCCCACGGAATCGAAATGACCTTCTCTGGCATTCCGGCCTGCGTAGTTCCGTCCCCCCGGGCAGCTCGATTTCTGAACGACGATGGTCGCGGTCTAAGCCGAGCGGAACCGTGTGTTCATTGCTCCCTACAGGACAATTGCACAGGGCCCGCACTCGGGTATCCCCCAAGGTCAGCGGCAGAGGATCTCACTCCGTTCGAGACCCCGATCGAGCTGCGCGGACCGTCGGCGGTCTACGCTGGACTCGGGGTGACGGAGTAGTTCGGGACGAAGATCGGAAAGACTGCGGCAGTCGGCTCGCGATAGTGCGGCGCGACAGGCCTGCGATCGTCGGGCGCGACGGGCCTGCGATAGTCAGGCGAGACAGGCCTGCGATCGTCAGGCGAGACCGGCCTACGATAGTCAGGCGCGACGGATCAGCCGTAGTCAGGCGCGAGAATGTTGCGCTACAGGCTACCGATAGTCGGGCGCGACAGGCCTGCGATAGTCAGGCGCGAGAAGTCGTGATTCTCGTCGGACTGGAGCTGGCGAGACGGAGCGAAGAGCGCCAACTCCCGACGATCGGTTCCGGTGTGGGGGCCATGCGTGACACCGTTCCCTTAGGGCCCTTCTTGATAGGTCCGTCTCTGGGACTCCAAAAAAGCAAAATCACCAAACGCCGCGTGGTCGCGGCCATTCGATGCAATTGCTTTTCGATCGAGCGGAGTGCGCTCAGGCAGACTCTACCAGGAGCCGTGCGATCCGTGTGAACCGTGCGATCCGTGAGATCCGTGTGATCCGTGTGAACCGTGCGATCCGTGCGATCCGTGCGATCCGTGAGAACCGTGTGATCCGTGAGAACCGTGTGATCCGTGAGAACCGTGCGATCCGTGGGACGCATGCTTTGCGGTTCCGACGTGAGGGTGAGCACCCTGGTCTCCGTGAACGGCTGGATCACCAGCAGCTTCGGACACTTCGTGCTCAGTGTTGGAGAGCATGCCGTCGGCGGTCTTGCCTGCGCGTGGAAGCTTTCGAGCCATTATTCTTGGAGAGCGGGGGGGAAGGATTGTGCCTAAGAGTACAGGCGGTGCGGGCTGTACACAAGATGCGGATAGTAAAATCCCACATCATTTTCGATCGTCAGATCGTTCTTTCGTCGAAGGAACGAGCGAATGCGAAATTTCCGAACTCGCCTTCGAGGTCTCGTTGGTCAACATCGTCGGCTGCTACGATATTTACATCGTAGTAACCATCCATCGCGTCACCTGGAACGTTGATCGTTCCAAAGTCAGCGAAAGTGGAGGCTGCGGCTTGAATGCCAGCATTACTGTAGATTTCCGCGTTGAATTTCACGCTTCGCTTGCTTCAGCTGCGGCCTTAGCCTTTATCTCCTCAGCTTCTTTACGCGAGGCTCGCTTCTTGCCGTACTTGTCTTCCCACGACATGGCGATGCCGAGGGGATCTTCGAACGGTTCGTCGTCGAGTTCGAGTGCTTCGAGCTCTGAGAGGTCGAAGTCTGGCTCGGCAGACACGGGTCCCATAGCACCGTGTACCGCGCGACCGACAACGGTCTCAAGGAGAGCTTTGTTCTTCTCAGCAATCTTCTCTCGAAGCGCTTGTGCGAGAAGCTCGTTTGCAAACTCGCCGCTGAGAGCGCCGAGAGAGTCGTCGTTCATCGGGGCACGACCCGACAGCACGACAGTGAAGCCGCTTTCTCCGTTGGCATCTAACCAAACGAAGCAGCGGTCAATAAAGACGTACGCGGCACCCATAATGGAGCCGCTGGAGTAGGTAGACGTATCCACCGTGACGGTGACCGAGTTGGTCTTTACGTCAACGGTTGCGGACGTCTGTGCGAGTTGAATCGTCATCCGCGAGGGAGCTTAAGGTCAGGGAATGGGTAGCTTAACAGCCGCGTGCCCAGTACTCACTCTTCGAGAGCAGGGCAACCGTGGCTTCCGCCTCGTTCGCCCGGATTGCACCTGCGAGAGCGGCGATGGCGCCGTCCACGTTACTGGAGGTCGCGACCGAGCCATCTCCGCCATTGCGGACGAAAAGGTCAAATCGCTGCGTGGACGCTACGGGCTCGTGGCCGAGTGACTCATCCTTCGTACAGACATCGATGTGATACGAGGCACCACCCTCGATAACGATCTCTGCGGTTCCTCGTCCCCACTCGTCGACGTCAATCGTCGCGACGCGGGCGCCATCAAGAACGCTGCCAACTGCTACTGGCGTGAGAAGAGCTGCGAAGCCCTCTGCGTGGACGCTCGAAGGTGAGACGGAGCCACTGGTGGCACCCTCGGCACCAACCGTGATCACTTGCTCAGGAGAAGCCGTTGCGGTCATCTGGGCGTCGGAGCCGTTGCTGGCGAAGGCACTGCTGCCTACGCCAACGACACCGATTCCTGCGAGGCCTTTAGCTACAAATTGTCGTCGATTCATGGTCACACATCGCGATGCGGGGGAAGTCGAGTAAAGAGGTAGTTGAACACTGATTGGCCGTCAACTGTCCGAAGGCAAAAAATCGGATCATGTCCAGGCAATAGGCGGACCTTCCACCTGCGCACCACGCGGGATTGCGCCGAGTTGGTCCTATCCAACGGATGACCTTCGCCGCGGGCAGCTCGCGGGTGCACGCAAGGGCCATGTTGGTAGCACATGGCACCGCAGCGGCGCCTCACTGCTTCGCTCCGCAACTCGCCCATCGACCGACGACGCCTCGACGTGGTGCCAAGTATACCCCACGGCGTGGGGCCACCCGCAGACGAGCACGCGCGCACGCGCGGGAACAGACGCAGACGCTCTCTCGCGCTCGCTTTGTAATACGGCCTATCCTCGCGTCCACGCATTATGCCTGTGACCTTTCGCTCAGCGAAACAGGTCCTTAGCCAGCAGGGGGCGGCCGATCGAAATGCCCGAAAAACCACCCCACGCTCTAGACACAAGCCGCGAACGATGCGAACTCTAAGGCTCCGGTTAGGCTCGTTCCCCGCCTGACTCGTAAAGACCTCGTCCAACCGCCCCTCCGGCCGGTCTGAAGGTAGAATGCCGAAGCTTCCCCCCAGCTCCGGGCCTCAGCAATGAAGGCCCTCATTAAAGTCGGTTACGCGTGCAACAACCATTGCACGTTTTGCCATACCCTCGATGTGCGCGAGATCGACGACACGACTATGGGCGTGCATTCGAAGATCGAGCGCGCCGCGAAGCTCGGCTACTCGATGGCTGTGCTTTCCGGCGGTGAGCCGACGATGCGGCCCGAGTTGTATCGCTGGGCTTCGCACAGCCACAAGCGGGGCATGGAGTTCGGGCTGGTCACTAATGGCCGGCTTCTCTACTATCCGAACGTCGTCGACCGACTTCAAAAGTTTGGTCTGGCTTACGTCTATATGTCGCTGCACGGCGGCACGGCAAAGATCCACAATTCCATGGTTCGGGCGCACGCGTTCGAGACCACATTTGGTGCCGTGGAGACCCTCTCGGGACGTGGACTAGACCTCACCGTAAACTGCGTCGTAACAGCTCGTAACAAGGACCACCTGATCGACATCGTCGATCTGCTCCTGCCCTTCGATGATGTCTGTCTGAAGTTCTCGATGGTTCAGCCGAAAGGTGCAGCGGACCGACTCTTCACCGCCGTGATTCCGAAAGTGTCGGATGTCGCCGAGAAGGTTCACGAGGCGATCACCCACGGGCTTGAGAAAGGGACCGGGCTGCGCTTCGCGCACGACGGTATTCCGCTCTGCTTGTTGCCTGGTTACGAGTCGCTCTACGATGACCTGAAGACTCATGACTTCGCGGCCATGACCGAGGTCTACGAGCCAGACTTCTACCCCGTCGATGGCGGAGATTCAGCACAGACCGAGCGGTGCGACGGATGCGCCCTCCGTGGCCCCTGTGTTGGCCTTTTCCGCAAATATCGCGAGGCGTTCGGAGACGACGAACTCCGGCCGGTTCAAGGCGTTCGCTCGAACTCCTACACATACGCCCCCGAGCGGGAGCTTGTTTGGGCCAAGGGAGCACCGTGCCCCATCCTGCCGTCCGTGCTTCCCTACGATACGAACCGCCACATCTTCGTCCGTGACGGGGAAACGATGGCCCAGTTCCGTACGCAGACTCGCGACTTCGCAGACCCAGAGCTGAACCGAATCAAGTTCGCGCACGGACAGGTCTACCTCGACATCACCAACAAGGTCGCTCCGGACGACTTCCCCAACGACCTTCGCAAATTGCGCATCGTTGAGGACTGCGCCGTCTGCCCGCAGATGGCGACGTGTGCTCACTGTTACGAGGTCGACGAGACGGATGTCTTCACCGCCGACGACAAGAAGGTCGTCGAAATCGTTAGCGGGCTTGAGGGCGATATCCTAGATGTCGGGTGCGGTGAAACGCTCTACGCCGACGTGCTCAGCGAGCGAGCATCAGCTGGATCGGTTCGCTATACGGGCGTCGAGCCGCACGCTGGGGCCTGCGAAGCGTTCCGCAGTCGAAACAAGTGGGGCGAGATCGTGAACTCGCCCATCGAGGACTTCGAACTCGAGCCCAGCCGCTATGACCACATCCTGGTTCTGCGTAGCTACAATCACCTAGAGGATCCGGAAAATACTCTCCGCGATTTGGCGCTCGCTCTGCGCCCCGGTGGTACGATGCTCGTGGTCGACAACGTAGCGTTCGGGCTCGTGAGATCCGAGGAGCAGCGGGAGCGTGCCGAGACCGGCGACTCCGAGTTCGAGCATTTCAACAACGATGACTCAGAAGCCGCGCTGGCGAACATGCCGAGCGACCTTTTGACCCTAACGGAGCACCAACCGGTGACTCCCGAGAGCAGCAACCAATGGGTGCTGCGCTACCGCCGCGTAAACGGCTGATGAGGATGAGATGAACCAGCGCGTAGATGAACCGGTCGCGAAGCAACTTGAGAAGGAAGAAGCTGCGCACGAAAAGCGGAATTGGATCCGCTTGACGAGCATGTGCAACAACCTCTGCACGTTCTGCCTCGACACGCTGGCACACAACGGCACGATCACCTCTGAAGAAGAGGTGAAGAAGCGCATCATCGAAGGACGTCGCAAAGGGGCTACTCGCCTGATCCTCTCTGGCGGAGAACCGACGATTCACCCGAACTTCGTGAAGTTCGTCAAACTGGGTCGACTGGCCGGATATCGCCGAGTGCAGACGGTCACGAACGGGCGAATGTTCTCGTATCCGGACTTCCTAAAACGAAGTCTCGACGCTGGCCTGCAGGAGATCACGTTCTCGATCCACGGCCACAACGCGAAAGTGCACGACGCGCTCGTCGGCGTGCCTGGCGCGTTTGAGGAAGAGGTAAAGGGGCTCGAGATGGCCTTGGAGGACGGTCGGCCGATCATCAACATCGACGTCTGTCTCAACAAGGGGAACATCAAGAAGCTGCCGGAGCTGCTGGAGAAGTTCATGGGGATGGGGGTGATGGAGTACGACCTACTCCACCTGATCCCGTTCGGAATGGCGTGGGATGAGAAGCATCGGAATCAGCTGATCTACGACATCGAAGAAGCGATGCCCTACGTGCAGCACGCACTAAAGGTGAGCGAGCGACCGGACGTGCACATCTGGTTCAACCGCTTCCCGCCGCAATACTTGGAGGGCTACGAGGGTCTCATCCAGGACCCTTATAAGCTGAACGACGAAGTCCGCGGCCGGTAC
>JBLHWZ010000031.1:0-31164 GCA_047629415.1 Bradymonadia bacterium | reverse complement strand
AATTTCGAATTCGGCAGCTTCAACGGTGGCGGACTCGCAGTTGTATGGGCTGAGGAGAACACACGAGATTCGATCTTCGAGGCCATGCGTCGTCGGGAGACATACGGAACGTCCGGGAACAGGCCTGCCCTCCGTGTCTTCGGCGGGGCGGACCTCGACGCCGCAATGTGTGACCGCGACGACTTCGCAGCCCACGGCTACGCCAACGGCGTGCCCATGGGAGGCGTACTTGAAGGAGGCGGAACACCGAGCTTCGCAGTCTGGGCCGCCGCGGACCCCGACATCTGCCCGGCAGGAAGCGAGTGCGACACCGTGTTGACGAGCGCGAACTTCCTTCAGCGAGTGCAAATGGTGAAGGTCTGGGTCGACGGGTCTGGGAACGCCCAAGAGCAAGTTTGGGACATCGCGTGTGCAAACGGTGACCCCGTTGACGGCCAGTGTCCGGCCTTCAACGAGTCAGAACTCATTGATGAGAATTCGTGCGAGGTCGATCGGACCGCCGGAGCGACCGAGCTGTGTTCCGTCTGGTCAGACCCAGGATTCGATGCCGGTGAGCACGCTTCTTACTACATACGGGTTCTAGAAAACCCGGTCTGTCGATGGTCATCGTACGTGTGCGACGAACACTTCGCCTCCTCGGGTCAGAACTGCGACTCATGGGATGAGGACGTCGAGGACCCGACTCTCTTCAGAGGCTGCTGCAACTCGCCCCGCACCATTCAAGAGCGGGCCTGGAGTTCGCCGATCTACTACACGCCCTAGGGACCGCCCGGGAGGTGGCCAGGCGCACAGCTTAGCTTCTCCCGCACGTCTCGGACGTCTGCCTAGACCGAACTCTCACAGAGGATTCCGGATGCATCACGTAGCCAAACTCAGCCGCGAACCACTGGTTCACTTCCTGCTAATCGGAGCGGTCGTGTTTGCTCTCTCAAGCCGTGCGCCCACCGGCGATTCACCCGAGTCGACACCAGTCGTTGAGCCCGCACGCACGGAGATTGTCATCGACCCGGTTCGCCTGGAGCGACTCATCGCAGAGTACGTTCGCCAGTATACGGTCTTGCCGGGGGAAGAGGAGATACAGGCCCTCATCAACGCTTGGGTTGTCGACGAGGCGCTCTATCGCGAGGCCATGCGCCTTCAGCTGGACGTGGATGACGAGATTGTTCGTCGGCGCATGGTCCAGAAGATGCGCTTTATCACCGAGGGCGTTGCCGCACTCGGCGACCCGAGTGATCTCGAACTTGAGAGCTACATCGAGCGAAACAGGAGCACATACGAGATCGACGCACGCTATGGGTTCTCTCACGTCTTCTTTAGTCGTGCGCGGCGCGGAGACGCTGCCGAGGCGGACTGTCAGAGTTTCCTCCTTGGAGGAACGGACGCGCCCGCTGGCGGAGATCCGTTCGTCTACGGGAACGAGTTCGATTCACAGAGGTCCAGTAACATTCGGGCCCGCTTCGGCGGTACATTCGTCGCTGCCCTCGCTCTCGCCGAGAAGGATGCCTGGACGGGTCCAGTCGAATCGAACCTTGGCTATCACGCGGTCCGTGTCGTGGATGCTGCCCTCGCCCGTCCGGCCGAGCTCGCGGACGTTCGCGACCGAGTCACGACGGCTTGGCGCGCCGAGGAGCGGCGGCGGCGATCCTCAGAAGCGATCGCCGATCTTGTCGCTCGATACGGCTACTCCGTCGAGGCCGCTCAATGATTGCGGCGGGTCGACTCGCCGTCTTTAGTGTACTGCTCGGACTCCTGACGGTCGCTTCGCCCGCAGCGGCTGATCAGTTCGCGCCGCTTCTCCTCGACATGCAGGAGCGCTCGCCCGGAACATTCGCGGTACTTTGGAAACTTCCGGCGGCCAACAACTCCGTCCCGGACGTCTCGCCCCGATTCGCGGAGGCATGCAACGTGATCACCGAACATGCGCACGCCTCACCGACGAGCCTCTCCGAGCGATTCACTCTGGACTGCGCAGACGCTGGACTTCGCGGGCAGCGCATCGTCTTCGACGGCTTGGATGACGGATCGACCGAGGTGATCGTCCGAGTCGCTTTCGCGGACGAGACCGAGTTCACGTCGGTTGTTCGCTCGGACGAACGAGAGGTCACAATACCGGCGGTCGAACGGGCCGCCGGAACCTTCGTCACATACGTGAGACTCGGGTTCGAGCACATTCTTGGCGGTGCGGATCACCTGGCATTCGTGCTGGCGCTAATGCTCATCGTACGGGGGCGGAGGGTCCTCCTGACCACCGTGACCGCGTTCACAGTCGGACACAGCGTTACGCTTGCCGCCGTCAGCCTAACTGCGTTGTCGGTGCCATCGGGCCCCGTCGAGGCAGTTATCGCTCTGAGCATCGTCCTGCTGGCCGCGGAGGCAGCCTCTAGCCGACGTGACACACTCACAATCCAGCGGCCCTGGTTGATCGCCGGAGGCTTTGGTCTGATCCACGGTCTCGGGTTCGCGGGTGCCCTCCGCGAGATTGGCCTCCCTGTCGGCCACGTGCCTGCCGCGTTGGCCTCGTTCAACGTGGGCGTCGAGCTCGGCCAACTCGCGTTCGTCTGTTGCGTGCTCGTTGTCTCTCTCCCGCTCAGACGAGCGGAAGTGTGGCAAAAGCGGGCACGCCTTGCAGCAGCCTACGGGGTTGGCGGCATGGCCACAGCTTGGTTCTTCGAGCGCATGTCGCCCATCTTCACTGCATACCTCACGTGACTCCAGCCGAAAGGAGCCCTTTGTTTCTTCATCGTGCCGTTTGTTTGTTCTCCCTCCTGCTCTCGTTGATCGCGGCATCGAATGCTTGGGCAGACGACGCGCCGCAGGGAGCCGAACAGGAAATCCCGTCTGCGCAGGAGGAAACCCCTCTCGAATCCGCCGACAACGCAGAGCTGGAGTTGGCGGCAAATTCGCGCAGATGGACCTTGGGAGTAGAGGCGGTAGCAGAGGTTCCCCTGCACATCGGTGCGAGCTTGCAGGCCCAGGCGCCGAATCGGCTCCGACTCTCGTTGAGCATGGGCTACCTGCCCGGTGCCTACGTCGACCTGATCAACTCCGTCGCGACGACCGCGGGTTGGTACAACGACGCGACGGCAGCGCTCATCACGGTCGCACTCAGCCAATCTCTCATCACGCGGATGCATGTTGGGTGGCAACCCTGGGCCTCTCGGGGATTCTACTTCGACGGTGGGTACACGCTCGCCACACTCGGAGGAGGAGCCAGCACGGAAGAGTTCATCATCGAGGCCACCGGTCAGGAGCCAAGCGGGGACTCTGACGCGCTCACAAACGAGTATCGCATTCGGTCGACGCTTCACATGGTCGACCTTGAGTTCGGCTGGCGCTGGCTCATTCGTGAACGTTTCACGGTGCGGACCGCCCTCGGATACTCCGGCACGATGTCGGCCTCCACCTCTGTGGAGGGCCAGTTTGAATCCTCCCGACCGCAGATATCGGAGGCTTTCGAGCAGGGTGTCGCGGACTACCTCGACAGCATCTACGGCAGCTACGTTCACACGGCCGTGATCACGCTCGCCCTCGGATACCGAGTCCGCTGAAACACACGGGCGGAGGAACTGCAGCGAAGGAGCGGCGACGTTCCCCCACCGGCGGTTCGTTACCGATCGAGCGGACGGGGTTCGCGGCTCAGCTCCACTTCGTTCCGCCCCGCTTCGCTCCGCCGGCTCGTCGCGCCTCATGTTCCTACGCCGTGGTGGATGGGATGTTGGTGGTTTGAGGGAGGCGTTCTGCGCCGCCTAGTTCTCCACCACCAGCACGTCGCCCGGCGGTACGTCGATTCGAATCCGCGGCGAATCCAGAATCGCGGCGTCTGCGCCGGATGGTGCGTTGTCTCCGTCGCGGTCAACGAAGAGCTCAAGCACGGTTGGGCCAGCGATGACGTTGGGCAGCTCCATACGGGCGCGTCCATCCACGACGCGGACCGAGGCGCCACCTACCACGCCCGAGCTCTCGTAGCCGTAGCGCGCGACGATGGGGAACTCTGCGAGGTCGGCGGGGACCGCGACGTCGATACGAATGCTGGACGGCTGCGGGTGAAGAAGTCCGGGCGCACCCACGGTGTAGCCGCGAAGAACCAACTGCTCGCGCTCTTCGTCGCCGAGCCCGAGCACAGCGATCGAGTCCCACGGCAACCCGGCGAGCGCGAGACGATCGCCGCGGGCAATCGGTCCACCGGAACAAGCGGGGTCGGCGACGCAGTCCGGCATGACGTGAATGAAGACCGGGTTTGCAGCCGGCATCTCGTAGTCATCGATGTAGAGCATCGAGTGCGCTGCGGCGTTGTGGGCGAACAAATGGCGAGCGACACCACCGTTGATCAGCGCGTAGTTGGCCAACGCCAAGTTCGTATACACATACGGGCCATCCCCTGGGTATTCGAGGTCCAGATACGACACGAGGAAGGTGGCTCCCGCTGGCTCTCCGCTGTCGAAGTCCTCGACCACACCTGCAATATGTTTGCCGCGCTCGACGCTGCCGATTAGCGCGCCGCCGAGCGAGAGCAGAATGGTCAGCGCGATCGCGATCGACTGCTTGCCGGCTCTGGGCGCAAGGAATGCGAGGGGCACCAGCACGGCCATCGGCATCAGCCGGGGCCGAGCGAAGGACCAACCGAGGCCGTCGAGCGGGATGACGAAGAGCAGAATCGACCAGACGAGAGTGCCACGAAGAACTGCGTCGCCGACGGTGACGGCAGGGCGTCGCCAGGCTGCCACCGCTCCAACGGCCGTCATCGCGGCGACCGCGACGCCACTGATCCACCCCGTTGTTAGGTGGAACGAGGTGAGCGAGCAGAGCGCCAAGTCACGCAGCCACTCCGTTGGTGTACCCCAGTTCGTCGCCATGGGCGCGCCCGCTCCAGACTGCCCGAAGATGTATTGGAGGCCGATGTAGATGGCGAGCGAAAGACCGGGCAACCAAACGAGTAGCCACTTGAGAGGCGGAATGGACCGCTCACGCAGGCGTCGGATGAGCAACATGCCCGCGAAGATCATCCCGCCGGCGATCAGGTGCCACCAAACAGTGACGAGATAGAGCGCGGCGGCCATGAGTAGCTTCGGCTTCTGCTGCAATGCAAAGGAGCCGGCCAGAAGACCGAATCCAAACGCGCCAACGAAGCTCGAGAACCCCATACCGTAAAGCCAGCCGCAGCCAATGCCGAGGCCAACGACGGACGCAAGTTTCGGATCGGATCCGCCGACCCTCGCGAGTCGCGCGAGCCCCAACGCGTTGGCGAGAACGGAGATCGTGACTCCGACCTTCATCCCAATCTGCAGGCCGAAGAGCTTGGCAAAGAAACCGGAGATCGGATTGATGGCGGTGCCACTGAGCGCGATGTTCGGCCTCAGCCACTGAGCGAAGAGCTCAGGGGACGCCCACACCGATGTCGCGATCACGTGGGCAGGTTGGTCCCTACCTGGGACCCACTCGGGCAGCCAAACGACCAACAGCGCGACGACCCACGCGCAGAGGCAGAGGACGTCCGTGAGACGCCTCTCCCAACTCGCGTGCACTTCCGTTCCGGAGTGGACCAACTAGGGCCTCTGCCAGAACATATCGACGGAATGCACGATAGGACGAGTATCGACGTCGGTAGTCGCCAGCGTGATCTGCACTTCAAAGTGCTCGCCAACGACGTCGTACTCACTGAGGTCGATCCTTTGGAACACGGCACCCTCATAGATGAAGCCAACGTCGTCCGGCACCCAATCACTAAGCGGCACTCCGTCCTCATCGACGACGCGCAGGGCGATAGCGGCCGACGTGTCTGGTGGCGTGAAAGCCTCCCATTCTATGGCATCAACCGTGGCGCCTGTGTAGCCAGCACTGAATACGTAGGACCAGAGAGCGCGAGGAGCGGTGAAGGTTAGCGCGGTCGAGCCGGTGAAGTCCGAATAGGTGTAGTGAGTGCCCTGCCCGACGACCACGCCCGTTGGCAGATCGGCGGCCCGACGTTCAGTGATGGGGTCCACCTTCCAAACGTTGCCGGAGCCAAGTCCGAGAGTCCACGCGTTGCCTTCTCGGTCAAAGCCGACCCCACGGAGATCATTCGATGTGCCCTCTAAGAGTGAGCCCGTCTCGACATCGCGTGTGGCGGGAATGAAGCGCCACTGCGAGTTCTCGAGGTTGTCGTTGTCGAGCACCAACCTGCCGGTCCAACCGATGGCGAAGAACGAGGCCCAGACGTCGCCAGTGGCCGGCTCGACGCCGAGCCCGGTGACGCAGAAGTTTGGCGCTGAGCAGCCATCTGGTGCCGCCGGCATGCTCACGGTTGCGCTGCCGCTCGGAGTCGCGTTCGTGCCATCTGGTACTTCAAAGGAGTAGGCGCGGCCGGTGGCCGGGTCGAACATACCAACGCCGTTGCAGTTCGGCCATCCGCCGGTCCACACACGATTTCGACCGTCGAGCGCGATTCCATAGAGACCGCAAGGGTAGTCGATGAAGAGCGCGTCCCACTCGCCCGCGATCGTATCGAACCGGGACATCGTCGTGCGGTTGTAGGAGCTCATGTAGAGCATGCCTTCAGAGTCGACGACGAGGCCGTAGACGCCACCAGTATTGCCGAGACGCTGGCTGCCGTCTCGTTCCCAAACGGGCTCATAGACGCCGTCACGGCCGGGCGAAAAGACCGGAGCCCCTTCGGGACCGACGTACTCACCGACCTCAAACGTGTTGGGGTCGATCCACTGTACACCGCCAAACGAGTAGCCGATCCAAACCCGACCGTCGGGGCCCGCCGCGATGCCGCGAATAGACGGGGTATCGACGCGCATCACCTGCGAGAAGACGACGCATTCATCCGCGAACGGGTTGGCGGCGCTGTTGAGCGGGCCAAGGTTGTCGGCGCTGGATGTGTCGATGACTCCGTTGCCGTTGCGGTCCGGGCAGGACTCGGGATCCCAGATGACCTTCGTGAGGCGGCCGTCAGAGCGGCCTGCGACCCAGACGTTTCCATCGAGATCGACTGCGGTACGGCTTGGGTTATCGGCGACCCAGTATCGGCCTTCTTCGGCGTTCCGCTCCGTGTGGATGCGGGTCATCGTGTCATGCTCGTGGTTCGCGACCCACAGGTACGGCGGGATGAATGACTGGCTCGAGAGCGTGACGCCCGGTCTTCCGGTTGGGTTGTCCTCGTCATCCGCGGGGATGAACTCGGCGCCATCGTCAAAGATGCCGCCTTCGTCAGGGTCCTCGGTGGAGATGTAACAAGACTCGTCACAGTTGCCGCAGGCATTCACGAGGCCCTCGTCGACAAGTCCATCGCAGTCGTCGTCCAGGGAGTTGCAGAGCGAGACTGGACCTGCCTCCTCGGGCACGACGTCCGTGAGACAATCGAGGCATGAGTTGCGCGTGCCTTCATCGACAACTCCGTCGCAGTCGTCGTCGAGGTCATTGCAGATCTCCGGGGCGGAGCCGCAGACGGAGCAGCCGCTGGCGTCTACATCGACGATCCCGTCGCAGTCGTTGTCCACGTCATCGCAGGCCTCAACGCCGGGCACTCCGTAGCCTTCACAGGAGGTCCAGAACTCTCCAGAGGAATCGCAGGAGCGGGAACCAAGCGAGCACTGACCGACTCCCGCACGACCAGGGTCTCCGCCGAAACATGCGTCGGTACCAACACATGTGCAGCCGTCGTCGACCGCGCCGTCACAGTCGTTATCAAAGCCGTCGCCACACACCTCTTCGGGCGGCACCTCGCCGGCGCAGATGCCGCATGGGAGTCGAATGCCCTCGTCCGCGAGGCCGTCGCAGTCGTTGTCGAGATGATCGCAGAGTTCGAGGGGCTCGGCGCCGCAGGAACCGCACTCATTGCGAACATTCTCATCGACCAGACCATCACAGTCATTGTCGACTCCGTCGCAGATTTCCACGCCTGGGAGTACTTCTCCGGCACACTCGGTCCAAGCGCTGTCGATGCACGATGCGATCCCCCCACGGCACGTCCCAATGCCGCTGGTTCCTGCGGGTCCTGAGTAGCAAGGCTGATTCGTGCGGTCGTCGCAATCGCAGCCGAAGGCTGGGTCGTCGATTTGTCCGTTGCAGTCGTTGTCTAGGAGGTCTCCACAGACCTCGATCGGATCGGGTCCGCAGGATCCGCACTGGTTGGTCTCGCCTTCGTCGACGCGGCCGTCACAGTCTTGATCAACGCCGTCGCAGATCTCGGCGCCGGGTATGCGCTCGCCGATGCACTCAGTGAACGTGCCCTGCACGCAGGTTCGGGTGCCGTGGGTGCACTGGCCAACACCGCGCGCGTCGATGGCGCCGGTGAAGCAAGTGATCGTCACGCCATCTGTGCAACCACACTCGTCCTCATCAGAGAACGGGTCGCAATCGTCGACCGGTGACGTGTCAAACTGGTCGGGTCCATCGGTGGACACATCCTCGCCGTCTGGCACGTCCGACGTGCTCACGGCGACATCGTCCTCACCTCCAGAGTCCACGATTGAAGCATCCGGACCATCCTCAGGGACAGCGCCGGTCGCGTTGCATCCTGCCAGAGCGAGCAACAAAGCGAGGAGGATTGGAGTGTTCCGGTAGAGCATAAGCTTGGGGAGTTTGAATACTCGAATCTTATCAGGTTGCGCCTGCCCGAGACAGCTTACGTACACCGCCCGTCGGCGATTTCTCGTTGTAACCGTCCTCTCGGAAATGGCTGCGGTCACTCGAATCCGCGCTGGACGCCGAAACACGACACAGCTAAAGCGCCGGTGCCCTTCCCGGCAATCCATCATGAAGACACTGATCATCGGGCGGCGGTCGAACCTCTCGGCCGCGCTGCATAACGCGCTCCCAGACGCCGAACTCGTCGCGTCTGCCTCGGTCCTCGACCGCACAATGGTTGTACCAGACGAGCCGTTCCGCGTGGTGATCAATGCTTTTCAGCCGGCTACGATGCTAAGGGACTACTCCGAGCCGCTCGCTTACTGCCAGCGTGGAATCGGCGTCACAGCGCGCGTCCTTGAGGACCTCCGCGGTACCGCCGTCGAACGTGTGGTGTACACGTCGAGCGCGTCGGTCTACGGCGACAACATCCACTGCAGCGAGACGGATCCTGCGCGGCCCGCCGACCTTCATGCCTCGTTGAAGCTCGCCAATGAACACCTCGTTCGAAACGTGTGCCGCACCCTAGAGGTCCCGCATACCGTCGCGCGGGTCTTCAACATGGTCGGCGGAGACGACCGATTCAGCGTCGTGTCGAAGATCGCGGGAGCCGTCCGAGACAAAAACGAGATGACGCTCGTCAATAATGGGAACGCCATCCGTGACTTCATCCACATCGATGATGTCGTGGCCGGGTTCGTCGCAGTGTTGAATGGCAGCGAGTTCGAGACGATCAATATCGCCTCGGGCCGCGGAACGTCGGTCGGCCAAATGGTCGATAGCGTCCGCCGAGCGGGCCACGAAATTCAGACGCGGAGCATTTCGCGCAAAGAAATCAAGGTATCGACCGCCAACGTGGAGCGACTCTCCACGCTGGTCGACACGAACGGGTTTACCCGCATTGAAGACCACCTCCTCTCGCTGCTGAGCGCATGAGTAAACCGAAGCTCTGTCTGATTACGACGGTGCCGATGTCGTTCGCGACACTCTTGGAGGGGCAGCCGCGCTACCTCTCCCAAGAGTTTGACGTCTCTCTTGTTTGCGGGCCTGGGCCTCGTGTCGGCCGTGTCGAGGAGCAGGAGGGTATGCCGGTGCATGTGCTGCCTCTGACCAGGCAAATCACGCCAAAGTCCGACGCGATCGCCGTCGTGAAACTGACCAAGTACCTGCGCGAGCTAAAACCGGACATCGTTCAGACGTATACGCCCAAGGCAGGCCTCGTCGGGATGACCGCAGCCGCAGCAGCTCGAGTCCCCATTCGCGTACACGGCGTAGTGGGGATGCCGCTGATGGAAGCCACTGGCAGCCGGGCTGCGATGCTGCAGGTCACTGAGCGCACCACCTACCGCATGGCGACGCACCTAACGTGCAACTCGATCAACCTGCGAACGTGGATTCAGGAGCATATCACCAAGCGGCCGATCACAGTCATTGGCAATGGCTCGATCAATGGCGTGGACGTCACCAAGTTCAGCGCCGACCAGTTTACGCAAAACGCCAACACCAAGCTGCGGCGCTCGCTAGGTATCAAGCCGAGCGAGACGGTCTTTCTCTTCGTCGGCCGAGTGGTTCGCGACAAAGGTGTTGAGGAGCTGATCACGGCCTTCACGCGCATCGCGACAGACCACCCAAAGGCGCGCCTTTTGATGGTCGGAGACTACGAGCCGGAGCTCGATCCACTGACACCCGCTGTCGATGACGCGATTCGAAACCATCAGCAGATTTCAGAGGCGGGCTGGGTCGGCGACGTTCGCCCGTACATGGCGATCTCGGACGTGTTCGTATTGCCGAGCTACCGCGAAGGACTGCCGAACTCCCTGATTGAGGCGGGCTCGATGGGCTTGCCGAGCGTGGCGACGAATATCAACGGCTGCAACGAGGTCATCGTGCCCGGCGACAACGGCGAGCTGGTCCCGAAAAAGAGCGCGGCGGCGCTCGAGCGCTCGATGCGGCGCATGATCGAAGACCCGACGCACCGCGAGACGCTGCAGCAGAAGAGTCGCGCCTCGGTGGTTTCCCGCTATGCGCAGCAGGAGTTCTTCTGGCCCGAGCTCATGAATGTCTATCGCAGCATCCTGGCCGAGCGAGGTTAGGCTTCGGGGCCCAGCGTTCAGGACGCTGCCCCCCCGCGTGCCTGTAACGAGCCATCGAACGTGGATCGTCGGACTGCTGCGAAGAAGGGAGTGACTGCCTACATGAACTCCATGACCGCGTCTGCCTTGATCGGCATCCCGAAGCGAGTACCCTTGCGAAATCAAGGACTTGGGGCTACGGTGCCGGCCACATCAGCCGCAGGAGCATCGCCACGTCTGTCCGCTGATGCTCGTTGCCATCGCCGGCTCCCCCTCGGGTACCGAGTCGAAGAACGAGCATCAAAGGGATCTCAGCATCGCTCCATTCGGACCCGCGTACGAATGTGTGCGGTGCACAAGTAGGAGTCAGCATGGAGTCTTCAGCCCTTTCCACCGCAATCAAAGAGAGCCAGGATGTGGCCGCAATTGATGCGATTCTCGCCAAGCAGTCCGCAAAGCTGGACGGTCCGTTCGAGACGCTCGCGAAGGAGCAACCCGTAGAATGGGAGAGCGGCGAGGCCCTGTCGACGGATGCGAAGCGTTGGTTGATCAACGAACTCATCAGCGAGTCACAGACCGAAGAGAGCGCAGCACTGCGCCAAGTCCGCGGGCATCTCTCGGACCTCGCGTGCTACAAGCTCTGCCGGATGCTCACGCTTGAGAATCCGGACGAGGACGCGGCCTGGCCCACGTTCGTCCTCGCGGTCATCGGGAGCCCACATCAGCTCGACGTGCTGGGGCGCGAGGTTGAAAACACGCTGGCGCGAAAGAACGGCCTCGAGCTCGCTTTGGCCGCTATCGAGACGCTGCGCAGAGACGCGACGGTAGCCGCTACGCACTGGCTAGACCACTGGGCGAACACGGCGAGTCACAGCGTACTCGCTGACACAGCGTCGAAAGCCCTCGCATCGCTCGCGGACCAGCAAGATGTGACCGAAGAGGAACTCGCCGAGCTTGCCACGCCCACACTCAGACTCTCCATCACCCGTGAGATTAAGATCGACTGCGGTGCGCGAGAGTTCACTGTACGTCTCGGGCCTGACGGCACGCTGCAATACATCGATCAGGATGGAGCTCGGCTCTCCTCGCTTCCTCGGGCCCGGACGATGGATGACCAGGCGCGCTTCCGAGTTGGACGTCGTCAGATGCGCACGCTGAAAAAGCAGCTCGACGAGATCAACGAGCAGACGGTGGCACGGCTCTCCGATGCCATGGTGCTTCAACGAGAGTGGCCGCAGGAACGGTGGCACTTCCTCTTCGTCGATCACCCCATCCTCTCGATCTACGCGTCGCAACTCGTTTGGGAGCGCCTCGGCGAGGAATCTAAGTTCTTCACCGGGCGGGACCGTACGAAGCTTGTCGATTCCGATGGCTCGGTGGTGAAACTGGAGGCGAGCGACCGAATCCGCATCGCGCACCCCGTCACGATGGAGGACGCCGAGGTGGCGGCGTGGAAGCGACGGTCAAAAGGCATGCAGAAGCCGCCGTTTCGACAGATCTTCCGCGCACACTACGCACCCCAAGACCACGGATTGGATTGGACGATTGTGGCGAGCAAGATCGGTGCGCTCTACTCCGGCCCGCTGCAGAAGCGAGCCAAGCAGTCAGGCTACAGGGTGTTGGGCACGGTGGGACGCGAAGTCGATGCACTCTCTCGCCAGCTAGGCAAGTACGAACTCTTCGTGCAACACGAGGCTTATAACCCGACCGAGGCCCACGAGTTCGGCCGCGTCAAAATCAAACGCGTCGCTGTTCGAAAGGGATCGACCGAGGTGCAACCGACCGACCTCCGAGAGACCGAGTACAGCGAGTTCCTAAGTGATCTCGCAGGCTTCGCACACAAGCCGCAGTAGGGAAGCGACGGTTCGGTGCACTCTGGCGTCCTCGCAGTCTGGAGGCGGAACGAAGCGGCCACTCAATGCGGCCTGCGCGTCAGGGGATTGCTGCCTCCGTAAGGCACTCCCCTGACTCTAGACCCGGACAAGCCTGGCCACGAGTCGTTCCCCCTTGCCAAGGGAAACTTGCCTGCGAGTTATGGTGGCCCGAAGGACGAAACTGGCGCCTATTCTGCCGCGGCACGGGGCTGGTAGAACTGGCTGTACCACCGGCGGAGCTTCATGATCGGTCCGTCGTCTCGGCACAGCATCGGGGCCTCTCGGAAGATCTTGTTCTCCCAGATCTCCACGTCCTCCATGAACCCGGTCGTGAGGTTATCGACGTACATTTTCCCGAACTTCTCGATGTCGTCGATACCCTCTTTCGTCTGCAGCGACACGCCGAACCGGAGGTCGAGCGTGTCCTCGTCGATCATCGTGTGCGCGTTGATCAAGTAGGCGTTCATGTAGCCGCGGAAGTCCGAAATTTGGAACCCGGGGCCGTGATAGATCGCGTCGATCTCAAACTTGTCTTTGCCACCACCGCGAGGGTACGCGGTCCCGCCTGACCGCTGAATCGCCTGCTCGTTTGTGAATTCGTTCTCGAACTTGACGATATGAGTTCCGTGCACCGGCTGGAAGTGACCGATATCAACGACATTCTCGACGATTTCCCGGGAGTGGGTGTTGATTCGCATGACGGAGTGGAACCACGGAGACCAACTCTCATCTCCGTTTCCGGGTGGAATCACCGGCACGTTGAACTCGGGCTCTCCGCCTTCGGCGTCGAACCAGACGAAGATCATTCCATTGCGCTCAACGGACTTCCATTTGTTGAGCTTGGCCTGATTCGGCGGCTCGCGATCCGAGTACGGAATGTGCGTACACTGGCCGGTCTCTCCGTGGAACTTCCAGGCGTGGAAAGGACAGCGAATCTCGTTGCCGACCACCTCGCCACCGGCTCCGATGTGGGCACCCATGTGCGGGCAATATCCGTCCATGATCCGCACCTGGCCGTCCTCCCCCCGATACACAACCTGCGCCTGACCAAAGTAATTTTGCTTCAGGACGCCTCCGACGGGGAGCTCGTCGGAGAAACCGACCATGAACCAACCGCGCGGAAAACCATCGTCTTTAAGTCGTGCCATCTGTACCTCTGGAATTTGCCGACACTAGAACACGTTCTAGTTCTACAGCAAGAGGGCTAGTTCCGCAGCAAGAGGTCCGCGGGCGGGTGCGATATGTGCAGTCCCGCACGGTGCGGAGCAGTGGTGCACAGTGGCCCGCGGCGAATTGGCGGAATTGGCCCACACGGAATAAGGTACAGCAGCATAAACCTCCCAATGCTATGACTGCCCACACCATCCACTGCGCAACTTGCGGAAAGGGCCTCGAAGACGGCGCCCTCTTCTGCCCGCACTGCGGTGAAGCCATCACATATAAAGTGCCGGACGAAGATCCGTTCGTCGGCCGAATGGTGTCGCAACGCTATACCGTGGTGAAACGCATCGCGAGTGGCGGCATGGGCGAGGTCTACCTGGCCCGCCACGCCGAGTTGAATCAGCACGTCGCGGTGAAGTTCCTGCACCGGCGCTTCGCGGACGACGAAGAGTTTGCGACTCGCTTCTTCAACGAGGCGCGCTCCGCGTGCCGGGTCAACCACCCCTACGCTGTCGCCATCTACGACTTCGGTCGAATGGAGGACGGTACTCTCTACATCGTCATGGAGTTCATCGAGGGCATCTCGCTCAAGGAGATGATCAAACGTGACGGCCGCTTGGACCCGAAACGAGCGCTGCGCATCGGCCGACAAGCCTGTGAGGTTCTCTCGACCGCTCATGAGCAGTCGGTCGTTCACCGCGACGTAAAGCCCGACAACCTGATGGTGATCGAGGCCCCCAACGGGCGCGTCTCCATCAAGATGTTGGACTTCGGAATCGCGAAAATTCTCGACGAAGAATCCAGCGCGGCCGCGCTCACTCAAACCGGCGTCACGTTTGGCACGCCCGAGTATATGTCCCCCGAGCAGGCCTCTGGCCGTGAGGTCGACAAGCGCAGCGATATCTACTCACTCGGTCTGGTCATCTACAGCATGCTCGTCGGGCATCCGCCGTTCCGCGGGAAGAACAAGCTCGCGCTGCTGCAGCGGCATATTCGTGAGACTCCGCCTCGGTTGGACCACGCCTGCCCTGCGCCGCTCCCAACCTCGCTGGTGAAGCTGGTCGAGTCGACGCTTGAGAAAGATCCCGACAACCGTCCGCAGAGCATGGAAGCGCTGCTCGCCCGCCTCGAAGTGGTCGATCGCGATGTCGAGACTGGCTCGATTTCCGTCCCAAGCTCTCCTTCGCACATCCCGCCGAAGCGAGAACCGGCAGCGGCGGGACGATCGATGGCACGATCCATCCTCACGCACCGTGACGAGAGCGTCGAGGACGCGATCGCGGACCATTCCCTCGGAATCGGCGACGGACCTCCGTCCGAAGCCTTTGAGCTTGGAGACGGCCCATCTCTCCTCGGCGACGCTGAGTTCACTCTCGGCACCGGAACCAGCGAGGGCCTAGAAGGGTTCTCGCTCGGTGACGAGCCGGATTTCGATGACGACCCCTACGCCGCGCCGCTCGCCAGCGGCGTGCACCCTGCAACAGGCGGCTCGAACAAGCTCTCGATCGGCGTAGTCGTTGCCGTGCTACTCATCGGCGCGGTCGTGCTTGCCAACAGGGTGATGAACCCCGGCGCCGAACCCGATCCCGAAATAGCGGCCGGCTCCGGCGAGGTCGTTGCAGAGCAAGAAGGAAGTTCGCAGAGCGAAGGCTCTGCGGAAGTCGAGGCCATCGCCGAAGGCTCCGCTGAGCCAGCGCCACCGACCGACGGGATCACCCAGCGCGTGCAACACGTATTGGCAGCGCTAGAGGCTGGCGAACTCGAGGAAGCACAAGAGCTACTCGACGGGCTCGATGCCGACGGGGCGACTCGGTTCCAGTCTGTGCAAAACGCGCGAAACCGCTTTGACGCAATCAAGGGACTCACGGGACGCATCGAGGGTCACCTAGCGGCGCAAGAGTGTGTAGCAGCGGACACTCTGGTGATCGAGCTGCGAGACACCTACAGCCGGCCGGCGGGCATGGGCTACTACGGACAGCTAGACGCTTGCCGAGACGCGGCTCGAGACGCGGCTCGAGACGAACGAAGGTCACGATCCTCGCGAGGCTCGGGGACGCCTGCTGAGCAGCCGGCAGCGCCGCCAAGCGAGCCGGCCATAGCGCCGTCGATTGAGGAGCCGCCGCCGAACTCCAACTCGGGCGGCTCAAGCTCGGGACGATCGTCGAGCGGCCGCAGCGGCGGTCCTCCGAGCGAGCTCTAGGCTAGCAAGCCTCTAGGTTAGCGAGCCCCTCGGCTAGCGAGTCGTGTAGCGGGCGTAACTCGGAACATCCGAGCCATCGATCCAGCTCTGGTAGGTCGCGTCGCCTGCTAGGTGCACCTTGTAGAACGCGGTCATCGCCGCGATCGCCAAACCGAGCGCTTGGTCTCGGTCGTCGCCATTCACGCATGCGAAGTCGCAGATGAAGTCGCACACCTCTACGAAGTCGTTGTGACCTGCAGTGGGCACGACGAGTTCGAATGAGGGGGAAGCCGATTGCACGAAGTAGGCGTGGTAGTTGTCGTCGCTCGGCGCACAGGCCGGTCCGAAGGTCGCCTCCGCGCCGCGCCCCGCACCAATATAGCCGGTGAGCGCAGTGACCGATCCCATTAGCTCAGGCGTGACACTGGGGTAGTCCTCGGCGTTTCCACCAAACGGGGGAGCAGAATCGACGGGATCGACGAGGAAGGCCGCGACGACGCGATCGTCGGTCGCGAGGTTCAACAAAACCTGCTTTCCGCCGCGGGAGTGGCCGCCAGCGCCGAGGAGCTCGGGGATGATCTGACCCGCGAGCGGGCCCGACGTGGCCGCCGTCTCGACCCAGGTGTTGAGATCCGATTGAATGGCCGCCAGTTCGTTGTGTGTACGTGACGAGAGTAAGCTATCGCCGATGGTTGGCAACACAGCGACGATGCCGTGAGAGGCCAGTCGTTGGCCATACGCAGGGTAACCCGCGGCGCTCATCTGAAATCCGTGATTGAAGAACACGATCGGATAAGGCGCGTCGTCCCCGTCCGGCAAATAGATGGTGAGGTCCACGTCCTGCACACTGGTCGTGGCCGTCTCGGCGAGGGTCTCCACCGCATACGGGCCTAGCGTATCTGCCGGACCGGAGAGCCAGCGAGCCACGCCAGTGTCGGATTCGGCGTCTGGCGGCACATCCTCGACAGCGTCGGGTTCGTCCACGTCGGATTCTGCGGTATCCGTCTGCGCGTCGTCAATTCCGGTGTCTTGCACCACGTCGGGATCGGCGGCATCGGCGGCATCCGCCTCGCTCGTGTCCGGCGCCACATCCGATGCGTCCTCCTCAGACACAACGTCGGTGTCAGTGCCTTCGCCGACATCTGGAAGGTCAAGCGAAGCATCGCCAGTATCAACGAAGTCGGTGACCGCGGGAATAGATGTCGTTGCGTCGCCGCACGCGGCAAGAACGAGGAGAATGGGCAAGCTGTGGTGAGTTTTCATCGGGAGCGATATAGCGGTGCCTCCACTCCGCGTCGAGTCCTGCTGAGTGAACACTCACCTTCTCCTGAGCACAGCATGGTTCCCGCAATTTCACGGTCACTTCTCGGTTTGGCGGCTTCGGTCGCCCTGATGTCCTGCACGGACGAGCCGAATCCCGACCCGAGCGACACGCTCGACACTGCAACCGATACGGCGGACGCGACGGACGCGACAGCCGATCTCGACTCCGACGCCGTCGACGTAGAACCCGACGTGGAAGAAGCGACCTGCGACGACTCGCGGCGACCGATCGTGCTCGCACACGGATTCCTCGCGTCCGGCGATACGTGGTCGCCCCATACGATGCGCTTTGCGAGCAATGGCTGGTGCGCGGATCGCATCTTCGCATTCGACTGGAACACGCTCAATCGGACCATCGACCACGCCGAGCTGCTCGATGCGTTCATCGACGAAGTCCTCGCGGAGACTGGAGCCGAGCAAGTAGACCTCGGCGGCCACTCGGCCGGTGGTGGGCTGGGATACGAGTATCTGGACGACGCTGAACAGGCCGCGAAGGTGGCGCATTACGCGCACATCGCCAGTTTCATCGAGTCGGCTCCTGCGGGCCCCGACGGCGACGTGCCCACGCTGAACCTCTGGTCGTCAGTGGATCTCACCATCGACTCACCAGGCGAGATCGAGGGCGCCGAGAACTTCGAGGTCGTTGGCGCTGACCACTACTCGGTGGCCACGAGCGAAGCGTCGTTCGGAGCACTCTACAAGTTCTTCACCGATGGCGAGACGCCTCAGACAACCACGATCGTCCCGGAAGAATCGATCAAGCTCGCCGGGCGGGCGCTGTCGCTGGGTGAAAACGTTGTTCCCGAGGGCTCCACGGTTTCAATGTGGCGGGTCGAGACCGAGAGCGGCGCAAGATTGGACGACCAGCCGCTGGCAAACTCGACACTGGACGCTTCCGGCGACTGGGGTCCGTTCGATGCCGAGCCCGGCGTGGCCTATGAGTTTGAAGTACGCGGGGACGAGGAGAGCATCCCGGTCACCTACTTCCGCCGCCCGTTCGTTCGAACAGACTCGATGGTCTACCTTCGCACATTGCCGGCGCCTGGCTCGATCGCCGGCGCGCTGCTTGGAGTAGTGCCCTTCGATCACGAAGCGACGGTTCTCATCGTCTTCTCCTCCAGCCAAGCTCTGATCTCGGGCACAAACTCCCTAACGGTCGACGGCGTAGAGATCGTGACCGACGAAACGGCCGCACCAGAGGACACGACGATCGCCTTCTTCCTCTTCGACGAAGACGAAGACCTGGAGTCGTCGCTCGAGGTTGTTGGCCTCTTCGAGTCATTCCCGTTCCTCGCGGGTCTGGATTTGGCGTTGGGCGCTGAGACCATCGCGATCGAACTTGATGGGCGTGAGCTGAATGTGTTCGGCCGAACTGGGCCTGAGGGCGCGGTCGTCGCGGTGTTCGAGTAACGCGAGGCCTGGGTGAGAGCCCTGCCTGGAGGGAGTAGATTCTGGGTAAGAACCCTGCCCCGGGTTCGTGCGCTCCACCCTCCTGGGAGCACTGCGCCGGAAGCCGGAGCTGAGCAAGTTAGGAGGCGTTCCCGACGCGGCCAAGCATCCCCTGCAGCCTAGGCGCGCAGACCGCACACGCGACGGCCGAACTTGCCCGATTCCTCCGTTAGCACCGCCACAGGCGCTATCGCCGCGGAGAATTCAAAGGTATGCACTAGCCATACTCCATCGTCATGGCCCACCAATGCGCACCCGTGTTCTCGTTCTACTCTCGCTTGCTGCCCTCATAGGCTGCGGCGACGATCCTCCGGCAGCCGGTACTCCGGACGCCATCACGGTCCCAGACACCACCGCAGATGCCAGCGCAGATGCGCTGCCGGATGTCGACGAGCCCGATGTCGAGCCCGACATCGCGGAGCCGGATGCAGAGCCGGATGCGCCCGAGCCGGATGTCGAACCAGACGTGGAGCCGGACACGCCAGAGCCCGACGTGGAGGAGGGTTGCCCGGCGGACCAGTGCGAGATTGACGAGATTTGCTTCGAGAACGACGAGCCGAACCCCGACAATCCCTGTGAGGTCTGCCTTGTCGTCGTGAGCGACGTTGAATGGTCTCATGCCGACGGCGGTAGCTGTGAAGACGGAGACGCCTGCACCTCCGATGATAGCTGTTTCGAGGGCACATGCATGGGCACCATCGCGTCCTGCGACGATGCAAACCCTTGCACCGCCGACATGTGCGACGGCGAGACCGGCGAGTGCTCCCACGCTCCCGCCGAAGGAAGCTGCAACGACGGCGATCCATGCTCCATCGGCGACTTTTGCTCCGAGGGCGAGTGCGCCACCGGAGCCGAGACGCTCACCTGCGATGATGGCAACGGCTGCACTATGGACAGCTGCGAGGCTGGGATCGGCTGCTCATCCGCACCCGCCGACGGCACCCGCTGCGACGACGGCGACGCGTGTACGACCGGCGATGCCTGCTTAGAGGGCGCGTGCCAGCCTGGCACCGAGCCGGTGGTTTGTGATGACGGAAGCCTCTGCACTGCCGATTGGTGTGACGCAGACCTAGGATGCCAGACCCGCTCGATCGCGGACCTCTGCACCGATGACAACCTCTGTACCGACGAGACCTGCGACCCAGAGCTGGGCTGCGTATTCCCCTTCAACGCCGACCCTTGTGACGACGGACTCGTCTGCACCACGTCCGACGCCTGCACCGAGGGCGCGTGCCGTGGCGCGCTGGTACCCTTCGATGATGAGAACGCCTGTACGGATGACGCCTGTGTGGAGCCGAGCGGTCCGGCGAATGTCGCGAACACGGACGCTTGCGACGATGAGAACGCGTGCACGGTCGGCGACATCTGCGCCGACGGCGGCTGCGAGTCGGGAACCACCCCGCTGGTTTGCGATGACGCAAACAGCTGCACGGACGACGACTGCGACCCGGCCGACGGCTGCGACTTCACACCGAATACGGCCTCGTGCGACGACGGAAACGCCTGCACGATCGAAGACATTTGTGGGGATGGGACCTGCTCCGGCGTTACACTTGGCTGCGATGACGGAAACGAGTGTACAAATGACACATGCGACCCCGACGTAGGCTGCTTTAACGCGCTGATCGTCTCCAACGCTTGTCGCCCAACCATCACGGTCACCTACCCGCCCCGTGCCGCAACTCTTCAGGATGACGGCTCTGGCATCGTGACCGTCACGGGCACCGTTGTCAGCGGAGCTGGCGACATCACCGCGTTCACAGTGAACGGCGAGATTGTGACTCCTGAAGCCGACGGCGCATTCAGCTACGACCTCACCGGTATGTACGGCGGCAACTACTTGCTGATCGAGGCGGCGGACGAGCTGGGCTCGGAGCGAAAGGTCGTGCAGAGCTTCTTGCTCTCCGACGACTACCGCATCCCGGTCGCTGACCCACTCGGCGGACACGAGCCCCAGGGCATGGGCTTCTACCTCGGCCAAACGTCGCTAGACGTCCTGGCCGAAGTCACGACCCTGGCGTTCAGCAGCCTCGACCTCGGCGGATTGCTGCCGGACCCAGTACTTCAACAAGCTGGGCACACGATCAGAGCGCGAGGCGCCAATCCCATCAGTTTCGGTACTCCGACCGCAACCCTCGACGCGCAAGTCGGTGGCATGCACCTGGTCGCGACCGTGCCGGACCTCGGCGCCGACATGCGGATCTCCGGTTGGGCGTGCAATGGCAATGTAGACTTCACGGCATCGAGCCTGGTTCTCGAGGCCGACATCGTCTTCTCCGTTGTTGAGAACGCGATGGTCACGAATCTCACCGGCGTCAGCGCGTCGATCAACGGGGACGACCTCAGCATTGATTGTTTCCTCGGCGGTCTCATCGAGGCGCTCGCGGGAGACATCGCGGGAGACTTCGAATCGACCATCGAAACCGAGCTGACCGGCCAACTCGGGCCGCTGCTCAACGAGGCCTTCAACGCCTTCGCGATCAGCTTCCCAATCGAGTTCCCATCCATCGACCCTGCCGGCGACCCGATCGCGATTCTCTTGGAGACGGACTTCGAGTCGGTCGCGTTTGACGACGACGGCGGAAACATCACGCTGCGCGCTGTCGCGACCTCGGAACCCCTCGGGCTCTACACCAACCTTGGCGTTGCCGGCCGCTCAAGCTGCGGCGAGGCCGCGGCTCAGTTGGTCAGCTTCCTCGAAGAAGATCCGCTCGAAGTCGTGCTGTCAGACAACACCGTCAATCAGTTGCTCTACTCCGCCTGGAGTGGCGGACTCTTGGAGTTCGACGTCCCGCCTGAGCTACTCGGCGACTTCGACCTCAGCGGATTCGGAATCTCCGACCTGGTGCTCCACGCCAGCGGGATGCTGCAACCGACGGTGGCCGACTGTGTAGACGATGTACTGATCGCCCACATCGGCGACCTGCGAATCGACGCAGACATGTCGCTCTTCGGAACTCCGATCTCCGCAACTCTATACATAAGCTTGACCGCCAACTTCGAGATCACCTCCGGCGACGGCGAGTTGGGATTCTCGATCAGCGGAATTGAGCGCGTCGAGCTGCAGGTTGAGGTCGCAGACGAAGCCTTCATCAGCATCGAGTCGACCTTCGAGGACCTCATCCTTGAGAACTTGGTTCCCGGACTTCTCGCCGCCCTCGGCGGTGACGCTCTGGGCAGCTTCCCGCTGCCGGAGATCGACCTCTCCGGAAGCATCGACGGCGTGCCGGCTGGCACCGTACTCAGCATCACACCAACACGCGTTCGGCGCTTCCTCGGCAATTCAGTCGTGGGCGGAACGATGGGGCTCTAGAATGAACACGAATACACTATTGACCCGATTCGCATGTTTGTTCGCGATCGCCTCACTCACGGCCTGCAGCGACGACCCCACTGAGACACCCGACGCCGACGCCGGCGTCGTCAATACGGACGCCAGCGGAGATACGTTGGGCGACGTCACTAACCCGGACGTAGAGCCCGATGTGGTGGCAGACACCGAGCCAGACGCAGAACCCGACGCAGAGTCGGATGCTGAGCCCGACGCAGAGCCGGACGTAGAACCGGATGCAGAGCCAGACGTGAGCACGCCCTCGACCTGTGAATCGAACGATGAGTGCGACGACGGGCGTGATTGCACGTCCGATGTTTGCGACGAAGACCTGGGCTACTGCATCTGGGAGATCGCCGCGGACACCTGCCTGATCGGTGGCAACTGCTACGACGACGGCACCGTTGCTTCTCGCAACTCATGCGCCATGTGTGACGTCGCGTCGGCGACGACCGCGTGGACTCCGGTAGCGGAAGGCGAGACCTGCGACAGCGGCGACATCTGCTCGGTCAACAGCATCTGCACAGCTGGCGAGTGTGTCGGCGAGGCCCTCGCCTGTGAAGATGGCAATCCCTGCACAGAGAACACCTGCGTCAGCGGCCTAGGCTGCGACTTCCCCCCCGCCTTCGACGGCGAAACGTGCGACGACGGCAGCGCATGCACCGAAGAGGATGTCTGCTCGGCTGGCACCTGTGGCGGCGCGACGATCGCTTGCGACGACGCCAACCCATGCACGGACGACATCTGCGACGAGGACCTCGGCTGTACGAATTCCGACAACACCATCGAATGCGAGAACGGCGACGCCTGTACAAGCAACGATGTCTGCGCCGAGGGCTCCTGTGTTCCCGGCGGACCGACAAACTGTGAGGACGGAAACGAGTGCACGATCGACATCTGCGACGAGTTTGCGGGCTGTGTCCGCATTCCAAACCTGAACCCGTGCTGCACCGGGACGGTCTCGATTTGCGATGATGGCAACCCGTGTACGACCGACATCTGTAACCCCGAAGACGGCAGCTGCGGCGAAGCGTTCAACACCGCCGCTTGCGACGACGGTGACGCCTGCACCGACGGCGATATCTGCGCCGAAGGAGCCTGCGGCGGAGACGAGGTAGACTGCGCAGCGGAGAACCCCTGCATTGCGGCGTTCTGCGATAACGAGGACGGCTGCGGCGGCGACCCACTCACCGGCAACGCCTGTGACGACGGAGTCGATTGCACCGTCGCTGACGCCTGCAACGCTGGAGTCTGCGAAGGCGTCTCCGAGTGCGTGTGCGAGCCGACGTTCGGCTTGCAGGCTGTGAAGCTCACATCGCTTCAGATCGGATCGGGTGGTCGTCCGGGACAGGGCATCGACCTCGACGGAAACCCAGACACGTGCTCGCCTTCCTCCGACTGCTCGGACGGCATCCAGAACGCACTCGGCGTCATCGCGGCGTTTGCAAACGCTCCGCTCGCCGAAGCCGTTGCCGGAGGGTCACTGATGCTGGTGCTCGACGTCGACGATGTCTCCCTCAACCCCTTCGAGATCGCCATCTTCCAGTCTTCGTTGGCGCCGTCGAATCCGGATTGCGACCACACTAGTGAAGTGTGTGACTACGTCGTCGACCGCGCGACGTTGGACCCAGAGACCTGCGAGCCGCTCGTCACACTGGCGGCCACGCGTGCAGGCGACACCGTCGTCGCCGGGGGCCCTGGAACAGTCTTCCCCTTCGCGATCCCCCTCGGAGATGCTGTGCTCGCCATCACGCTCTACGACGTTCGGTTTGAGGGCGAGATTACGATGGCTGGCGGTGAGATCACCTCGCTGACCGGTGTCATCGGCGGTGCCGTGCCGAGGAGTGACCTCATCGCGGCGCTCGAAGCGCTGCCGGCCGACGCACTGCCGCTCGACCCCGCCTCGATCATCAGCCTGCTCGAGATTCTCGTGGTGGACGACGTCGACACGGACGGTGATGGCGTGCCGGACGCCGCGTCGATCGGATTGCCAATCGTGGGCATCGGCGCCGAGGTCGTCGGCGCGCTCTAAGCGGGCGAGACGCGAGCGCGCATCGGGTCAGAGAATAGAGCCACGCAAAGTGCCATGCTGAAGGGAGACCTCCTCACCGCAGCGAAAGACGCAGGCATCAAGAACTCCGCGCACCTCATCGACATGGAGCGCTCCTGACGGTGCCACTATGCGGCAGCTAGGAGGGACGGCTTGATCGACACCATCGCAATCGTCCTTCCGCTGATGCTGAGTCCCGGACCAGCGAATCTCGTCTCTTTCGTGCTTGGTGCGCGGAACGGGTCCCGGCGAATCCTGCGCTTTCATTGCGGGATTCTCACCATCTACGCTGCGGTAGCGATTTGCTTGGGTCTGCTCACCACGCGTGTCGGAGTCGCTAGCCCCAGCGCTGCCCTGGCACTCCAAGCATTGGGCGGACTCTTCATCCTCTACTTGGCCGTTCAACTCATCCGACGACGAGGTCGCGACGTCGTTGAGAAGGACCCGACGTTCACCAACGGAGTGGTGCTTCAGATTCTCAATCCAAAGTTCCCGGGTGTTGTTGTTGCCGTCTTCTCCAGCCAGCCGAGCGAACCGGCGCTGGTGACCAGTGCGGTGATTGTCGGAGCCGGTGCGATCGGTCTGCTGGGATACTCGATTGCGGGAACCCTGCTTCACTCAAAGGCCACATCCAGCGACGGATTCCGGGCCTTGGACCTGCTCTCGGGGATCGGGATGGTCATGGTCGGAGTCTGGTTCTTGATGCGTCCCTGGCTCGGGTAGCATCCAGGACGAATGGCGCGGACTCCGAGGCTTTCAATGCGAATGCCGGCTTCTCGGCATCGGAGACACCCAACCGCGTTGTCCATGACAGACGACGGTGACGCCGCCTCGGCTCAGTCCGACTCAACGCGCACAGCCCCAGACGAATATGAGCCACGCAGCCCGCGCGTGATCATTCGGCTTCGACCGATCGAACGAACGGGATTTCCTCACCCTCTGCATCCGAAATGGTGAAGTTGTCGTCGCCCTCGAACACCAACGTCATGACGTCGTCTTGCGGCGGTACTCCGGTCAGCGCACGGATGACGAGGCTTTCATCGTCGGCCTCAAGCAGCGTCCATGTTCCGGCGTCTGTCTCCTTCTCCCCCACAATGATGGCGACCACCGAGACACTGCCATCGCCAAAGGTAAGCCGCATCCACGCGTCTTGCATCATCGTCTGCGCGGTCGCGCGTTCTTCGTCAGTCAGCTCCTGCCGCTCGATCATGGTGTCGAAGTCGGCGTCCCAGTCCCCGTAGACGTCTAGCGCGGACCGAGTCGCATCCTCACTCGCCTGCGCCTCCAGAGCAGCTTGAGCGCGCGCGGGTGGAGCGAAGGTGAGGCCACAGAGTGACAGCAAGATTGGATAGTACCTCACGGCGAGCTCCCTAGTTTGAGTGCCAGCTGATTGTAGCGGCGTTCCGGAGTGCGCGTCGATGACAGCGTGAGGAGCAACAGAATCCGATCTTTCTTCGTGCGGCTCTCCATCCGTCAGTCAGAGCCGCGAACACGGCGGATCGCTCGTCACTGCTGATCGTAACCCCGGAGTCCTTGTAGGGTGTCTAACGAGCCCCACTCGTCTCCCAGCGTACCTCGATGAAACGACTCCTACTCCTGCCGATGGCAGTTCTCTTTGGCTGCGCAGACGATTCGACCCAGGCCGACCCAGCCTCTGCGGACACCGACCCCGGTGCCACAGACGCGACCGTAGACGTGACCGAAGACGTTGAGCAGGACACCGTCAACGAGCCTGATGCACAGCCCTCTGACGTTTCGGGTGGGGACACTAGCGACGCAACAGTGACCCCGTCAGCGACCCGTAACGTGCTGATCATCATCGCCGATGACCTCGGGGTAGACGACGCCATTTGTTACGCGGAGGATGCGCCACCGTCTCCACATCTCCAGGCGCTTTGTGATCGCGGAGTGGTCTTCGATAATGTTTGGTCCCAACCGATTTGCTCGCCGACACGCGCGACCACGCTGACGGGACGGTTTGCCTTCCGTACCGGTGTAGGAGACGTCGTTAGCGAGGACGCGCCCGGTATTCAGCCGGACGAATGGACACTGCCACGCGCGCTCGACGAGACGTTCCCTGGAGCAGTAGCGCATGCCAACATCGGGAAGTGGCACCTCTCCGAACGCGGACGAAACCCCGACGGAGACGGCCCCATCGACATGGGATGGAACTACTTCTCCGGACTCATTATCGGTGCGGTGAGCGACTACTTCTCGTGGACGAAATGGACGGGCCAAGACGAGAGCAACCTCGTCGATACGTACATCACGACCGACCTCGTCGACGACGCGATCGACTGGATAGACGAGCAAGATCAGCCTTGGCTGCTTTGGCTGGCCCTGACCTCACCGCACGACCCGGTTCATCTGCCGCCCGCCGATCTGCACTCGACGGGCCTAGACGGCACCGACATCGAAGGCCGCGAGCGTGAGTACTACCACGCCATGATCGAGGCGATGGACACCGAAATCGGGCGACTGCTGGCGTCCATCGATCCTGAGCAGCTGGATGCAACAACGATCATCTACTTCGGCGACAACGGGCCCTCACAGTCAGTCACGACAAGAGGACGCGGTCGGGCGAAGAGCTCCCTATACCAGGGCGGGATTCACGTACCGATGATCATCGCTGGGCCTGCTGTGAGGGGCCCAGGACGCGCCGAGCAGCTCGTCATGACCACGGACATCTTCGCAACGGTGCTCGAGCTCTTCGAGGTGCCCGATTCAGTGTGGCCAACAGACCGCACGATCGACTCTGTGAGCATGCTGCCGATTCTTCAGGGAGATGTTCCGGTCGCAGGTCGCGACTGGATCTATGCGGACTTCTTCGGGCCAAACACACCGGTCAATTCGGCCGGACGCACCGTCCGGAACGAGCGCTTTAAGCTGATGCGGCTGGACGCCAACGGGGACCGGCTCTTTGACCTCTTGGATGATCCAACCGAGAACACCAACCTGTTGGAGGCCACGCTCTCTGACGAGGCACAGACGGCCTTCGACGAGCTCGATGCCCTGCTCAACACACTGACCGAGTAGCCGCACGGCGGTCTGCCGGGTACAAATAGGGGAATGAGCGAAACAGAATTTACTCCGCAATCCCGCTTCAAATCGTGGCGCCGATTCGCCCGCTGGTTCACCCCCCTCCTGACCCTCCCGGTTGCAACGATCGGCGGCATGGCCGTGGCGTTTGTGGGCGGAACGGGCCCGCCGTCCGCACTGCGAATCATCCTCGCCATACTCTTCGGATTGATGGTCATCTTTCCGCCGCTCACACAGAAGGAGGTCAAGAAAGGCCTCGGTGTCACCGCGGTACTTTTCGGCATAGTGGTCGCGTGGTGGACGCTTGAGCCGGCATCCAACGAGCGCAACTGGTACGAGCCGCAGGCGCGCACGCCCTGGGCCGAGATCGACGGCGACCTCGTCACTATTCATGATGTCCGGGACTTCCGTTGGGACGACCCGCCCGATACCTGGGAGGCGCGCTGGTATGACGCGACCTACGACCTAAGTCAGCTAGAAGCGTCGTACTTCATCCTCTCGCGCTTCACGGAGAACGAGGGGGTCGCTCATGTCATGGCGAGCTTCCGCTTCGCAGGCGACCAGTTCGTCGTTCTCTCTGTGGAGATTCGGCGCGAGGCCGGGGAGTCCTACTCGCCGATTCGAGGGCTCTTTCGGCAATACGAGATCATGTACGTCGCCGCCGATGAACGAGACGCGCTCGCGCTTCGCAGCAACCACTGGAGCGACGACACGTATGTGTTTCCAGTGAACGCGGGCCAAGAAAAGAGCGCGGAGTTCTTCATGGCGATGATTTACAGCATGAACGACGTCCATGAGTCGGCCGATTGGTACAATACGCTCACGAACTCCTGTTCAACCGTGCTCGCAAACCACTTCGAAGAAGTGAGCGGCATCGAAATACCAATGGACCATCGTGTGTTGATGCCCGGGTTCAGCGATCAAATCGTTGAGGAGCTCGGGCTCTTGGAGGACGGACTTAGCGCCGAAGAGGCCCGAGAACGCTACTTTATCAACCCCGCGGCGAACGCGGTCGGGGTCACCGACACGTTCTCAACGGACATTCGCACCTGGGACCCTTGATGCAAACACTCCGGCTATCCGCGCTCGCACTTCTGCTTCTTCTCACCTGTGTCTCCTGCCGCCGCTCCGAAGGGCCCGAGGCTGAAATCCGGCAGGTGATTGAGGAGATGGAAGAGGCAGCCGAGGCCGGGGACATCGGGGGCATCATGGAGCACCTGACGGACGACTACAGCGATGGGGACAGCAACGACAAAGCGTCTCTGCGGGGCATGCTCTTCATCCAGCTGCAACGCTCTGGGTCTGTGAACGTCACGAAACGCATCGACACGATAGAGATTACAGAGGCTGGAGACGAGGCCGACGTGGTCGTTTACGCTGGCCTCTCAGATGGTCCGCTGACCGCCGGTTCCACCCGCGCCGACGTGTTTCGATTCGACCTCGTATTCAGGCTGGATAGCCGAGACTGGGTGGTCTATCGGGCCGCCCGGTCGTCGGCGAACCTGGGGAGCCTACTCGGCGGCTAGGACGCTCATAACAGGCGCGGCTGGCGCGCATCGCGGCCGCTGCTAGGGTCGCGGCGTCTTCACTCAGGCTCGCCCTCTTGTCGACAATCGCTCACATCGCACTCGTAGCCGCGGCACTTCTTGTGCTCTCAGCGTGCGAACGAACGGGGCTCGAGCGAGGCACGAGCCGAACTCCCCCCGCTAGCGCGGTGTCGCACGACGTCGCCGATGTAGCGCCTGACATAATGATCGGGGACTGATTGCGATGATGAGGAGGACTGCGCGGACGAGCCGCTGTGCCGAATCGAAGACCCGTTCGTTCAGCTCTCCACCGGCCGCCGCACCTGCGCGACACCCGAGTCCGGTGCGGTCTCCTGCTGGCAAACGACGTCAGACCGAGAGACCGCTCCGGTGATTGACGGGCGAAAGGTCGACGTTGGGGGCAGCGGAGCATGTGCGGTGCAGCGAGATGGCGCTGTGATTTGCTGGGAATTCGGAGCGACCGAGGCGACCCGCGTCGAGCTGCCGGGACCCGCGTTCGATGTCGCGCGCTCTGCTTGGAACCACCGCTGTGCTCTGCTCGAAGGCGGCACCGTTTGGTGTTGAGGAGATGGCGAGCTGGGCCAACTGGGCACGGGGCTTCGGGAGAGTTCGCCAGAGCCCGTGCAGGTGGTTGGTATTGAAGACGCCGTCGAGGTCGTCGCTGGTACCGAACACAACTGTGCCCGACACGCCGATGGCCGCGCGTCATGCTGGGGACAGATTATCACTGGCCGCCTCGGCTCCGGATCCACCGTGCTCTCCGCAATGCCACTGGCAGTCCTCAACATCCGAGACGCGACCGAGATCTCAGCCGGCGAGGGCCACACCTGCGCCGTGCAAAACCAGGGCGAGCTTTGGTGCTGGGGGCGAAACAATTACGGGCAGCTTGGCGTCGGCGATCGGGGCGATCAACACACCGCGCGTCGCGTTGAGGTCCTCGGGCGTGGCCGGTCGATCACCGCAGGCATGTTCCACTCCTGCGCGCTGCGAACGGATGGCGTGTCCTACTGCTGGGGCTACAACAACTTCGGACAGCTCGGCACCCCCTCGGACGACAACACGAACGTTCCAGCACAGGTAGTCGGTGTGCCTCGTTCGACCGCCATCGATGCAGGCTGGACCAACGCTTGCGCCCTCGCCTCCTCGGGCCTCATCTCCTGTTGGGGTGGCAGCTTTGGGGATACCCCGGAGCTGCTCTGCGACGAGTCGTTCCCCGTTGAGCTCTGCGGTTGCTCCAACGGAATCGACGACGATCTGGATGGCGACATCGACCGCTTGGATTCCGAATGCGCGACCGACCGAGCGTGCTTGGGTCTGGAGTGCGTGCCTCCGACCAACTTCCTGCCCGAGTTCTTCTCGCAGAGATTCTTCGCGGACCCACTCACGAGAACGGAGTCGGAAGCTGGAAGCTGCGGCGGCGCCGGCACCGCCGAGATGGTCTACTCGTTCCGCCCTCCTAACGACGGCGGCTACGTCATTCGAGCGAACAGCGGCTCGCCAGAGGTCATCTGAGTGCGGCGTGGCCGGTGTGATGGCGTCGAGATCGCCTGCGCGACTGCTGGCCTGGGCGCCCGAGTGGTGGTCAACGAAGGCGAGACCATCGTGATCGGCGTGGAGGGCGCGCCGGGCGGGGCCAATTTGGTTCTTCAACCCGTCGAAGTGGACTGCGGAAACGGCAGGGACGATGACTTCGATGGAGCGATCGACTGCGAAGACAGCGAGTGCTTCTTTAATGCAGAGTATCTTTAGGACGCGGATTCTTCGGCTCCTCCTGTGGCCGTTTCTCGGCCCGCTAGCGGAGAGCGGAACAGTACTTTCGCAAAATCAGCGGCTCGATATCACTCCGCGAGTGACCTTGGAGCAGACTGCCGGTCTTCGCCCCCCACCGGCTACCCATGCGAATGTCGCTGGCTCGCGACCTCCTTACCAGCCTCCTGCTAGTCCTCGCGGCACCCGCGATGGTGCTGAACATCGTCATGGTCAGCGACGACGACCACCACCAAAAAATCGTCACCGTGTTGCAGGGAGACGGTCATACCGAAACGCTCGTGACCGATGCGTACGACTCAGCCACCGATCGAGTCGCAGCGCTTAAAGGCGGCCCCTCTGCGTATGACACGGTGTACTGGTCTGCGAACAGCGACGGGCTCGGCGGCAACCACGCCGTCGAAACGGTCGACGCCGCCGAGAATTATGCCGCTGCCGAGAACTATGCCGCTGCCGACGGTCCTCTGTTCATCATCGGCTAAGACTCGATCGCGAGCTCAACCGACGCGGAACTGATCCGCATCCTTGGCGGGGCTTCGTCCCGCGACATTTCTGATACACGTGGAGCCGTGATCAATGAGGTAAACCCGCTCACTGTCGGTGTGGTTGATTATTCGAGGGGTAGCGCCGAGCGGGGGCCAAAGCGATAACCACGGGCTACTTGGTCTGCCGCTCGACACACTCGCCGTCGTTCGCAGCGCAACCGCGACGAACGGAGCCCAATGGACCACTCGATTGCTGCTTGGCTGTGGCGTCACCACC
>JBLHWZ010000030.1:0-31233 GCA_047629415.1 Bradymonadia bacterium | reverse complement strand
CGGGAAGGCATTCTGGTCTTCTTCGAGGAACTCTACGAGCTGCACACCCTCGACGATCTCAATAAGGATCCAACGACCTTTCCGACTGTCGCACCCGACCTGGGCGTCTCGGCTCGGACAGAGACTCTGATGATGTTGGAAGACCTCGTCTTTGACCGTCAGGGCGACTTCAGAGAGGTGCTGACCAGCCGTGACACGTTCTTGGACCGACGCTTGGCGGCGCTCTACGACGTGCGCGCTCCAGCCCGTGCCGGATTCGCGGCGGTGGAGCTTCCGGCCTCCGCAAACCGGGTCGGACTGCTCGGTCACGCGTCGATCTTGGCACTCACCGCTCACGCAACGTCGACCTCGCCAACGCTGCGGGGCATGTTCGTTCGCGAACGTATCCTTTGCGGGACCATCCCGCCGCCGCCTGCCGGCGTCGATACGTCGATTCCCGAGGCGACCGAGATCGCACCGACGATTCGGGAGCGAGTGGCGCAACACCTTGAAGACGAATTTTGTGCAGGCTGTCACTCTCTGATGGACCCCTTGGGCCTCGCGCTTGAGCACTACGACGGCATCGGCGCGTATCGAATGGAGGACAATGGGTATCCCATTGATGCGAGCGGCAACCTCGATGGAAACGACTTCGACGACCTACCAGCCCTAATCGAGCTGCTGGCGGTCGACCCAAGAGTCACGGCCTGCCTCGTGCAGAAGTTAAACCGTTACGCGTCTAGCGGCGTGGACAACCGAGCACAGGTTGATGCCTTGGAAGACCTGCACCTGATCTTCGCGCATGAGGGCTATCGTGTGCAGCCGCTGATTGTGAACTACGTACTTTCCCCCGTGTTCCGCACGGTCGGCGAGGTGGCAGATGAGTAAGATGCGAATTTCCCGACGTGCGCTCCTGCGCGGCTTTGTCGGCGGCTCTCTGGTCAGCATTGGCCTGCCTCCGCTCGACATCTTCTTCAACAGCACCGGCACCGCGTACGCCGACGGCTCGCTCCTGCCTCGCAGGTTTGGGTTGGTCATGTGGGGCAACGGCATGATCCCCGACAAGTGGGTCCCAACTGGCCTCGGTCGCGACTACGAGTTCTCCGAGGAGCTGGCACCCTTCGCCGGTCTTCGTGAGCAGATCTCCGTCGTTACTGGCTACGAGGTGAAGACGCCGAATACGATCCCACACTTCTCGGGAGCGTCCGGAATTCTCACAGGTCGACCCACTCTCGACCGAGGCGACGACAGAGGGTCCTTCCCCGCGGCTTCGTTGGACCAGGTGATCGCGGCTCAGATCGGCAACGACACACGATTCCGATCGATCGAGTTCGGGGCCCAGCCCGGTTCGGGCCTTTCGTACAACGGTCCGGACAATATCAATCCTCCCGAGACCTCTCCGAGAGCTCTCTTCGAGCGGATCTTCGGTGCGGATTTCCGAGCGCCTGGGGAGATCACTGAGGTCGATCCGCGCCTCGCACTGCGTCGGAGCGTACTGGATGCCGTAATGGAGGATGCCGCGAGGCTGCAATCGCAGCTTGGCGCGACTGACCGGCTGCGTCTGGAACAGCACCTTCAGGGGGTCCGGGATCTTGAACTCCGGATCGCTCGGTTGGAAGACGATCCGCCGAATCTCGCTTCCTGCGCGCGTCCTGAGGAGCCTCTCGCGGAGTATCCGCACGTAGAGGGCCGCGCTCAGATCGATGAAAAGACGCTGGTGACGGGTGAAATCATGGCGATGGCGCTGGCCTGCGACCAGACGCGCGTATTCTCGAACTTCCTGACGGCTCCGGTCGCCAACGAGCGCTTCGAGGGCATCACCGAGGGACACCATCGGCTGACCCACGACGAGCCGGGCGAACAGCCGCTCGTGCACGAGATCACCACGAGAATAATGAGCACTGTCGCCGGGTTCCTCGAACGCTTGCGGGATGTGCCTGAGGGCGATGGCAACTTGCTCGATAACTGCGGCATCCTCGTCACGAGCGACTGCTCACTTGGACGCCTCCACGCGATGGATGAGTTTCCGATTATCCTCGCAGGCTCGGCATGCGGCAGGCTGCAGACCGGGATTCATCACCGCAGCGTGGGCGACAATGCCTCGAAAGTGCCGCTGACCATGATCCGTGCGATGGGCATCAACCAAGCAGACTTCGGTTTGGATGATGGTCACACCGAAGACTCGGTCGGGGAGCTTGAGGCATGAGATATCCCTTCCTCGCCTCGCTCGTGCTCTTTGCTGGCTGCACCGACGACAACGGACCGGACGAGCCTGAGGTGGACACAACCGCTGATGTGGCGGAGACCGATCTGCCTCTGGCAGATGTGGAGGCCGACGCTGACGCGTCCGATGCTACGGCGCCGGACATCTCGGGCGTCCCAGACGTCTCGGACGATGTGGAGATGGGAGTGTGCGGGCCGATTGAGCCTACGCACGTCTTCGTCGTGAGTGAGCTCCGCTTCGCGCGCGACGTTGGTGGGGTATCGCCAGGTTTTGACCTTGACAGCCGTGCCAGCGACGGCGCCGATCGGCAGGGTTGCCAAAAGGTCGACTTCGAAAGCGTCGAAGGCGTCCCGGGCGTCGACAATCAATTCGCTAGGCTTCTCCCTGCGATCGAAGCGGCCGGCGGCCTCGCCTTTGAGGGGCTGATTCAAGACGCCATTAACGCTGGGAACATCCTCATCCTCTTCGAGATGGAGAGCGCGGACAGCCTTGATGAGGATGATTGTGTCAGTGTGATCATCCAACGTGGGGAGGGACTGCCGATCGTCAATCGAGACAATCGGATCGAGGGAGGCCAGACCTTCGACCGTAACACCGAGATTACTCAAAGTCGGACTGACGAGGCGTCCATCGTGGACGGTCTTCTCACCCTGGAAGACGTCGCGTTCGAGATCCCGGCCTACGTCTTCACGTTCGAGTTTCTGATCCCGGTGACCGACGCCCGGATCGAGATGCAGGTCAATCCAGACGGCACGGCCACTGGCATCGTGGGTGGCGGCATCTCCGTCGACGCGCTGATTGCAGTCGTGAACAGTATCGACGGCGCGGGCGGCGTGCCTGACGCGGTAACTGCGCTGGCGCCAGGGCTAGCGGACCTCTTCCCGGACGAGAACGGTGACTGTCAATCAGTCTCCGTCGCTCTCGAACTCGAGGCAGTCCCCGCCTTCTTCTACCAGTAATCCGGCGATTCGTTTGCTGTGCATGCGCCGCAATCCGATCTTGAAGAGGATGTACCCAACAATCACCGCGATGATCGTCGCGGTGAACCATGGGCCGGCGGACGTAACGCCCTCAATGACCGGGTCGCCAAATCGGTACCCAAGCCAGACGAGTAACGGGGAGACGACCAGCATTCCGAGGAAGTCGAAGATGAAGAACGTGCGTCGGCGAACGCCGAGTGCTGCGGCGATAAAGAGCAGCTTGACGCGTGATCCAATAGCGAACCGGATCAAGAAGATTCCAAGCGCGCCGTAGCGCCCGAAGACCCGCTCCCAACGCCGAATCGTCTTCTCTCCGAGGAACTTCCTGACGTGCTGGTTCTCCACCAACACGTCTCGGTAGTGGTGCGCGACGAGGAAAGCGTTGATGTCCCGGATGTACATTCCCGCCCCGCAGGCGAGCGCAGTCGGCAGAAACTGTAGCTGTCCGCTCGCAACGTTCGTGCCGGCGGTCATCACAATGATGTCCTCCGGAAACGGCACCGGAAACCCAACAAAGATGCAGAGCGCGAAGAGCGTTGGGTAGCTCGAGAGCGCTTCCATTACGAATTCTTGCAAGTCTCCTTACCGGCCGCGGTCCCTTGGGTGTTGCGGGTAGAACGAGTTCAAGTCGAACGATGTTCCCTGAACTTTGTCGCTCGAAACGCCGCGATGCGCAAGGCGAGCCAAGGCATGTATCGCGTGAGGAGATACTCGAATCTGGTCGCTGCGCTCACCGGAATCAGTCCGCGATTCCTCTCTGCGCCTTTTAGAATCAGCTCCGCACAGCGTGTCGCGGTCATTGCTCTGAGCGGGATCGCCGCCTGCAGGCCCTCGCGGTCAACCCCAGAATATTCGGTGTTCGCCATGATATTCGTCGCGATATACCCTGGGCAGGCGCAGTTGATCCGAATACCGTAGTGGGCTGCCTCTGGACGCAGAGAGTTAGAGAGTCCGATGACCGCGGCCTTGCTAGTGGCGTACGGGACCATGCCTGGCCTTGGACACAGTCCGGCGCCTGAGGCGACGTTAATGATCTGGCCTGAGCCTTGTTCGAGCATCCGTCGGTACACTGCGTCGACGCCATGAATAACGCCCATCGTGTTTACCTCGATCGCTCGCCGCCACGTGGAGAGCTCGACGTCGCGGATCTCTCCGGCCGAGCCGATACCCGCATTATTGATGAGGAGGTCGATGCGCCCGTGCTTTGTGGCGATTTTGTCGACGACCGCGCGAAATGCTTCGGCGTCGGTCACATCGAGGGCGACCCCGTTTACTCGGGAGTCTGCGACGCCATCAGGTTTGAGGTCGCCGGCGTGGACGAGGGCACCAGCATCAGCCAGGGCGGAGCAGAGCGCGGCGCCAATCCCCGATGCTCCACCCGTTACGAGCACCACCTTTGCTGTCCAGGTCATGGCGCGTCCGGGCGCGGAGCGCTTACGAGATCAGCCTGCCGCAATCCGAGACGGCGAAAGAGTCGGGCGAACTTGCGGAAGGGCTCCAGGTCCGCCGCCTGAGATGCGTGCAACCGCGTCAACTCGACGAGGTATGATTGGCAGGTGCCGCCTGCGCTGAAGGAGCCGTGATCTCCTTCCTTGAGCGGGGGGAGACTTCCATCGAACCACTCCTCTACCGGGCCTGGATCGGCCTGCCGCAAGATGCGGAAGAACCAGTGGCGACGAAGGCAGTAGTAGACCGCAGCCGTGGTGCCGCTGCTCAGTGCCGCCGCAGTTGTGAGCCGGGACGTGAGCTGATGCTCGGGGTGATTTGTCGCGCCGTAGGTAGGCTCGAAGGTCAGTATCAGGTCGGGCGCGAATTCATTGATGGCACTCGCGATGACAGCTTCTGGGTCTCCGTCTTTACACCAACGCTTGTGCAACTCGTGCCGCGCCGGGAAGGACGATACGGGTAGCGGGGCGTTGAAGAAGCTGTGGATCTCCACGGTGGCACCAATCTGTTCGGCGACCGCCTGCATCTCCGCCCGTCGAGTCGCCGGTAGGTCATCCGATCCGACCGCGTTGGAGCCGCCGTCGCCGGAGGTCATGATCACGATGTGGACCGGACATCCATGGAAGAGCCGCGCGCGAACTAAGAGTGCACCGGTAAGGAATTCGTCGTCTGGATGCGCTGCAACCCACAGAACCCTCGGCTGCTGCTTCAGTCGTTCGTCGAAATCTGCGATCATGCGGTTCTCATGAGGGATAGCGTACGGCGGGGTTCGTTCGGGCGGTGACGATCTCGCTGACGCAGGCGAACACGATGTGTGCGAGCCACGGGGCGATGATCGAGCCAGTCTGAACGGCGGCCATACCGAACACGAATCCCATGGGAATGCACGCGAACGTCTCACTGGCACCCTTCCGCAGGTGCGCCAGTACATAGAGCGCGGTGGCGACGCTAAGGCCCGGCCATAGTCCAAAGAGCGACACCGCGCCGAGCGTGATGAGGCCTCGGAAGAAGACCTCGTAGCCGAGCAAGTAGAGGGCCCAAGCAGCGAGGCTCCGTTTCGCTAGAGAAGGGGTCCACTCCCGTGTTCGGATCTCCGGATACTGCTCGTGCATGGCCGGCTTACGCCCGCTGATTAGGACGAAGGGCAGGGCGACGGCGGTGATTCCGAGGGCCCAGGCCACAGTAGATCCAGCGCGGCCGAAGCTCGCCCAAGCCGGCCACTGCCAGAAGAGCGCCAACCAGACCCCGAGGCCACCGAGGCCGAAGAGTATGGCGCCAAGCACACGCTGGGTGAGAATGCCGCTAGCTTGCGCCTTGTCCGCGGACACTCCGCGCGCCAGAAGCCGCCGTTCGAAACGATCGGCCTGGAGTGCGTAGCTCTGAACCGCGAAGATCACGGTCGCCGCAAGCATGAGAAGGGCGGCGGCCGAGAACTCGAACGAGACCGGCACAGGAAAGAAGAGCTCGTTCACTTGATCCATCCCCGCTGCCGATAGTCATGAACGGTGCGTTCGACGCCTTCCTCAAAGCCAATACGGTGGGTCCACCCGGTCGCGTCACGAAACGGCGTCGAGTCGCAGACCCAGTGTGCTTGGGTGAGGTCTCTTACCTTGTCTCGTGTGAGCAGTAGCGGCCGGTTACGCAGCTTGGCACTGGTCTCTGCGATGGTGGCCGCGATCGTGAGGATCAGCTTAGGTACTCGGACGATCCGCGCTTGCACGCCGAGCGCGTGAGCGATGGCGTTGGCGGTGTCAGGGAGGGCTCGGGCGTTGCCATCCTCCACGTACATTGGATCCCTCATCTCGCTCTCTCCTAGCGCGCTCACGATGGCCCGCGCGCAGTCTGTGACGTAGATGAACGAGGCAGTCCGACCTGCGGCAGGGAGTGGAATTAGGCCACGCTGTGCGGCTCGGTAGATCGGGAGCATTCGGTCGTCACCCGGACCGTAGATTCCGGGGGGCCGTAGAATCGATACCCGGGTGTCCTTCGGCAGATGCCGCAGCGCATATTCTGCCGCCAGCTTCGCTCGCCCATACGCCGTGATCGGCGCGTCTTCGACCGACGACTCAGCCCGCAACGCGCTCGGAGACGGGCCTCGTGCCGCCATCGAGGAGACAAAGACGAACGTCTGAGGTCGACGTTTGGCGGCGTTGATGCCCGCGACGAGCGCTTCGGTCGTAGCGGTATTGTTCGCAAGGAAGTCGGACGCCCGCCGGACTCTTCCCCCTCCGGCCAAGTGGACAACGCCATCGCAGCCTTCGACCGCATCGCGAATCGCGTGAATGCCGTCGGGAGCTAGCGGAGCGATCGCATAGGGCACACCTCGCTCTTCAAGCCACTCGGTGTTCGATGTCTTGCGGACGAGCGCTCTGACGTCGAAACCGTGCTTGAGCAGGCATGCGACGGTGGCGCGACCCAGGAAGCCTGACGCGCCGGTGACTGCTACGAGCATTGCGCTACTTCACGTACTTCGAGAACCGGTGATAAAACGGCATCTTGGAGTTCTCGCCCTTCTTGAGCACGTCGCCGTTCAGGAACGGGATGTACATAGTCCGGCGGCGGCTCGCGACGCCGGTGGCGGTCGGTTGTCCAACCCTGTGCCAGAGACGACCGTCGTGCAGCGTGAGGTCGCCCGCGTCAGCTTCCACCATATACTCGCGGGGATCGTCGTCGTGCGCCACAAAGTGCGCTTTTCCGAAGAGCATCGCGAGCAGGCTCTGCTTGTGTGTTCCGGGGATCAGCCGCAGCGCGCCTTTGTCACGGTAAGAGTCGTCGATGTAGAGACCCACGTTCCACATCGGCTCTGGGAGCTTGCCGTAGAACAGGTCCCGCAGCGCGTCGGTGTGCCACCCCAGCTTCTTGTAGTTTGAGTTTGGCACGTTGAGGTAGTGGTTCACGACCACGCCATCCAACTCATCCAGGCCGATACGGTAGCCCTCGCCGCAGATTCGACGAACGACCTGCCACTTCGACTTGCCGAAGAACTGGGTCATCTTCTCGGAGAAGAGCGACGTGAACGCATAGCGGTTCACGAACTTCTTCCCGTCCTCGTCGAACCCGTATTTGATTGGGATTCCGTTAATAACTTCGCGGTCCTCCGCGATCCACTCATCCTGGATTCGCCAGAGCTCCGTGCGGATCATCGCAATCTCGTCCATCGAAGCGAACTTTCGGAAGCGAATGAACCCATGCTCCTCAAGGAAGGCGGCCTGTTCATCGGTGAACTCGCCGGTCCACTCGTAAGAGGCGTTGGGCGGAGGGCTTGTCAGTGGAAGGGGGTAACGCATGGCCGCTAGTTCAGTTGTGAGGGAACGATCTGAGAAACTACGAACTTGTGAACGATGCTGACAACGGCATCGCGGACGCCATCGACCGGTACACCGAGCGCTTGGGAGAGCGACTGGTCGGACTGGATGACGAAGCGCGCGAGCAAGAATCCGCCTGACACCAACAGCGCTCGCGCTTGCTGGGTCTGTAGCCCGAAGGCGCGCGCGAGCAGCGCAGTGTTTGCCTCGACGCTCGGCAAGAAGTGGGCGGCCTCGGTCTCAGGGCTCAGCCCTCCGTGGTCGAGCACCTCTCGGGTCAGCAATCGCACGGACTGTCGGTTCGCGCGCGAAAAGTCGACGAGGGCGCCGACCTGCGCGTGGATGTCAGGGGCGGCCAGCACCTCAGGGGCGAGCTCGGCTGCCCGGGCCCGGATTCGCTCGTACACAAGAGCAACGGCGGCTGAGTAAACGCCCTGCTTCGAGCCAAAGTGATAGTTCAACGTGCCGATGTTTACCGATGCGGCGCTGGCGAGCGCACGCGTGGAGACGGCGCTGAATCCGTACTGCGCGAACTCCTGGATCGCGTGCTCGAGAATTCGCTGTCGCGTGTCTTCTGAACTTGTGTTGGCAGGTCTGGCCATGTGTGAGCATTTAATCAATCGATTGATTAAATGCAATATGGGATTCTCAGAAGAAAGATCGGGGGGTGGCTGCTGTTGCATCAGCGCCAAGAAACCGCGAACGTCCGGCTCCAACCATCTGTTCTCGGCCTACCTCATGTCCCACCGCCTCGTTCTCTTGTTCCTCTGCGCTGCGGTCACCGCCTGCGGGGCCGACGCGCCACCCCTAACTATTGGGCCGACGGACGCGGGAGACGACACAACAGACACCGGCGTCTCCGATACCGCCGCAGATGTCGTTGAGCCTGACGCCGTCCTAGATACCGACGAAGATGCAGCGATGGACGTCGAACCGGAAGCCGACGCGGATGTCGTGCCCGACGCAGACGTTGATCGCGACGCGGATGCGGATGCGGATGTGGAAGTGGATGCGGATGTGGAAGCCGACGCGAGTGCGGATGTCGTGCCCGACGCAGACGTTGAGCCCGGCCCAGATGTTGATCCCGATGCAGAATTCGGGATCAGCGAACGACCTTCGAACCCGACATGTGTGGCTCCTCCGCGACCGACGAGCACGCTCGATGTTGAGCTCACGCGCGTCGCCAACTCCCGAGGCTGGACCCAGCCGTTGCAGGCCGTGCAAGCCCCGGCTGACGACGACCGGTGGTACGTGGTGGAGCGCCGCGGCGTCGTCTCGTGGTTCGACTCAAGCGCCGCAGGCACTGGCACTACAACATTCCTCGACATTACCGATCGCGCCGACCCTGGCGACAGCGAGACGGGACTACTGGGCCTCGCGTTCCACCCCAACTTCCCGGATACGCCCGAGGTCTACGTCTCGTACATCGCTCGGAGTGGGCTCTACGAGTCTCGTATCAGTCGGTTTAGCGCTGACGCGCGCGGAGCCGATCGAGACTCGGAGGAGGTTTTGGTCCGCTTCGATCAGCCGACGTGGAACCACAACGGGGGCGACTTGAAGTTTGGTCCCGCCGGGATGCTCTACGCCGCCTTCGGCGACGGTGGCGGATCCGGCGACACCTATGGGAACGGCCAACGCACAGACAATATCTTTTCGAGTATCATCCGGATCGATGTGTCGACGACCTCCCCCGGTCGCGCCTATGGAATCCCATCTGACAACCCTTTTGCGGCTGGCGGCGGCGCCCCGGAGATCTTCGCATGGGGACTGCGCAATCCGTGGCGATTCTCGTTCGACCGAGAGACCAACGATCTATGGGCTGGAGATGTCGGCCAGGGCGCGTGGGAAGAGATTGACCTCATCGAGCTTGGTGGCAACTACGGCTGGCCAATCCGAGAGGGAAACTCGTGTTTTGGCGGCGATCCAAGGTGCTCTTCGGATGGAACGATTCGCCCGGTCGTGGAGTACCCGCGCTCCCTGGGGCGGTCCGTCACTGGCGGTTTCGTCTATCGGGGCGCTGACATCCCCCAGCTCGTCGGCATCTACCTCTTCGGCGACTATGTCTCTGGCACAGTGTGGGGCGTGTTCACCAACGAAGAATCCGGGGAGCCGGAGCGGCGCGTTGTTCTCTCTTCTGGTCTGAACGTCGCCTCGTTCGCCGAGGGCAACGACGGCGAACTCTACATCGTCGACTACTCAGGTGGACTCTATCAGTTCGAGGCCGGAGACGGCGCGGTTGATGCCGAGTTTCCACAGCTGCTCTCCCTGACTGGGTGCTTCGACCCGTCCGACCCAAGCGTGCCGGTCGAGGGCCTCGTCCCCTACGCACCAGTTGCTCCCTTCTGGTCCGACGGCGCTGAGAAGCGTCGATGGTTCGCGATCCCTGATGGAAGCACGATCGAACTCGATGAGGACGGCGACTTCCTTTTCCCGGTAGGCAGTGTGCTCGTGAAGGACTTCGAGTTGGATGGTGAGTTGATCGAGACCCGTCTTTTCATTCGGCACGACGACGGAATCTGGGCTGGCTACACCTACGAATGGGCCCCTGACGGCTCCGACGCGTTCCTCGTTTTGTCCGGCGCGACTCGCACAATTGGAGACCAGGACTGGATTTATCCAACCCCTGGGCAGTGCCTTGCGTGTCACACGTCAGCAGCGAATCACTCGCTGGGCCTGGAAGCAATCCAGCTCGACTCAGACTTCGACTATCCCTCCGGCGTAACGGCCAATCAGCTCGATACGATCGAACATATAGGGTTGCTCGCGACGGATCTGCCTGCGGTGGGCGCGATGCCCGATCCTCACGGTGATGGACCGATCGTGGATCGAGCGCGCGCCTGGCTCCATACCAACTGCGCGTCCTGTCACCAGCCCGCTGGTCCCGCGCGCAGCACGGCAGATTTTCGCTGGTTCGCCGACAATATGAACGTCTGCAACGCTGCCGCAGCTGGGACCCTCGGTATCCCGGGCGCGTTGATTCTTGACCCAGGTTCTCCTGAAACCTCCACGCTCTTTGCGCGCACTTCCACTCGGAACGCGGACTCCATGCCTCCGCTAGGGACCAACGTCGTAGACATCGCAGGTGCGGAGCTGCTGCGTCAGTTCATTCTGACCGACTACTGCGACGACTACCTCGCCCCTGAAGTCTGTACGAATGGAGCGGATGAAGATGGTGATGGCCTTGTCGATTGTGCAGACGAAACCTGCGCCTCGGCCGATGGTTGCACCGGCCCTGCCTCCTGCGGAAGCCCCGTTTTCATCGATGTCGGAGCGGAGATTACTGGCTCAACATCCGGGCAACCGAGCTATCATTCAGGCTCGTGCGCGGGAGCAGGTAACGATGCCGTTCACGTCTTCACGCCAGCCTCCGGAGGCATCTTCTGTATGGACACGGTTGGGTCAGACTTCGACACGGTTCTCTACGCTCGCACAGCGTGTCAGGTTCCGGGTACTCAAGTGACCTGCAACGACGATACGTTCGGGCTCCAAAGCCAGATCGAACTTGTCCTGTCTGCGGGCGAGACCGTCTTCATCTACGTCGATGGCTTTTCGGGCTCGGGCAGCTACGCGCTGAACGTGTCGGAAGGATCCTGCTGAGACGCGGTTTCACCAGCGGCCTCCTCCTCATCGCAGGGTGTGGCTCTCTCGAGTCCGACTCCGACACCGGGCAGGACGTTGTCCGCGTGACGACTCAGGAGGAGTCGACGTGCGGTACGAGGGCGGGAGCGACCGGTTCGCTCTTACTAGCGGAGCCCAGCGGTGAAGGACTGGCCAATCCAGTGGCGGGCGACATCGTGCTCTACGAGCTTCAGGCTCGTTCTGCGAACGCTTGCCACCCGGACGTCGGGACTGACGAGCAGCGGGCGGCCTGCTCGGCCTCAGCACGGCCAAACGCGTGGTCTCGGGCAGTGGACTCTACCTGCGTTATCGAAGAGGAACTGACCGAGATTCGGCTTGGTCTCCTCGACGATCTCGTCCGAGACACGGCGGATCCAGCCGAGGCGCTGACGCTGCGCTACATCAACGAGGTTGTCGGCGCGAACGCCGTTTGGTTGCAGCCTCTGTTTCCAAACAACGATCGGCGCGATTTGCCGGACCCGTGCGATACGCTCGGCTCCCCGTATGCGGTTCGCGACTACCTGCATCCACGCGGAACGCTCAGCGGAGCATGCTTCGTAGACGGCCGAGACGAGTACTCGGACGAGCCGTGCTGGGCGGACCCTGAGTTCGACTCGCTGATCGCTGAAGCCGAGTCACGGGATATGCGTGTCTTCCTCGATCTAGCGCTCAACCACTTCGGCCATGACTACCTCTTCTACGATCTCGGCGGGGCGCGAACGGTCCGCGACCACCTGCAGACGAGGCCTGGGGAAGACCTCTGGGACTTTGAGGCCACACACGACGAGACGCTTCTGCGTCCAGCGGTCGCGGACTCGATAGCCGACATCGACGGAGCGGTCCTGAACGCCGTGATCGAGGCCTGCCCAGAACTTGAGGGGCAGACACTCGTGAGGGCAGCGCTGATGTATCGCGTGGCCTTCGACGACGAGCGCGCCTCATTCGCGTGCGGCGAGACGCTCGAGCAGACCCTGCCGACCTTCTATCTCGGCGCGGACAATTGGACCGCCGCGCGTGCCGAATCCCAGACCACCAACGCTTATGGTTGGCGTGATGTGAAGTTCCTCTTTCATCGCTCGGACAATCCGTCGTTCCAGCGCGAGTTCCTGCGGGTACGGGAGTACGCGTTCCGGATCATCAACTACTGGGCCTCTCGCGGCGTGCGGGGCTTTCGGCTGGACCACGCGACCGACGAGTTCTCAGGGATGTCACCGGACGAGTGGCGCTACATCATGGGTAAGGTTGAGTACTACGCCGCGCTTCGCGGAGACCCAGCTCCCATCTGGCTCGCTGAGGAGTTTCACTGGCAGGACGGGATGGCAGAAGTCGCCGATATTCTCACCGAGGGTTTTCTGTTCGGGATGACCAGTCGCGACCGCGCTGCGTCGACAGGCAATATCCAGGGCACAGTCGAGTCGGCCTACCGATTTGACGGCCGAGCGCGGGTCCTCACCCACCTTGAGAATCATGATGAGCTGCGCCTAATGACGGACACCGGCTGGGATGCTTGGACCGGCGCCGGCATGTGGTCGCTAGCCGCGTCCGCCTGGTCGACGCCACTGCTGCTTGTCGGCCAAGAGTGGGGCGAAACCGCCCGGCTTGAGTTTCGGCGGCCGCACTATCTACCAGGGCGTTTCAACGGCTCGGCCGGCTCTCAGAACGACCTGACAGCTTTCTATGCGACGTTGATCACGACTCGTGCCGCGCTGGCCCCGCTGCGCTCCTGGAACCACCGAGCTCTGAGGCCGAGCACAGGGATTGGCGCTGTCGATGGCGCGATCGCAACGCTCCGCTGGGACGACTCCAAGAGCATCGTGCTCGCGATCAACAACCTCTGGCCTCAAGACCGGCAGGCAGAGTGGGCAATCCCATCTGACCTGCGTGCGGGTCTCGGGATCGGGCCCTGCGACCGCGTTCAGTTTGCGGACGTACTGACCGGCGCGGTGGTCGTCTCGTGTACGGAAGCCGCAAACTTGGAGCGAGGCTTCAGGCTCTGGCTGCCGGCAAATCAGCGCGTGATGTGGGCAGAGATGCAGGAATGCGGACCGGCTAGATAAGCAGGGGCCGTTCAGGACGGCCCTGCGGAATGGCCGTTCAGGACGGCCCTGCGGAACGGCCGTTCAGGACGGCCCTGCGGAATGGCCGTTCAGGACGGCCCTGCCAGGCGGCGCTACTGAACCGTGATGGTCAGCGACCATGAGTCGAGCGTTCCTTCGTCGAGTCGGCCACCGTCGGCAACGTTGAGGAGCCAAAGTCCCGCTGCGTTTTCGCCAACAAACTCGGTCGGCGTGAAGGTTCGGACAAGGTTGTCTTCCGAGGAACCTTCGGCGTCGATGAGCGTGACCCGAACACCGTTCTCGTTCTCTAGCGTGATTTTGATGTCGCCGCGGAACGGGTGAGTAATCGCGACGTCGATCGAGAGCTCCGCGATGGCGCCTGTGGCGACGACTTCGATGATGCTATCGACGCCTGACGGGTCGTCGTCCGGGATGGCGAGGTTTGAGTCACCGTCGAAGGTGAGGGTCTCGGCCGACGCGCAAACGTCCTCTTCCAGGCAAGCGGAGTCGGCGCAGTCTGCAGCTCCGTCGCCGTTGTCGTCGACGCCATTGTCGCAGTCTTCGTCAGCCAAGTCTCCGCCAAGCTCAAACTCGACGCTCCAGCTGTTGACGCTACCGACGTCCTCTCCAGCGGCGTCCACTACCGAGAGCGTCCACTCTCCGGCAACCGGGAGGCCCGCGAAGTCAGCGATGGTCTCGGTCTCGGCGAGGTTGTCCTCGGAGCCGCCCTCGGCTGCATGAAGCACCGCGCGTGCGCCGTTCGGGGCGACGACGGCGACGGTGAGGTCTCCGCGATAGGTGTGCGTGATGTCATAGGTCACGGTGGCCGAGACGACGTTTCCTTCCAGTTCGACGTTCACCGACGACTGGAACCCAGTCTCGTCGTTGTCCGGGATGTTCCCACCGGTTCCTTCAAAGTTTGCACCCGGTGCGCGGCAGGCCGCGTCTGCTGCGCAGGCTGGGTCTTCGCAGTCGCTGGTGCCGTTCAGGTCGTCGTCGGTGCCGTTGTCGCAAACCTCGGGGTTCACTTCTACGACCGGGACCGTGGAGCTGTAGCAGGTCGCGTATTCTTCGACGTACCGCTGGGCGATCCAGCCATAGCCTGCTCCGAACGGGTTATTGCTACCGAAGCCGCTGGTTCCCCAGCTGTTCTTGAAGAGGTAGAATCCGGTCTCCATGACGGGGTCGCCGTTCTCGTCGACCTGGCCGACGCCCTCCGCATCAAGCAGGGGTACGCTCAGCTCGTCGTCCCAGCCGATCAGGAAGATCGCATGACCTGCGGGCCGCTCGGCGCTGTCGGTCTTGTCGGCTTCGCTCGGGTACGTGATCCAACCGTTCGCCTTATGCTCGCTGCTCGTCTCCAGCGACGAGCCGCCGTGATTCCAAGACTGGTAGAAGAAATCCATACCCGCGACGACGCCGACGTTGTTCTCGCTCATGTAGGCTTGAATCGAGCGCGGGCGGCAGTTGACCCAGCGACCTCGGGGCAGGTGGAAGCGGCGCGCGTCGAGCACGTCCTGAGCAGGGTCACCGTTGGTGTAGCATCGCGTCGGCTGGTCATCGCCGGTACAGGCTTCGTCCTCTGAGGTGCCCCATTGCGACGCTTCGTAAGGCTGGACCGACTCCTGCACGACGCCGAATCGGTTGATCGCTTCCAAGTTGCGACTTGAACTCGAGCCCCCCGTGTTCGGGAACGCGCCAAGCTCAACCTTCGCCGACCACTGAAGCATTTGCTCCGAGAAGTCCGGGTCCGAGACGCTGCCTTCGATGTTGTAGAGCTGCTCCATCAGCGCGACAGTCGCGAAGATCGAGCACGTGCCGCGGCGGCCCTGGCTGCGGATCGGTGACTGTGTGTCGATCAAGTCAAACTGCGCGGGGTACACAGCATCGAACTTGCCGTCCTCGGGAATCGAGTCGTTCGCCGGAGCGCCTTCGAAGATCGCGGAAAGGTCCGAAAGCGGCTGGTCGGCCGGGTCAACCGGCTCGTTGTCCGTGTTCGGGGCGTCCGGCGTCGTTGCTTCGCCGCAACCGAGGGCGAGGAGGGCGAGAGAAGCAAACGCGAATCGTCGAAGCATAATGAAGTGACCTGCAAGAGAGTTGTTCGATTCCCTATCCGAAATCGGAAGGCTGTCAACGAAATATGGCGCAAGCCGAGCGGGCGTCGGCCTTTGCGAGATTTCTTGTTGACTTGGTTCGGGCTGCCGAGCGATGCCTGCAACATCGACGGAACTCGGGATCGATGAGACCGTGATGAAGACGCCTCGCAGACCCAACTCTACGAGGAACTGATGAACGCGAACGTTAGTGCCGAGTTCCTAGCTCGCACGACGGGCGAACGACCCATTGAACAGGGCATCGAACGACCCATTGAACAGGGCATCGAACGACCCATTGAACAGGGCATTGAACGACCCATTGAACAGGGCATCGAACGACCCATTGAACAGGGCACCGAACGACCCATTGAACAGGGCATTGAACGACCCATTGAACAGGGCACCGAACGACCCATTGAACAGGGCACCGAACGACTCATCGAACAGGGGAAGCGACAGGTTGCACTCCGCTACTTGGCAAAGGACGTACCCCCGATGGAGACCGCGGAGTTCTCCGATCTGACGCTCGGCGAAGTCGAGTGTCAGACGGACTAAGGGAACGGGTAGCAATCGAACCCGTCACTCTCGCGTGAGTTGTTCGACTCATCGCACTCGTTGATCTCCTCGTCCGGGTCGATCGTCGCACGCACCGTATACGGCGGCGGCGGAACGTCGTCGGAGACCGTCGCGTCAAACACGATCGTCTCCGTGTCACCGGGGAAGAGGCGAGTCACGGTCTCAACCGTGTCGAGCCCGAACGTTGCGTCGCTGGCGTCGACGAAGACCTGAATCGGTACGCCCGCCGGCACGCTGAGCGCACCTTCGTTCGTCACCTCGACGATGACTCGGAATGTCGTGAGCGGGCACTCCTCTCCGATGAGCCGGAGAGCGGTGATCGCAAGGTCTGGCGCGTCGAAGACACCGCCAGGCTGGATGTTCTGACGGTAGTTGTTCAGGCGAGGGTTGAGCCAGTTACGCTCTGGCACCAAGGGCACGGTTCCATCTTCATTGATGTTGGTGACCGAGTATCCATGCTGGTTCCAAATGCGCCGTGTCCGCACCCAGTTGTCCGAGCCGTCCTCCCAAACATCGACTCCGGGGTTGCCTCCGCCGCTGCCATTTTCCGGAATGATCACCTCGGAGTTCCCATCGTTATCGACATCCGCGATGACCGGCATCTCGATGCGGGTGTGGCTCCCGTGGGTGTCGTCGTCGAAGAGGATCACTCCGGTCTCGCCGTCGAAGATTCGGAAGTTTCGCTCGTCCGCATACACCACCTCGGCGCGGCCATCGCCCTCGAAGTCGAATACGCTGGATCCGGTCGCCCGGCTCGAACAGTCGCGGTTTGCCACCTTCCAGAGAATGCCCTCGGAGTCGCACCCCTGGGCCTCCCAATCGTCGCCTCCGCAGTCGTTCAAGTCGAGAACAACATAGAAGTCTGCAGAAGCGGTGCCGATTTCGGGGAACCCGTCGCCGTCGAAGTCAGCGACGGTAGGAGGACCCGATTCGTTGTAGCCACAATCGTCGACTGGAATCTCTTGCTGCCACAACAGCGTACCGTCGTGGTTCCACACGAAGACCTCGCCCCGTCGGATCGCCACAAGCTCTCCCTCTAAATCATCGTCGAAGTTCCCGGCCGCGTTGAATCCGTCGCACGGAAGCGATCCGTCACAGCGGGAGTTGTTGGTCGTGTACTCATAGGTCCAAGCGGGCTCGCCCGTGTGTTCGTAGAGCGTGTTGCCCGCGAAGACTTCCATGAACCCGTCGAGATCGACGTCGGCCACGACAGAGCTGGGCCCGAGGAACGCGTTGTTGCCGATTCCCCCTGGCTCCCAACCCTCCCCCGGATCAGAGCCGTCCCAAACGAGTGACCCATCGGCACCGCTAAGCACGACGTTTCCAATGATGATCTCGGGCGCACCCGACGCGTCGATGTTTGCGATCGAAACGACGGCGCCACCTCGGCTGTGAATGTCATAGGTTGGGTAGGTTTCGTTGTACCAAAGCACCTCCCATTCGGAGCCGTCATCGGTCACGCGGGTGAACGCGACCGTGCCCTGTGGGCGGCTGCCGTTGTGGGCCGGAGCGACAATCTCGGGGACTCCGTCACCATTCAAATCCGCGGCCGCGATACCAGAGTCATTGGTCACTGCCGGCTCTGTGAGCGACGCCAGGGTCGTCATCGAGCCATCGCCGTTGCACGCCCCAGAGACGATCCGCAGAGTCGAAGGGCGGTTGCAGCAGCCACCGCTAAGGTTGTAGGTCGGGAAGACGATCTCGGGGATGTCGTTCTCGTTGGTGAGGCCATCGCCGTCGTCGTCCGTGAGGTTGATGACGATGGGCGTCGCGACGACGTCACGATGGCTCGGGTTCACATCCAGACCCGCTGTCGTCCAGCGACAACCGAGCGTCGGTTCAAACTCTCCAACGGGCGGGATGAACTCGCACGGCGGCACAACCTCACGTGGTAGGCAGATACCCAACGATGGCTCGCAGATCTGGTCGAGAGCGCAATCCTCAGTGAACTCGCAGAGGTCGCCGGGGACCGCGCATTCGTTCGAATAGCAGATCGAAGCGCCTTCGCAGCAGTATTGGAGGGCTGCGCCGCAGCGGGTGCCTTCGTCGCAGCGAATCAAGCAGTCGCCTGCGGTGCAAACCAATCCGTCGTCGCAACAGGCATCGACGCACTCCTCACTCGGGGCCTCATCGGTTTCTCCGTCACAGTCTTGGTCTTCGCCGTCGCAAGTTTCGGATGCACCGGGATAGATCTCTCCGTCGTCGTCGTCGCAATCACCGGCGTTGTCGATCCAACCCGGAGCCGGAGCTTCGCAGCCGAGGAACGGTAGCGTGTCTCCGTCACCGAAGCCGTCCATGTCCACATCGCGCCACCAGTCTCTTGGCTCGCGCACTGCGGCGATGCAGGTCAGCACATCTGTTCCGGCGCACTCCCAAGCGCCGTCTCCGCACTCGCCACAGGAGCCGCCCAACTCGAAGCCGAGGCCGAAGCAGCCGCCACAAGCGTTCGGTTCGTCACCGCCGCAGGGGCCGAGGTCTGGGTCCGCGTCGTCTTGAGCGTCGCCGTCTTCACTGGTGTCGGTCTGCGTGTCTGGCGCTGTGTCCCCGGGTGCCGCGTCCGTGCCGGCTTCCTCCGTGATGTCGCCGATGTCTGTTGCTGTGTCGATCACCGTGTCGCCGCCGGTGTCACCAACGTCGGATTGGGTGCCGGGCTCCAGCGGCACGTCACCAGGTCCGGCGTCAGAGCACGGAGGCTCCACGCAGGCGGGTGCACTGCCAAGGTTAGTCGTCGCGCTGGTTCCGCAGCTCGCTAGAGCAATCGAACCGAAGAAAAACAGTGATTTGAATCGCATTTTAGCCAGGGTGTTCATGGCCCATAGTAGCAAGTCCTGCATGGGAAGAGAAATCCCGAAAGCGCAATGGCACTGCGCTCTTCCGCGGTGTTCATGCTACATGTGGGGGCTCTCTCTTCCTGATGTGTTGGACATGTTCGATCGCCTTCTCCGCTCTGCTGGATTCGCCACGCTGGCGCTCTCACTGTTTGCCTGCACCGCGACCCCGCCCAATCAGGTAGCGCTCTCGTCGCCCCTCGAACTGGATGCGGTTGCCTCCGCAGAGTTGCTGGAGGTCGCGGCAGGAGTTGAGTCGTGCTGGAGCGAAGTTGTCGCGTTGGAGTTCAGCGTCTCCGTTTCAGTCGATGGTACCGGGGAGCGAACGGTGGACCTCTGGACGGTGCTCCTTGCTGAGGAGGGGCTGGTCGCTGAGGAGGGGCTGGTCGCTGAGGAGGGGCTGGTCGCTGAGGAGGGGCTGGTCGCTGAGGAGGGGCTGGTCGCTGAGGAGCGGCCGATCGCCCGAGCAGCAGATGCTCAGGACATGATCGAAGAAGTCGCCGTCTGCGTGGCCTCTCAGTTCGAGGTGGGGCTGAGCAGTCTGACTCCTGGGCAGCATCTGTTCACGGGGACGCTCGAACGCACGCTGACTCCGATCGAGAAGGGGTTGATCGTCGCCGTCGATCTGGCGTGGGGACCGCCGCTGCTATTCTTGCTCGTGATCGGCGGTTTGCTGCTCACAATCTATAGTCGTTTCCTCCCCTTTCGGGCGATGGGACATGCCGTGCAGGTACTGCGGGGCAAGTACGACGACCCCAACGATCCAGGAGAGATCTCCCACTTTCAGGCGCTTGCGACGGCGCTCTCGTCGACGATCGGTCTAGGCAACATCGGTGGTGTCGCGATCGCGATCTCTCAGGGAGGTCCGGGTGCTGTGTTCTGGATGTGGGTCGCCGCTCTTCTCGGCATGACCACTAAGTTCTTCACCTGCACGCTCGCGGTTATGTACCGCGAACCGGACGAGAATGGCGTGCCGCAGGGCGGACCGATGTACTACATCGAGCAGGGATTAGGGCCCCGCTGGCGCTGGATGGCGATGTTCTTCTCGGTCTGCGGAATGATCGGCTGCTTGGCGATCTTCCAGACCAACCAACTCGCCGAGATCATGATGGAGGCCGCATCTGTGGAGGGTTGGGTCACTGGCCTCGTCTGCACGGCCGTTGTCTCTGTAGTGTTGCTGGGCGGCCTGAAGCGCATCGCGCTTGTTGCCTCGAGGCTCGTGCCGGCCATGTGCGCGCTCTACCTAGTGATGGTCCTCACCATCGTCGGCATGCATATCAGCGAGGTCCCGGCGATGTTCTCGATGATCGTCAGCCACGCGTTCAATGGCGGAGCCGTCGTCGGAGGAGCTGAGGGCATCGCGTTCTGGGTCGTCTTCCAAACAGGCATCAAGCGTGCAGCGTTCTCCAACGAAGCGGGCGTTGGCACAGCACCAATGGCCCACGGTGCCGCCCGCACCAAGGAGCCTGTTCGAGAGGGTCTTGTCGCGATGATCGGCCCGTTCATCGATACGATCATCGTCTGCAGCCTGACCGCTTTTGCCATTATCGCGACGGACGTGTGGTCGACCGACTCCGTCCGCGGCGTCGGCATGACGCTTCTTGCGTTTGAAACCGCGCTCGGCCCGATCGGGAAGTATGGGTTGCTGCTCGTCGTCTCGCTCTTCGGCGCTACGACGATGTTCGGCTACTCGTACTACGGCCGAAAATGCTTCTCGTACCTGTTCGGCGCTAGCAAGGTTCGAATCTACGATGCGTTCTATCTGTTCATGCTCTTCATCGGTGCTGTCTGGGCCGCCGACGTCGTCGTGAACCTGCTCGACACATCGTTCGCCCTGATGGCGTTCCCAAATATGCTGGCCACCCTGATTCTGGCACCGCGGGTGATCAAGGAGACCCGGGCATATTTCGCACGCATGAAGGACGGCAAAGCCTAAGCCGCCCAGCGTCTCCTACTTCACTGACTTCAGCGTGAAGATCTCGGCCATACGCACGCCGTCTTTCTCCCGCAGAATCGTCGTGTGTAGGAGATGACCAGCGGCGCACGACGCACTGTGCCGAACCTGAACCAGCACGGCGTCTCCAAGGTCCAGGTTTGCGAGATAGTACGTGTGACGGGCCCGGGTTGAGCTTCGCAGCGCCCAGTCTTGGTCTCCCGCCACATTCATGAACTGGCGCTCCGCGACATCGCTGATCGTCGGATAGGTCGCGAAATAGAGCAGGTGAGCGCCGTTGAAATCGAAGTACGGGCTCGGCTCGTATCGCATCTCAAAGAGGGGCTCGCCGTCGGAGATCGGGATCGATTGTCCCTCGATGACATACGCATCGAGCGTCCGCTTTCGTACTGCGCGCGAGCGCATCAGAAGCTCTGGCGGCGTGGTGAGCTCGTCGGCCGTGCAAGAGAGCGACGGCTCGGGGGAGGACTTGCGGAGGTCGTTTCGATCGGGCGTCACTCGCTCAACGAACGCCGTCAAAAGCTCCTGAGAAACGGAGTTCTCGTGGCCCTCGAGAGTAACATGACCGTGGAAAAAGCTGGATCCGAAGCGCGCGAGCGATAGCGATGACTGTAGTCTCGCGTTCTCGCGTACCTCGGAGATTCCATCACCGTACGAGCCACAGATCGCGATGAACGTCGGGTAGAGACGATCGCCAGTTCCGCTGGTTAGCTCGCTAGATTCGACTCCCAAGCTCTCGCAGATTCCATCCCAGAGCCGGTTGCCGCAGAAGCGGTTGAGCCAGTTCTCCGAGAGCCCGTTTACAGCCATCTCCGGCATGCCGATCGAGATGGTCATTTCAATCCGTCGAAGAGGGCCTGAAGCGTGTTTGCGCTCAGCCACTGATCGTCGCTGAGGTGGCGTCCAAGACGGCCCTCAAGTGACGAGCGAAACACGAGCAGATCGAGCGAGTCGAGGGGCGTGTCGCGAACAGGCAGCGCCAGGTCCTCTTCGGAGATCTCTGGGCACACGCTGCGAACGACTTCGAGAAACTCGGGAAGGGCTAGGCTCACGCTTTCTCGCGGCAAGGGTGGTTGCGCCATGTCTCGGCCAGCGCCTCGGGAATGTCTATCTTGCTCACCGCCTGCGCCGGATTCCCGATGCAGAACGCGCCGTCCGGTAGATTTCGAGCGCAGAAGCCAGCCATGGCCACCTGCGAGCCGGCTCCCAAAACGACGCCCTCGTTCACAGCGGCACCGGCGCCGATGTGTACGCAGGGTCCGATGCGGACGTTGGAGCCGACGCTGACCGACGATGCGATAAGCGAGAACTCCGCGATCGTTCCGAATGCGCCGATTACGCTGTTCGGGAGCACTAAGACGAAGTCCTCAATCGCGGTGTCGTTGAAGATCACGGTCCCAGAGTAGAGCAGGCAGCCAACGCCGATAGAGGCGCCGCCGAAGACGTTTGCTGTGGGGTGGACCAGCGTGACGAAACGGTCCCGCGGGATGCCGAGGCGAGTGACGATGTCACGGCGGATCACGCGGGAGCGATGCGAGCCGATCAGGAAGACGAACTTGGCGTCCGGGTAGTCTAACCAGTTGCTCAACTGGCCAGAAACATGGACTCCGTGCACGGTCGATCCGTGCGTCTCGGCGTTGTCATCCAGCAGCGCAATCACCTCGTAGACCGGCCTCTGCGCTGCGTCATTGATATCGCGAATCAGGCTAGCGACCTCTCCAAATGCGGAGGCTCCGAGGATAACGAGCGACGTGGTTTCGATCATGTTGAGGTCGGTTCAGGGGCAGCGAACCGTACCAGAGCCCTTGCCGCTACCCCCAGTCTCTTGTCGCGTCGGCCGCTGCAGCGTCGATTAGAGCGCAGAGCGAAGGGGCGTTAGGCGAAGCGAACGGAGTGAACCAGCGGGTAGTTGTTGCCGAGCGTGCTCCAGGTTTCCCCTCGGTTGTAGGACGCGTAAACGTTGCCAGTGGTGGTACCGAAAACGAGGCAGTCTCCGGAGAGGTCCAGGGCGTGTCGGTAGGTGATGTCGTAACAGTGTTGGGGCAGCCCTTCGCGGAAGTGTTTCCAAGTTTTGCCGCCGTCGTCAGTCCGACTGACACACATCGCGCGCTTGTATGCGACGCGTATCTCGTCGTTCTCTGCTGGCACCACCCACGCACACTCGGCGTCGCAAGGGTCGGCGACAACTGCGAATCCGAAGCTCGCCGGACCGTCCTCTTCCGACACCTCATCCCAGCTCTGACCACCGTCGATGCTCCTCCATATTCCACAGTGGTTCTGCTGCCAGACGATATCGGGATTGGACTCGCAATGCGCGATCAGATGCGGGTCCTGGCCGACAGGTGACTCGGGGTTCGGCAGAAAGTCCGCTCGGAGCCCCTTGGTCGTGTAGATCCAGCTCTGGCCGCCGTCGGTCGATTGAATGACGCCGGCACAGCTCACTCCCACCGAGATGTGATTCGAGTCCCGTGGGTCGATCAGGATGGAGTGAATCCCTGCATCGTCGCGCCCTCCGCCAAACCACTTCTCTCGCTCCTCCATGCTCCACAGGGCCTGGTTCAGTTCCCACGTGTCGCCGCCGTCGTCGCTGACGAAGAGGCCGCCTGGCTCGGTGCCAATATAGAGGCGGCCTGGCTGGTCGGGCCCCCCGGCTGACATGACCCACATGTATTTGTTGGTCGCAGGCACTCCGTCGCTGACGAAGCATCCTTGCGGATAGGTCGGCGCGGCGACCTCCTCCCATGTGACGCCTTCGTCATTGGACCGAGACAGTTTTACTCCCCAGTGCCCATGGTCGAGGGACGCCCAGATCGTACCCGTTCTTGAGTCGCGAAACGCGTAAACAACTGGGACGCCGAGGTGGGCGTCACGTACGAATTCGAACGAATCGCCCGAACGATTCAGAAAGATCAGGCCCTTGCGAGTACCGAGGAGCAGAGTAGTCATGGGCGCCTTGAGTGGGAGTCGGACTGCAGTCTATCGCGACGGCCATCGCTTGTTGAGGATCCATGATGACAAATTCTGACTCCGACTGGGCGGCGAGCCTCTACGATCAACAATACGAGAGCTGCCGGACTCGTCGACGTGAAACTGATCGGCACGGTCGGGTGGATGCTGGGCTGGCCAGGCGTTCAGCCTTCTGACTCGTGCAGCAATCATGTGCTCGCACTCGGCCGCCGAGCAAAATAACGCACCGCGTTAGAATTCGGTTGCATCCTCAGCGACCTTGTCTATAGGAGGATGACGCAATGCGTTATCCCCTCGTTTACAACGGTAAGACATGAACATCGCACAAACTTTCGACCAGACCCGTGAGCGCGCTTTCGGCGCCGCTCGTCGCCTCCGCACCGCAGTCGTGGAACGCGCCACCTTCGTCTTCGACAAGGCCGAGACCCTCGGAAAAGACGCTCGCGAGAACGCTGAGAAGCTCCGCGCAGAGGCCCTCGAGGACGCCCGGGAACTCAAGAACAAAGTCGGCGACGTCGCCCAAAAGGCTGAAGACGTCGCCCGCAAGACGATCGGGGATGCGCGCCACGCCGCAGAGGACATAGCGAAGCCGCTCATGAAGGGCGGCAAGAAGTCCGCGAAGCGCGCAGAGAAGCACGCTTCCAATGCTGTGGACACTGTGCAGAAGGTAGCGGGCGAGTCCAAGACCGAGCTCTACAAGCTGGCCACAGAGATGAAGATCGTCGGTCGATCCAAGATGAACAAGGAAGAGCTCGCGGTCGCTATCGAAGTAGCGAAGCACTAGCTCCTCGCGCACTCGGGCCTTCTCCAGGCGATTTAGCCGCCGGAGAGCGCCTGGGCCACGAATACGGCGCTCGCCGCGCTTAGCGAGTCGGTAAGACCGACCCGATCGCGAATGAGCTCCTCATCGACGTAGATGGCGACGTGCTTGCGCGCTTGTCCGGCTTCGTCACGCAGGTAGGAACCGATGCCGACGTAGGACTCGTCGAGCCGGGCCACTAGCTCGCCAATAGTCGCGGCTTCGATCTCGACCCCGCCCTTCGGCAGCGTAGGGAAGAACCGATAGAGATTGCGGGTGAATGTGACCTTGGCCATCGGCGCTCCGGGTCGCGCATCCTTAAGGCCGCGCTTGAAGTTGGAGGATTGCATAGCCGTCGCCAGCTAGTGCGATCTCGTAGTTCTCGGCCAGCTCGAATTCCAGATCTGGCCAGGTCGGCGCCGTGTTGAGTCCGCTGACCCGGACACCGGGGAAGTGAATGACGTAGGTCGGACGCTCGGTCCGGAACGTGGTCAGGAACTCTTGCCTCCACCGCTGAATGACCGGTCGGTCGAGGTGATGGAAGAAGTGGTAGTCGTAGATGAAGCGCTGCGCCGCAGGCACTCGCGCAATGAGCATCCCGTGCACTGCGCCGCCGGCCCAGTCGAGGGGCTGAACGGTGTCGCCGTCTCGCAGGTTTTCGGTGAGGAATCGTGCGATCTCATCAACGCGGCCCTCCTTCGGCGCAGGCACCTCGGCGCCGGCCAACTCTGCCTGGAAGTTCGGCGATGGCCTCGCGTGGAAGAAGAGGAAGCCCGCGAAGAGGATCACGGGAATCACCCGTTGCATGACGGTAGCGTTCGGCGCTTGGCGCGCGAGCATTAGCGCGGCCGCGATCGCTGCGAAGTACTGGAAGGGCATCCAGTGGTAGTCCCAGAACTGCCCGGAGAACGCTGGATAAACGCTGTAGAGAATCGCCAAGATGACCAGCAATGAGCCGATCGAGCGCGATGATCGGCTCCACTGAGGGTCGACCGATCGTTGGGCCGCCAGGAAGAGGGGAGCGAGCCACAACGCATGCCCACCAAGTTTGCGATACCCGGACACCAGATGTTTCAGCCGCTCGGCTCCAGCCACGCTTTGGTGGTCCCCAGTCAACTGGATGTGCAGAGGAAGGTACTCGGTGACGACTTCGAAGAAGTTCCCGAATGCGCCCATGGAGATTACCCAGATAAGGCAGACCGCGACCGGAACGATCGCGCCGACGGCCCCGAGGAGAGCTCCTTCTAACGCAGGTTGCAGCTTGGCTCGTAGAGGGCCTTCAGCTATTTTCCATGGGAACATAACGACCAGCGGGGCCCCAAGTCCCAGATGTGGTTTGATCGACATCGCGCATCCAAATGCGAGGCCGATGAAGATCGACGCCGAACGGCGCTGGCCCCATCGTGAGGTCGCCATCCAGACGGCTGCAGCGATGGGTAACATCGCAACTCCATCTCGCTGTAAGGCCATCCAAGGCCCATTCCCTAGGTAGGTGAGACCGTAGAGAACGATGCCGCCCCAAGCGACTCGCTTGTCGATGCGAGCCAAGATTCCCCAGGTCAGCGCTAAGAGCGACGACAGCCAGAGTATGTTTGCGAACTGAAAGGCGCAGTCCCCCCAGCCAAACACGCGCCCGATGAATATGTGGAGAAGGAAAGAGCCAGGCATGCTGGTTTCCATCACGTCCGCGTACGGTACTTTGCCTAGTTCGGCGATCTGCCACGCCGCGTAGTGCAAAAGTGGCGTGTCGTGCACCAACCTCCAATGCAACGATACGACCGCCTCAGCGCAGAGCAGCGCGAAGAGGGGAACGAGCAACGCAGCGAGGAGCAGATTCTCGATGCCAGCGCCCGCGAGTCGTTCGCGAAAAAGCTTGGTCACAGTTGGGCCCGGGTGGTGGCGTGCCGTGTCTCGGTGCGACATGTACGCCATTTGCGCACAACCTAGCAGCCAGCCGGCGTTGTGCAAGTGGGAAGCCGGTCGAGGCTTCGACGGTTCGGTTCCGCAGACTCAAACCGGATCAACCGGATCAGCTTCCTAAGCCCGGGTCAGCCGCCTCAGACGCGCTCTGAGGCGTGCGCTACCCAGCGGGCCATGGCCGCCGAAGGGTGCACCGCGAGACATCCCTGAATTTGGCGCCGAACACATTGCGCGTCTCGCAGCGGTCCGAGGGTACGATCGCGATGAAGCCGGAGCTGGAGCGTCATCGTCGGTGACCCTGGACGCCAGTCGGGGACTTCACCATGCTCAGTTCATGGAATGTACAAAGAGACTACTCGCATCGCTCGCCCTGATCGGACTTACTGCGGGTTGCGGCGACGAGCCCCAGCAAACGGACACCGGCGGCACCGCTCTGACGGACACCGAGCCAACGGATACGGCACTCGCGGATACGGCACTCGCGGACACCGAGCCAACGGATACGGCACTCGCGGATACGGCACTCGCGGATACGGCACTCGCGGATACGGCACCGCTGGACGCCGACGCCGCCGATGCGGGGGACGCGGACGACACGGATGCCGCCGAGGCCGCCCCCGATGTTCCGGTCCGAGTGTACCCGCTTGATGACGTGCTTCGGCTAAATCACGTTCAGGTGAAGGGTACACACAACAGCTACCACCTGGAGCCGGCGTTCCCTTTCGACGCAAGTCACGCCTACTCTCACCTGCCTCTCGATCAGCAGCTCGGCGACCTTGGTGTACGGCAGTTTGAGATCGACGTGCACTACGATGGAGACGGATTCTTCACGGTCTTCCACCTCCCGGTCATCGACGCTGAGACCACTTGCTCGACTTTTGTGGACTGCCTGGAGACGATACGGACCTGGTCTGACGCGAACCCCTACCACTCCCCGATTTTCATCTGGATCGAGCCAAAGGACGATCTAGATCCCGAGCCGATTCGGGGGCGATACGACGAGCTGGATGCCGAGATTCGTTCGGTCTTTCCTGACAGACTGATCACGCCGGACATGGTTCAGGGTGACCACGAGACCCTTCGGGACGCCGCCGTCGGCGGCGATTGGCCGACGCTCGGAGAGGTTCGCGCTCACGTCGTGTTCATCATGCTCGATGATGACCAGCACCACACAAACTACACATACGGGCGCACGACTCTCGAAGGGCGCGCGATGTTCGTTCATACGCCGGATCTCTCAGCGCCCTATGCGGCGTTCGTGAAATACAACGACCCGATCGGTTCCGGTGCCGCGATTACCGCAGCAGCGGAGCAAGGGTTCATCGTCGCGTGCAACGCAGGCGGGATCGACAACTCCGACGAACTGGTTCAAGCGAAGGTTGAGGCTGGACTTGCGGTCGGTGCGCACACGCTTGGTACGGATATTCCTGGGCCTGTTGGGGATCGCTACTGGTTCGATATGCCGAGCGAGGGCGTGGTCCGTTGCAACCCTGTCACGGCCCCGGCTGAGTGTACGGACACAGCGATCGAGTAGAGTTGGGCCGATGATTTGGTCGTATTGGGGGAGACCTACCTTTCACGCAGATGAGGCAGGCCCACGTGTCAGGCCGATGTTTGGGTGACCGTCGGGGTAAAACCAAAAAACGGGAAAGTGTTTGACAATCCAAACAGTGCTCCGTATTCAGCTCTTCGTTCGGGCGATACCGCCCACTGCCGCAATGGAGGCACGATGTTGTCACAACTTAACCAGCGCTTTGCGATTTCGGGAACGACCTCTGTCGTCCTCGCTGATTGCGACAGTGTTCCTGGTATGACACCGCCTGCGGCCGACTAAACTACACTCGTATTGAGTCTAGAAGCCGCAGGAACCCCCTGCGGCTTCTGAGCTTTTTGGCTAGGTAAAAAGACCGCAGGGGAAGTCATGATCACACCGAAAACGATCGATCGGGCTTCGCCGTCTGCGGCCACTCGTTCGATTCTGGCCGCCAAACACTGCTTTGTTTGGTGCCCAGGCCAGTAGGTCTTAAGTTTCAAACATGGGCGCAATCGCTCGATCAAACATTTCAATGAGTATCGACTCCTCCTCAATGTGGGCGGAAGCCCATCGCCCAATCCAGGCCCCGCATGAAACAGAACATGCTGGCCACCGCTCAGAACCTCCTCCCTCTTCACCAACTCCCAGCGCGCAGCGTGCCCGACGAACGTGGGTGTCGGCAATCGTAGCGCTCGGCCTGTCTATCAAAAGATAGCGCCGACCTAGGGCCGCCACAACCCTGTGCGGCAGCAGGCCGAGTCGACTTCGACCGGACCGAAAGCTCTGCAGGGTCGTGGCGCGCCGCCGTTTGGGGCGGCGCATTCGCACGCCCTTTCGCTTGTGACCGCCGGAACCGTGGGTTAGACGCGCCCCATCCTCCCTAGGTCACGAGCACACTCATGATTCCCGCACTCATCACTGTCGGCGTTCTCCTCCTCCTTTGGGCGCTTGCTCATACCAAGCTCTCCCGCCCCGACGGAGAGATAATCCGGAATCTGCATCCGTACCGGAAGCTCATGCCGTATGTCATGATCGGGCGGAATGAGTCGGTCGTGTACTTCGATTCGTATGTGAATGCGGAAGAACTCTTGAAGTACCTAAAGGAGGCCAACGAGCACTTCCCGTGCAATGTCACTCACGCGTGCGTCGCGGCAGGATTCGTCGGGCTCTCCGAGCAACCGTCGATGAACTTCTTCACGGTCGGCAAGAGACTCTACAAGCGGAAGGCGAAGTACATCACCTTCTCCATGAAGCGGAAGAAGAAGAACAAGAAGGCCAAGCTCTCCGCCGTCAAAACGCGCTGCAACGACGGATGGACCTTCAAGGACATGTGCGTCTACATCGACGAGAACATCGCGGTCGAACGGTCCGGTAAGAAGACCTACGCGGACAAGGAGTTCGACATCTTCAAGGTGATTCCTCGTCCCATCATGGTAGGCGCGCAGAAGCTGCTCACGGGCCTCGACTACTTCAACATGCTGCCGGGCGGCTTCATCGAGGGCGACGGTATGTACACGTCGATCTTCGTAGCCAACCTTGGCTCGGTGGGCATGGACCCCGGCTACCACCACCTCTACGAGTGGGGGAACTGCCCGCTCTTCATGATGGTCGGCCAAATCTCCGACCGTCCGGTAGTCGAAAACGGCGAGGTCGTCGTCCGCAAGCAGATGCATGTGCGCTGGAGCTTCGACGAGCGCATCGATGACGGACTCAGCGCGAACTACGGCATCCGGTCCGTCAAGCGCGCGCTTGAGAACCCCTATCAGTACCTCGGCTGCCTCAAGGCCGATGGCTCAGATGAGCGCCCGCTCGATACGCCGCTCGTCGAAGACGAGTAGCCGGCTACCGTTAGGAGCTAGCGCGAAGCTGGCTCCAGCACGTTCACACCGCCTGCCAAGCGATCAGCCGTTCGCAGGACGACGTGAGCAGCGAGCAGCGCGGCCGGAGCCGCCCACCCACCGGCAAGCAACGGATAGGGCGCATAGAGTTTGACGAACCCCCGCTTGGCCCACGGCTTGTTGGTATCGCTGGGCCCATCCAGCGCGACGAGCTCATCGATCGCCCTTCGCCGCCATCCGATTCCATCCCCAAGCGCGATGAACGCGGCCGACTCGGCGTCGTTTGTCGGCCCGAACCACGTTCGTACGAGGCTCCAGAACGCGTAGAGGGCTCCCGCGACCTCCAATTGCACCGCGGACTTCGCGAGTTCCGAGAACTCCTCGTCGGGCATGCGGGCGAAGGCGCTAACGCCGTCCATCAGTTCTCGAGCGTCGGCGGTATATCCGTGCTTCGCGCGATGCGCGGCAGCCAGGAGCGGGACCATTGTAACGGCTGGGTACCAAACACCGGCTTCTTCGACGGCAGTCTTGAGGGCATGCTGAGCCAATCGGTCGAAGAGTGGGCGTCGATGGAGCCCGCGATGGAGATCGATCTGAAGCTCGGGGTGGCCACCGATAAAGACCCGTTCATTATTCGACCAGAACGAGAGCGGCTCGCCCGCGATACTCTCCGCCAAGCCCAACTTGAGCAGGATTGAACGAGCAGCTTCAAACTGATCCCGGCTGACCAGCAGGTCTGCGTCCGCCACGCCGCGAACGCCTCGCAATACCGGGAAGAGGTGGGTCGTTGCTGCTCCTTTGTAGAGGAGCGCTTTGACGCCTCCTTCGTTCAACGCCGCGAGCACAGGCCGGAGCGCTAAGGGTCTCAGAAGATTCGTCCCGATGATCTCCCGAGCGGTCGCGGAGAACTCGACTTGGCGTGCGTCTCCGACCGTTCGAAGCGCGGCGAAGAGAAGCCCCTCCAGCCTCTGAGCGCATGCAAGTTCGACAGGTAGCACGCAAGCGGGCGGCTCGAGTGGGTGTCCGTTGGTCAGTAGCCAGGCCCAACGCGCCCAGCGTCTCACGCAGGCTGCGTCGCTCATCTCTCCTCGGTCGCTCTCTCGAGTCCGCGG
>JBLHWZ010000029.1:0-31312 GCA_047629415.1 Bradymonadia bacterium | reverse complement strand
CCTCGTCGAGCCACTCGTCGTATAGATCGAATAGCCCGATCGGCTTCCCTTTCGTTTGGAACCTGTGGATTCCGCCGTCGCTCGCTCGTTCGTCAAGCCACAGTGTCCCGCGCTGGATTCCCGTCAACACTAACAGGACGTCGTGACCGCATCCAAAGTCGATGATTGGCAACGTCCCGTCGACGTGGCGCGGCGAGAAGTAGTCCCCCGCGACCTCGTCGGTACACTCGTCCAAATCGACGTTCCAATCCTCAGTATGGGGAAATCGCGCTGCCAACTCACGCTCGCCGACCTGACTTGGTATCGGCTTGAGTCCATAGAATGGCCCGGGGCCTCCATTCCCCACCCTCCGAACGATGGCGCGATACTCGGCGGGTAGGTCGATCTCGAATTGACGCTCGAATTCGGCCACACAAGACTCGGAGAGCGCTGGACCGAACTCATACTGATGTAGCTCAGCGCCAAAGACGCCAAACTGCGAATCAAGGCTCCGAAGCTCATCAACGCGCCGCAGAATACTCGAGAGGCGAGAGTCTAGGTCCGGATTGTCGATAGATCCCTGCACGTGTCCTTCGTTGGGGCCGCCCGTGTTGGATGCAGACAACGTATCTAAGTTGTGCCGCGCCGAACGGAGTGAGGGAACCGGTAGCGCGTGCCCGGACGGTAACGCAGCTGGCACTTGCCTCCAAGCGCGCTGCCGGCGTCGGTACGGACGCATTGTTGTCCAGCGTTCTTCGCCGGTCGTCCGTTCTACCCTTACCCACCTTCATTTCTTGACGTTGTCCCATGACTCGGCACTTTTGATCGCGAACCGTCGCCGCTGACGAGCGTGGCTTCATGTGTCAGGAAGCACACAAAGCGGGGCATCGACAGCCGCGCGCGCAGTCTCAGAATCGCAACTGCCAAGGGTCGGATCTATTCGGAGAGTGTCTGGACCGACGTACGGCTTTCCATCCCGCTCCACGCACAAATATCGCCCCTCGAAACTGAGGGGTAACTGGTCCGAGCATACTAGCGGCCGCAGGCTTCGCAGGCACTGCTCCAGGACGTCGTACGGCCTAGCCTCAATGACCGATTCGCACTCAGCCTCCGAGTCCCCACAACCTGTACCAAGAGAGAGAACTGAGATCGCGGCGAGCCAGCAGATGTGAGTAAGATGACTCACCCCGTCAGGTCGCCTGCCCCTCGTTCGGAGGGCATGTGCTCTCGGTCGCTCACTGGTTCGTTCAGGTGACATTGTCTTCTCGAAAGAGCGGGGCTTCGGGTCAGCGGTGTCCGCGGGGCCTCGGACGGCATCGAGACGGCCGGGCGGCCCCCCGACCCGCCTACAGGCAGCTTCGGACAAGCCGGAATCCGACATCATTGTAGCAGCACGTTTCGGTCCTCAAAACATGGCTGAACCTGAGTGTTCAGGGTTGGGCAACCGAGGCGCCACCTCAAGACGAAGTACCCTCCCGTTCTGGCACGCCCGTCATCCCAAACACGTTACCCAACTCGTCGTGGACTCCCAGGTTGTTCGGGGGACGCGAGCCCACAGGACTTGGGCCTTCGCACTCGGAGCCACCAGTAAACGAGAGGTCGGTGCAACCCTGGTAGGTGACGGCGGAGTTCGCACAGTCTGCGGCAGCCCGTGCAGCCAGCCGAATGCCGTGCAGGCCGAACTCGATGAATGCTACGAGCTGGTTGGCGGGCTGCACCGCGCCCGGCGGGCTCTTGCACCAGCTGCAACGCGGAAGTGCACCAATGCAGCGGCTTCAGGATGCCGACCAATGAGGAGTGGGAAGCAGTCGCGAGAGCGAACAGTCAGTACCCGCACGGGTCCCGGGTTCATACACGTCGTGCACCGACGACGAGCTAGCTGATCATACGTGCTCCAGCTGAGCATTCGACCGTCGAGGGCTGCAGTCTGGACAACATCTGATTGTACCGTGAAGGGGCGGCATAACCCTCATATCACGCCTAAAACATACCCGCCCGACCTATCACCAGCCGGTGCACTGAGTACAACTCTGGGATCAGCGGGGTTATGTTCACCCGGCGACCCGAGAAAATTGTCGACGAGCGGCGCAGGCTGTCGATAACACTCATGTCTCGACCACAGGAGGAGACGTGAAGCTTAGGCAACAGTTCCGGACGGAGATCGTGCGACGCGGCCACTCGGAGAGGACAGCGGAGATCTACTGGCGGTGGATCAGAGAGTTCCTCCGCTACTTTGATATGCAGAGGCACCCGCAGGAGCTGGGTGAGGCGGAAATCGGAGAATTTATGACCTCACTCGCCACGGAGCGGGAGCTCGCGAGCGCGACCCAGCGGCAAGCGCTCAATGCGCTGGCGTTCCTGTACAAACGGGTGCTCCGGATGGAGATGGGCGACCTTGTCTTCCAGGCCGCGAAACGACCCAAACGGCTGCCGACGGTACTCTCAGAAGGGGAGACTCGTGCCGTACTCGGCTTGGTGGGCGCCGAGAATCGGCTCGCCGCCAACCTGCTCTACGGAGCGGGCTTACGAGTCGGCGAGGTCGTCACGCTTCGGGTGCAGGACCTCGACTTCGACGCACGCGAACTCGTCGTTCGGGGAGGTAAGGGTGCGAAAGACCGCATCACCATCATGCCTGAGTCACTTCGGGAGGCGCTGCGCGATCAGGTCGAGCGGGTCCGAGCACAGTGGACCGCTGATACACAAGAGGACCCGCCGATCGCATCCCCGTTGCCCGGCGCGCTCGCCGTCAAGAAGGCGAGCGCCCCCTTCGAATTCGGATGGTGTTGGGTCTTCCCCTCAAGGGCAATCAACCGCGAAAACCCAGACAGACCATGCCGCTGGCACCGGAGCACTAGCGCAGTACAAAACGCCTTCAAGTCCGCGCTGCGCAGCTCCGGAATCACGAAGCCCGCGACCTGTCACACGCTCCGACACTCCTTCGCCACCCACCTACTGCGCTCCGGCACCGACATCCGAACCGTGCAGAAACTGCTCGGCCACACCACCGTGCAGACCACCATGAAGTACCTCCACGTGCTCGGCCGAGGGGCCTACGGAGTCCGCAGCCCGCTCGACGCATAGCGCAAAGCCTTTCTCCGGTTCTACAATTCGCGCTAGGCTCCCACGCGTGAAGTACCTCAGCATTATTATGACCCTCGCGCTCACCGCATGCACCGCCGCCGGCCCCGCCGGAACGGACGCGATCGAGCTCCTTCCTATCACCGACCAGACGGTCCTCGTCGACGAGACACTCGTCGTCACGTTGGCCGTCAACAACCCTGATGGAACCTCGCTCTCCTATTCCTACGACGCACCAACCGTTGCCGGAATTGAGCGCGTCGCGACCATCGGCGGGTCGCCTGCGGGAGGCGAGTTTCGATGGACACCACTGGCCTCTCAGGTCGGCCGCCATGAGCTGACGTTCCGGCTCAGTTTTTCTGGCGGCGAAGTCACGCAGGCCGTGGTCGTCGATGTCTCTACTGTAGGAGACGCCGCGCCCGTCTTTGTGATGGCCGCTGGAGGAGCCTACGATCTGGAGCGCGACCCCTGCGTCGTGTTTCCAGTCGAGGTGAGAGATGACGATACCGAGGTCGTTCGAATGAACCTCGAAGGCGCCGCGCCCGACGGCGCCAATGTCGACGTGCTGGGGCCTAAGAGCGCGCAGTTCACCTGGTGTCCGACGCCTGATCAGACCGACGCCTCCCTGCGCTGGACACTCACACTCTCTGCCGACGACAGCGACCACCCGCCGGTCCTGCAAGACTACCTCGTCGTGCTGCAGACCCCCGCAAAGGAAGGCTGCGCGGGAGACTCACCGACCATCTCGATACGGCAGCCCGACGCCGGAGTGCGGGTGGCCTCTGCAGGCGGCTACCCGATCGTCGTCGACGTGACCGACGACGGGCAGCTCCGTGAGAGCCCGCTTCTTTACTGGACGACCGACCCGGTGGAGTTCCCCGACAACCCCAACCTTACCGCGTTCCAACAGCTCGAGTTTGCCGAGTCCGATGCCCAGTGGCGCGCGCGCGTCCCGTCATTTGGATTGGCCGACGGCGAGGAGCGCATCGTGCGTTACGTTGTACTCGCCTATGACAACGACGACTCCGAGGGCACCGCTTGTGATCACCGCGCACAGACCATCACTCGCGAATTTGTCGCCGTCGCGGGCGACGACTCAGGGGCGCTCGGCCCCTGTGAGCCATGCACCTCAAACGAAGAGTGTGGCAGCGGGTTGTGCGCCAACTCTGGCGGCGGCCTGTCCTGCTCCGTGCCCTGCTCCAACTGCCCAGGCGAGTGCACACCCGCCACTACCGGCTCCGGCGGCTCAGTCGAAGTGTGCGGCGGCTGTGGCGGTGCATCCACACCTAGCAGCTGCGTGGATGACGCAGCCGAAGACAACGACGATCTACCGAGTGCCTCGACTCTAACCTCCGCGGCCGGAGCGACGATCTGCCCAAACGACGATGACTTTTGGCGGATCACTGCCGACGGTGACCAGCAGCTGACCGTCTCCGTTTTGTTCTCGAACACAGAAGGTGACCTCGACCTTCGGGTCCGTAACGCGCAAGGGGCCATCCTGGGGTCCAGCGCCAGCGTGGAAGATGTTGAGGCCGTCACAACCTGTGTCGCCGGTGGCGGGTTCGTCATCGCGCAAGTACTTGGATTCAGCGGCTCGCAGGCCGACTATGACATCGAGGTCGCGCGCGTCGATACGTTCTGCGAGTGTACACCCGACGAGTTCGAGCCGAACGATAGTGTCGATGACTCGCGCATCGCTCCGTTCGGCGTCTTCGACGGCTCGATCTGCCCCGGAGACGAAGACGTGTTCGTGATCAGTGGCCCCGGGCAAGCGTTCATCGAGGTGTCCTTCGACGGGGCGGCGCTCGACCTGGACGTCGAGCTTGTGGGCCCGGACGGCGCTGTCATCGACTCCAGCCGCACCACCGACGATGTTGAAGTCATCAACGCCGCAATCGGTCCCGGCACACACTCGGTTCGCATCTTCCCCTTTGACGACGGCGCCATCGACTATATCGCCGAGATTGATGTCGGCGATCCCTCCGGCTGCGAAGACTCTCAAGAATGTCCGGTGGGCACGATTTGCGATGACGGCGACTGCGACGAGGTGTCCTGTAACTTCGAGGGCGATTGCCCGGAGGCACATACCTGTCCGCTCGTCGGTCCCGGAGATCCGCTGCGGTCGTGCGCCGAGTCCTGCTTCGACTCATTCGATTGCCGAGACGGCGAGGCGTGCAAGTTGTTCCCGAGCGGAGGGGCTTGCGCTGCCACTGGCCGCGGTGCGGTGGGCGATGCCTGCGACGACTTCAGTGATTGTGGCGGCACGCGTGTTTGTTTGGACCGCGAGGATGGCTATTGCGCGACGGCCAGCTGTGACCTCGACAGCGACTGCGACCCTGGCAGCTTCTGCGTCGACGAGGGCGGAGACCGCTACTGTGCAAAGGACTGTGGACTCGGTGCCTTCCTCTGCCGGATCGATCAGGAGTGTGAGATCTTGGACAGCGTCAGCGACGCCCTCGTATTCGTGTGTTTGCCGTGATTCGATTCCTCTGCGTTCTCTCGCTCGTCGGCGCTCTAGCCGCGTCGCTCAGCTGCTTACCTGGTAACGGGCAAGACCCGGTCGACCAATCAGCGCTTACGATCTCGGGCATGGAAGCCGCTGATCCGATTCTTCCTGGCACGACGCTCTACGTGAGCGCCCGCGGCGTGCAAGACCCCCGCGGCACGACGCTGCGGCTCTCAAGAGGAGACGCCAACGCCTTGATTTCGTCGAGCAACACCGACGGACTGGACCTCGAATTCGAGATGTCGCAGGAAGCGTTTAGTGTGTTTGGATTGGGAGAGCATTCCCTCCGCATTCAGCTGCGCTCCAACGGTGACGAGAGCGAGTCCTGGACTTGGTTGGCGACCTTCTCTGACCAGGTCCCATTGGACATCGATCGCATGCCCGCCGGGATTGTCAGCTGGGGGCAGGAGCTTGTCGTCAGCGGCACAGGGTTCTCGTTTCCCTCCGAAGGCACCTGCCGATTAGCGATCGAAGGCCAGTTCGAAACAGACGCCGGTGACGTGATCCCGGTGGTGACCTCCTATGGGCTCACTCCGGTCGAGCGCTCCAACCGACGACGAGCCAGCTTCCTCTTCGATCCAAACTTCGGAACGCTGGAGTCCGGGCAACTGATCGCCTCGGCCACCGCCAGAACCACGCTCAACAATGGGCAGACATTTGAGTCCGAGGCCACCCCATTCGCCCTCGATGTTCGGCCCGCTGCCGTGCTCGACCTGAGCCCCCTAGAGTACTCGGTCGGCCAGATCGTCGAGATCCTCGGCACCGGATTCGTGAGCCCCGAACGCGGAACAAACCGGGTCACATTTCAGGGTACGTTCACCGGCGATCAGGGACGCGGCGATATCGACGTCGACCTTGTCCCGACCTGGATCAACGAGGGGCTGCTTCGACTTACTGTCGAGCCCATCGTCGACGAAGCGAACACCCGCCTCCTAGACAGCTGGTTCCTCCGCGAGTGGGGCGTCTTTTCTGGTGAACTGACGGTTACGATCACTACATCAGTGAGCGAGTTTGAGACGATAGCATTGCCGCTGAACATCCGGCTGGATCCGCCAGGCCAGATCGTTCTGCTCGACTACCTTACCGGTTTCACCTCCTCACTCGATCGCTACGGGCTGGGCTCCGCCAGCGCCCAAGTGCAGGCGCAAATTCTCGAGCGACTGCGCACGATCTACGACGGGTACCGTGTCGACTTCTTGCTCGAAGCGCCACGCGACATCTCGCCGGACGTGATCTCCGTCGTCGAGGTCGGTGGACCAGACCCGAACGGGCTGGGTCTGCTGGGCTACGACAGCAGCCCTGGTAAGGATGTCGGCAATCTCCGGCTCGGCGACACCATCGGCGGTGCCAGCGCAGAGACCCAGAGCGACGGAGCGGCCGGCTACGGAGGCGTGTTCATCGAGAGCTATCTTTGGTGGTCCATGCACCCCGAACTCTCGGAGAGCAGACCCGAGGGAGCACCGGTTGAAGACCCGCTCTTCGACCCCGTCTTTGACGCCGTGCGTGCAGGCCCCGCCTCTCTCTCAGAGGCTCAGGGCATCGGAGAACCAGAGCGCATCGCGCTGGTCGCAGAGGCAATCCGTGTGCTTGGAAACATCATCGGAGAGACCGTCGCGCACGAGGTCGGACACAGCCTCGGCCTGGCCGATCCGTCAGGGCCCGCGACCTCGTTCCATAACCCGTTTGACGGCCAGGGCTGCCTGATGGACGGCGGAATCGACCGACCGTTTGGTGAGAGAGCCGAGCTCCCTGGTTTCACAGCGACGCGGTTCTGCGGCGAGTCAGCGAGCTATCTGCAAACGATTCTCGGCGAATAGCCAAGACTTCTCCTGAATTCGGCAGGAATGTGACCGCGCCCGCGGCGCGGGTTATGCACCGCATGTGACCTCCTCCGCCCGCATTCTGACATCACTATTGGTCTGCCTACTCCCCGCGCACGCGGCGGCGGAGCGCGTGGAGTCCTTTGATGCAGTGCTGACGGTGCAGGCAGACGGAGTCGTGACCGTGCAAGAGACGATCGTCTACGACTTCGAGGACGCGTGGCGACCGGGGATCTTTCGGGATCTCTCGACGCGATTCGAGCGAAACGGTGCAGATGTATTGTTGGAGTACGACATCCTCGGGGTCACCGACGGGGTGGGACGCTCGCAGCCGTTTCACGTTGAGTCGCTTGGGCCGATCGAGCGAATCGTCATTGGGGATACTCAGCGTCTGACAACCGGCCGCGAGAGCTACATTATCCTCTACACGTCGCGCGGTGGATTGCGGGCGAACGACGGCGCGGTGGAGCTCGCGTGGCACGTAAACGGTACCGATTGGGCTGTCCCCATTGACTCGCTCTCGGCAGAAGTTCGCGTGCTCTCCCTGGCTTCCTCCTCTGTGAGCGCGCACTGCCTGTTAGGTGGGTACGGAGAGTTTGGTGGAGAATGCGTGCGGTCGGTAGGCGGCGCGCTACGTTTCGAGGCCTCTGAGACGATACCCGCCGGCAGCGCGATGGCGCTCACCGCATCGTTCCTAAGCAACTTCATCACCCCACCGTCCACCATCGAACGGTCGACGTCTGGGGCGTTGGCCCGGCTCGAATGGTGGATGCTGGGCCCCCTCATCATGTTCCTCGCGCTCATCCTCCGTATGACGATGGCCGGGCGCCGATCGGCCGGACGGCGAGGTGGAACCCGCGTGGCTCCTCCCGCCCGGCTGCGGCCCGCTCAGGCGGGGGTAATCTGGGACGATCGATTCGACATGGACGACCTCGTCGCTACCCTGATCGACCTCGCCGTCCGCGGCCACATCGAGATCTCTCAAGACCCCGTCCGACAACGCTCCAGACTCGGCGCGCGGCAATTCCGAATGACGCGGCGGACGCAGCTGGGTGACCCTCTGGAGCCTTACGAAGAGCTCCTCATTGAGGCCATCTTCGAGCTCTCCAACTCCATTCTGACCTCGAACCTGCGGAACCGACTCTACACCGACCTCCAAAAGATTGAGGACGCCGTCTACGCTTCGGTCGTCCCGAGGGCGTTCTCCGAGAACCCACGCCTCGTCCAGCGCAGATACGGCACGCTCAGCGGCGTGCTCATCGTGCTCGGCCTCTTCAGCCTCGCCCTCTCCTTCCCCTACGCTCGAGAAATTGCGCTAGCGATGGGCAGCTCAGGAGTCGTCGCGCTCCTGATGGCGCGCTGGATGCCGGGACGCACGCATCGAGGAGCGAGAATTCGGTCCGAACTCTGGGGGCTCAGGAACCATCTGGAGCTTGCCGTTGAGCGCAGCGATCTCGATGATTTCGAACTGCTCCTTCCGTTCGCCATAGTGCTCGGTGCAGCCGATCCGTGGATTGGTGGATTCCGGGGTTCCAGAGATCGGACAGCCTGGTTGGAGCTGAGCCATGGGCAACAACGGGCGGCCGGACTGGGAGACTCCATCGGGCGGTTCGCCAGGGAAGTGAGCCTCCACATGCGCACGCAACCAGCTGGCGCGGACCCCAGGTCGGACGGCCTCCGGGCCGGTGTCGAGCTAGGTGGCGACTGGTGATTCTGCGAGACTCAATCAGACTCGCGCTATTTCTCAGCCTCTTCACACTTATCGGCTTCGCGTCCAGCGGAGCCCAAGCCAGCGCTGTGGTTCGTGATCTCAACGTCACGGTCGTCCCCGGCAATGACGGGTGGGTACACGTAACGGAAGAGTTCACTTACGACTTCGACGACACGCGCGGCTTCTTCATCGAGCGCGAGATCCCGGTCCTCCGCAGCGTCGACGGACGTCGCTCAACTCAGACATTGACCGCCCTCAGCGTCACCGATGATCGCGGCGGACCGCGCCCCTACCAAGTCGAGAATTCCAGAGGTGCCGCTCGGATCTTCATCGGAGACGAGTCGATCCGACTGACCGGGCAGCACGCCGTGCGAATCACCTACGATCTTAGCGGCGTCGTTCGTTTCACCGGCCATGGCGAGGACTTCTACTTCGATGCGATCGGGCATGGCTGGCGTGTACCCATCGAAGGCGTGCGAGTCCGCTTAGCGCTGGACGACGAAACGCCCGAGGGGATCATGTGCGAACGCTATTTAGGCCCGAATGTTGTCGGGGATTGCGGGCCCATGAGCGGAGAATCTCCGGTGGATGTCCGAGTGGCGGAGCTCAGGCCCAGCGAAATGCTCCGGATCTCGTTCCGCGCGCGCCACGGCACGTTCCGACGTTCAATCGCCCCGCTGCGACTCATGAAGTCAGCAGCGACGAAACTCGGACTCTGGGCGCTCCTGCCGCTATCTGTGCTCTTCCTAATCTGTGTGCTGGCCCTCCGAGCGACCAGCGACGACTCCGAGGTGGAGGCACACCATGAACTGCCCAAACACCTTGGGCCTGCCGAGGTGGCCGCGGTCCTCAGTGCCCGCGTCGACGCAATGGCGTTCCTCGCGACAGTGGTCGACTTGGCCCGACGCGCTCACCTGAGCATCCGTCGAGTCCGCTCACAGCACGGTGTCTTCGCGCTCACGTCAGACGACTGGGAGCTAACTCACGCCCCTCACGGCGATGCACTCCGTGACTATGAAGTCGTCGTGCTAACCGCGCTCCTCGGAGGGGAAGGCCAAGGGCTGCTCTCAGATTCAAGGAAGTCGATCGCGCCTCACTTCCTCGAGTTCAGATACCACGTTTATCGTACGCTGCACGGTCACGGCCGGACCTTCCACACCGACCCCGAGAAGTTGAACCAACGCCTACGAAGGGTCGTCGCGGGCTCCGCCCTGATCGGCGGCGGCGGGCTACTCTTTGGCCTGACTTCGTTCGGCTTCGCGTGGCTCTCGACCGCTCTCCTTGTTCGCTTCGCATCGAGGTTGATTCCGTTGCGCACCGAGCGCGGGCTGAAGATCCAGGCAGAGGTGGCCGCGTTTCGCATCTTCGCGACGTCTGCCACCAAGGCTGACCTGATCGAGCATGGCGCCTGGAATGTCCGGGCCTTCGAATCCCTGCTGCCTTACGCGATCGCCATCGGAGAGGCCGATGCGTGGCTGGGCCGCTACGACGATCCCTACGCGGCGGAAGAAGCCGAGTGGATGCCGGACGCCTCCGATCCGCTGGACGAACTCGGTGATTTCCTGATGATGTTGCGCGCGACCCTTGTGGGGCTACCAGTGCGCGAGGGCGGCGGCATGGTCGTTTACGGTGGACGCTACAGCGAGGGGCCGTTCGGCTGACGGGTTGCCGAACGCTGCGCTGGCCGTTAGGGCGATGCCCGCTGGCACACCAGAAGCTGTCGGCGCCACTCGAATAATACCCCCAAAGTCTCATGCGCATGATCCTCGTCGGCCCTCCTGGAGCCGGAAAAGGTACGCAAGCTGCCCGTCTCGTAAACCACTACGCGATCCCGCACATCTCCACCGGCGACATGCTTCGCGCGGCGGTGAAAGAGGGAACAGAGATGGGTAAGCAGGCCGACGCCTACATGAAGAAAGGCCATCTCGTGCCCGACGATGTCGTGATCGGTATGGTCGTTGAGCGGATCGCAAAGTCCGACGCCGCGAAGGGTTTCATGCTCGACGGCTTCCCGCGCACTCGCCCTCAGGCAGAGGCGCTCGACGTCGCGATGAAGAAGGCAGAGGTATCGCTCGACGCCGTCGTACTCATCGAAGTCGCGGACGAGCTCATCGAGGAGCGCATCGTCAATCGACGCTCCGACCCCGAGACCGGCGCGATCTATCACCTCCTGTTCAACCCGCCGCCCGCCGACGTCGCGGACCGCGTTGTGCAGCGTAAGGACGACACCGCCGAGGCGTGCAAGGCGCGGCTCGAGAAGTACCACTCCGACACCGCGCCCATAGTTCCGTTCTACGGCGACAAGGGCATCCTCAAGCGAGTCGACGGGGTCGGTACGCCTGACGAGGTCACGGTTCGGATGAAGGCCGCGCTCTAGCGCACCGCCGACACTCAATCGGAGGAAGCCGCCGCTCGATCACCGAGTGGTGGCCTCGTTCGTTTTGGCGCAACAAATTCAGCGGCGAGTCGAACATGAGAGCATCGGACGGATTTCCCGTCCCACTGCCCCAGAGAGAGATATGAACGCGATTTCTCAAGCACTGATTCAACTCGCCCAAGCCATCAACGTCCCCGGCGCGACCATCAAGCACGAAGGCCCGAAAGACCATCCATTGCCGCCCGAAGAACTCGCCATGGCCGACGCTTTCGCCGAGTTCCTCACCAAAGAGCGGGCGAAGTGCGAAGAGTCCGGAGAGAGTGAGCCAGGATTCTGCACGATCTGCGACGCGATGGGCATCCAGCACCTCAACTTAGACGACGACGAGTACACCGAGGAGGACTTCAGCGAAGAGGAACTCAACTCGGCCGCATTCAATGGCGGATCTGAGTTCCACCGTGAATGGCGTGAGGACCTCGAAGCCAACAGCCACGTGCCCCGCGACGTCGTCACCGGCTACGTCAACGACGTCACGGAGGCCGCCATTCTCAACGCGGCGACGCTCGCGCGCATCGGCCGGAAGTGGGGGTTGGAAGAGGAGTGAATCGTGCGCGGCGGTGCACGCGGCCGACTCGCCGACCGACGACGGTTCGGGCGGGTGTGACCGTCTGCGGGACGCGGATGCGGGTGGGACCCGGGACGCGCGACGCAGGACCCAGGACGCAGACGCGATTCGCTGCGCTCATGGTGGGCGAGGCGAGGGGGATGTTCGAACGACGGCGATGAATCGTGTCCAGCGTCTCACACGATCGACCCCACGCTTTAGGCCGCGCACGCAATCGACCCGGCTCATGCGGTTCGAGCGACGAAACGCCGACGTGCCTAGCGCCGGGCAATCGTGATCGTCTCTGACCCCACGGACCCGTCGCAGAGCTCGTACTCGACGACCGCAGTGCCGCAGGAGCCGGCGCTACATCCCGTGGGCCCATCCATGACCTCGTTGAACGCGACTTCTAGCTCGAAGATCTCGCCAGCGTTAATCGGGATGAGGCTCCCGACGCTGTCGAATCCGGTGAGTGACTCGTTGGGAACCCAGTCCGGCGCCGCTCGGTCGACGATGTAGCTGATCCAGGAATTGGAGAGCTGCAGGAGAGGCGGCGTGTTCACGAGGTAGACATTGCGGATCCGGAGCACGCCCGCGTCGTTCGCAATCTGGGCGACGCGCGTGCTCGGCCGATCGATGTCCGCACCTGTGAAGTCCAGACTGCACTCCTGGCATCTCGGACTCGGGTCGACACAGGCCGGGCCTGCGTCCTCGGTAGAGTCTTCGACCACATCGACGGGCGTATCTCGCGTCGATACATCCGCCGCGACATCGCCCTGCTCAGCGTCCACGACATCGGAGCCGCCGACATCGGAGCCGCCGCCGCCGGAGCCGCCGACATCGGAGACTCTCGCGTCTTCGGCATCGGCGGAGGCAGCCAGAGCCTCCGACTCCTCGTCACCGCAGGCGACGAGCAGCAAGGCGAGTGGCAGGAAGCGTCTCACTAGCTCGGAACCGCTTTGTGCGCGGTGTGCGCTTGCTCGACCGCGCGTTCGACGCTGGCGCGTGTCTCAGGCCAGTGACCATCCGTGGCCGCCGCCCAAGCACGGTTCAAGAACCGCTCGGCACCCGAAAGCGGGCCGAAGATCTGAGCATAGATTTCGAGTCCGTGGCGAGTCTGCACGGCGAAACGAGCCTCGATAAGACGTTCAAACTGGTCGTCTTTGATCTTGGTGATGGCCAGCTTAACCATCTCGAAGTCTTCGGGCGTTGGCTGACTCTTCGCTGACATTTCGTCCGCGAGTGCCTCTGCGGCTGCTGCAGCCTCTCCGAGAACAACGCCGAAGTCGATTGGACCACCGGATTCGCTCGGTCCTTCCAACGCTTCTTTGGCGCCGCGACGGGCCAGCAGTGAGCCGCCGATGACGAGCAGGATCCCGAAGCCGAACGGGAGACCGTTCGCACCTGCCCACTGCTTGAAGCGGATCTCGGGAGCAGGAAGGGCTCCAAGCGCAGCTGCTGCCTCAGCCGAATCGACTTTACCCTGAAGCGCGGTGATCCAGCCTTCGCGCCCGGCGACGATGTAGCCTTCAAGAGTGTGAGCTGCTGACTGAGCGATCTCGTAGAACGCTCGGTCCTGCACTGCGTCTTCGTTGCCACACATGTCCGACGCTGGGAGCGGCTCGTCTTCGCCGTCCGTGCAATACGCCTCGTAGGCTGCTGCGGCGGCGCTTTCGTGCATGGCCGCGGCGCCCGTGATGGTCGTGTGATTGTGAATGCCTTCTGAGTTGCGGGCGCCGAAAGCGCCGCAAAGTCCAACGCCAAGGGTGAGGAGAACGAGTCCTATATTCTTCATGGTGCTCTCCTAACCGAACGCGAGTTTGAGGAGGACAGCGACCAGACTGGTCAGCGCCTCGCCGATGATGCAGCCCGCTGCGACGGGAACGAGTGTGGAGCCAATCCACGCCTTACCCTTCACCTTGAGAGCGACCATCCCGATGACCGCGCCGATGCCGTAGGTCACCGTAATGAAGAACGGCAGGTACATCGCCAAGCCCACCAGGACGCCGAGGCCAGAGATGGGGAACACGCCAAGCGCGAGTCCGAGAGCGGCTCCCGCTCCATACTTGTCGAGCGGAACAGCGCCGTCTCCCAGGGCGGTGACGATTCCTGCGAGAGCATCAGCCTGCGGAGCGCTGAGCTCCTGCCCTGGTCCGAAGCCGATCCCTTCCCAAATCAGGTAGACGACGCCAATCGCGACCGGCACGCCGATCCAGGCCACAGCGAACTGCGCGATCTGTTGCTTACGCGGCGTGGCGCCGATGAGGTGGCCTGCCTTGAGGTCGCTCATCATGTCCGCGCACTGGCCAATACCGATAGAGACAGCGACGCCGAGTGTGATGGCCGGGACCGCGTTTCCGCCGGTGAGGAAGAACATGATCGTGACGCCGATAAGCGACATGCCAGAGATCGGCGAGATGTCCGTCATACCCGTCGCCTGAGCGACGATGAGACCTGCCAGCGCCAACCATGCAGTGCCGACGACTGCAGTGAGCAGGCAGCGCGCTGCTGAGAGATCGGAGGAGAGCTTCGCGGCGAGGAAGAGCACGAAGATCGAAGCGACAACACCGGCGATTAAGACCGAGAGCGGAAGCTCCTGGTCGGACGTTCCGCCCATCTTCGAGGAGTTCGCGAGCGAGCCGATGGCCGCCTTCAACGCCGGGAACGAGGCGACGACACCGCTGAGTGCGCCGCCGATGAGAACGCCAATGCCCAGTGGACGGAGCATCTGGAAGTAGATGACATCCCAGGTCGCCCAGGCGTCGTAACCGGCCGGCGCGGTCGCGAGACCGAACGCTTCCGGTCCAGGCACAGCGCCGGTGTAGACAGCGATCGGGGCAATGACCCACCACGCCAGCACTCCACCGAGGATGAAGGGCAGGCCGCCTTTGCCGGAGAGCATGCCCGCGCCGAGCGACGCAAATGAGACCGCGAAGCCGACCTGGATGTACATCGGAAGGCCGAACATGTGTCCGATATCGATCTCTTCGGGCATCAGCCCTGCCGACGAGAGCGCGTGGAAGGTCGCAGCGACGGCGAATCCCATTCCGAGAAGCTTCGCTTGGCGTGCGCCTGCTCCTGGAGAGCGCAGCAGGCTCGCGACTGCGATTCCGCTGGGGAAGGTCAGTCGTTCGAACTCGATCATCTGCTTTCGCAGCGGGATGATGAAGGCGATTCCCAAGAACGACCCTCCGAGCGCGGCCAACATGACCGGCCAGAACGAGAAGTCGTCGATGACCCCGTTCTCGCGCAGAAGGAAAAGCGCAGGGAATGTGAACGCGATGCCGGAGCTTGCGTTGTTCACACCCGACGCGACCGTCTGGTTGATATTGTTCTCTACGATGCTGCCATTTCGAAGCGCGCCGCGCAGAACGGCGAACCCGAGGATCGCCGCGACTGTTGAGCCAGCGAGGCCAAAACCGAGCTTGAGCGCAATGTAGACGAACGCGGAGGTCATCAAGCAGCCGACTAGGACGCCGAAGACGACGGACGCGATGGTCAGCTCTCGATACGGCTTATCGCCGATGGGGGATGTAGCCATTTAGGCGCCGAGGTAGGGGGGACGAAGCGACTCGGCGATAGCAGCGCGTAGCGGAGAGGGGCAAGGCTCTTTGCGCTGTCGAGCCCGAGGAAGTACACTATGGGTCCCCAGGATTTTCTAAGCTCTCCCGCGCGCGAATGTCGAATTCCGTTGATCCCGCTTGGCTCTTTGGACTGGATGCATCCCTATTCAACGGTTTTGGCCAACGAATGGATGTTGCTGAACTGCCACGTTGGTCAAACCCCGACATGCCAACGCTGCGTGAAGGTAACCACGCATCAGTGCCTCCGGGCGCTGGACTGATTCCTAGCCAATTGGTGCAGGTCTTCGACGCTCAGAAGCAGGACGGGGCTCAGCAGAAGTGTATCGATATCTACGGTGGCCTCGACGACCGTGACGAGATTGTGCTGCAGATGGGCTTGGACCGGCAGAACGACGCTCCGATTCACGTCTTTCACTTTAATCGTGATCGCACCCCGGCCCCGCTGCCGAATGTTGCGTCGATCGAGCGAGCCGCGCCGCCTGTTTTGGCGATTGAACCCAGACACTGGGTCGACGCCGTAGAACAAGTGCGCAGCGGGAAGCAGCCCGGGTGGGAACGTGACGCGGTGATGGCAGAGGCCGCACTCGAGGTCGCCTCCTTCTACGGGATTCGGCTCGGTGATAACGCAGTCGCCGCCATCGCCCGTTACGACTTTGGCGGAGCCAGCCAGATCACGTCGCTCTACACTGACAAGGCGTTCCGGAAGACCGGATTCGGCCAGGCGTGCCTCGCTCGCGCCATTCATGCTTCGCCGCACCGGGTGATCTTCGGATTGATCGCCGGCAATAACAGCGCCATGTTGCGCATCGCCGAGCGCGCCGGTGGCGACCTCGTCCTCAAAGACCCGCGGCGACGCTACGTGGGAGCCTGGTAGACCTATGAGCTATATCGACACTATCGACCCTCAGCGCGCTCAGGGACAACTCGCAGACATCTACAAGCGCATCTCCGGCGCCCGTGGTGGAGTCGCCCAAGTCATGCAGGTCCAATCGCTGAATCCAGCGGCGATGGAGACGCACTTCGAGTTCTATAAGACTCTGCTCTTTGGCAGGTCAGAGCTGGATCGGCGCACGCGAGAAATGATCGGCGTGATCGTCTCTTCGCTGAACAACTGCGCCTATTGCGTCGAGCACCATCTCTCCCCTCTGCGGTCCTACGGAGTCGATGCGGAGGTGCTGGAGCTCTTGGCCAAGGGTCAGATCGCGGATGTGCTGTCCCCAGCCTTGCGCAGATTGCTCCGCTTCGCCCGCGAGCTGACGCGGGATCCGAAACCCGATGAAGACGCGATACTAGAGCTTCGTGCGCTCGAATGGTCGGACAGCGCAATCCTCGATGCGACAATGATCACCGGCTACTTCAACTTCGTGAACCGAGTTGTCGTTGGGCTCGGAGCCTCGCTCGAAGAGGGCTTCGAAGAGACCTGCAAAACGGATCTCGAAAGCGCATGAGGCCCGCCCTCTACGGCATCCGCTACTCGCCGTGGTCTCGCAAAGCGAAATGGGCGCTTGAGGCCAATCACGTCGACTTTGAGTACCGAGAGTACCTCGCCATGCTCGGAGAGCCGGGCTTGCGCCTCAAGTCAGGCAGGTTCTTCGGCAGGCTCTCTGTTCCGGTCCTCATCAAGTCCGACGGCAACCTCTTCGACTCGTTCGAGATCGCGAAGTGGGCCGATAAGCAAGGTTCGGCGGAGCTCTTCCCGAAGGGGCGCGAGGAGGAAGTCGCGGGGTGGAACGAGTGGGCGGAGCTGACCGCGTCGGCCGGACGAGCCCGAACGACCGCGACTGTGGCCAAAGATCCAGCCGCCTTACTAGACAGTATCCCGACTCCACTGCGGGGCTTGGGCCCAATCACCACGGCCCTCGGAAAGTCTGGCGCGCACTTCATCCTCGTCAAATACGGCAGGGTCGATCTCGACGCTGTGCAAGAAGAACTACGCGGGAGGCTGCAGCGTATCCGAGCGACGCTTGAACGCACCCCCTTCTTGCTTGGCGACCGCATCACCTATGCGGACATGACGATGGCCCTGGCCCTGCAGTTCGTTTCGCCGGTCCCCGATGATGTGATTCACATCGGCGTGAAGAGTCGCGGACATTGGGCGGACCCTGTACTCGCCGCTGAGTTCGAGGATGTGTTTGCGTGGCGCGATCGGGTCTTTTCAGAGCGACCGACCTAGCTAGCGGAGCGACCGGACGCGAGATGCCGCAGCAGCGACCTATCCTCGCAGCCGATCTTCGCCAATGTTGCCACCCGTAATCACGTGCACGCAGGGCTCAGGCAACGTATCGAGCATGCCGAGCTCGCGAGCTGCAAACACCACCGCGCTGCTGCCTTCCATCGCGATGCCGTGCTCACGGTACGCCCAGAGCACGCGCTCACGAACCGAGGGCTCCGGGACCGCGAGGGCCGTCACTCCGTAGGCTCGGCCAACCTCGACAGCCAGCTCCCCGGTGCCGCCTTCTAGCCCTTCGGCCCAGCTCTCTTCGCCTTCCCAGCGAGTGTAGGCTTTTCCGTCCTCGAGGCTGCGTACGTAAGCGGGGCAGGCCTCTGATTGCACCGCTGCCAGCTTCACGTCTCGTCTAACGAGAAGCAGCTGCGCGATGATTCCGGCGAGCAGACCGCCACCTCCGACCGACACCACGATCGACGCGACATCGGGCACCTGAGCTAGAATTTCCCTAGCGATAGTACCGCCGTTGCCGGCCATGACATGCTTGTTCGCGAACGGACTGACGAAGGGAACGCCCTCCGATTCTGCCATCGCGATCGCCTCCACTTCCGCGTCATCGTAGCCCATGCTCTCGGAGACATGCACGTCGATGCCGTAGGAGCGCATCTTCTTGAGCTTGATCGCCGGGCAGTCGCGAGGAACGACCACCGTCGCCGCTAGACCGAGCTTCGAGGACGCATAGGCGATGCCCGACCCGTGATTGCCCGCAGAAGCTGCAATGACGCGCGTCGCGCCAATCAACTGAGCGTTATTCAGCGCCGCGAGAGCTCCCCTCACCTTGAACGAGGCAGTGGGGTTCTCGTTCTCGAATTTACACAGCAAGCCCCCGACCTCGCCGATGCGAGACGGAGGGAAATGCGCTCGAATCACGCGCTCAGCGGCGGTAATATCGCCGTCTTGGGGTAGCCCGGAGTGCACTATCGCGAGATGCGGAACTCGACTTCGTAGCCAGGTCCGTCCACATCGGTCGCCGGGAACGTGTAAGGCGAAGCCTCGACGCGAGCGGCTTCTACGCCGTCTCCAACGATGGCGCTGACGAGTGCCGTGGTTCGACGAGTCGAGATGGCCAAGCGGTTCGGCTCTCCCGAGCGGTCGCGGGAGCGGACCACGATTCGCAGCGTCATCTCCGGGTAAGCAGCCATGGCCACCGCGATCTGGTTCACCGCGGTAAAGCCGCCGTTGGTCAGGTTCGAGGTAGTTCCGTCGAAGAGAGCGGTCTCTTCCAAGAACTGAACCTCGCCGGTGCGGAAGTTCAGGTGAATTCGGCTCGGCTCCGGGCAACCATCGGTGTCGTCGACGCCGTTGAGCACCTCGGCCTCCATCGGGCAGGCGTCATCGGTGTCGAGCACGTCGTCGCCGTCGTTGTCGAGCTCGGGGCAGCCATCGCCGTCCTCGTAGTCATCGATGTCTTCCGGCGAATTCACGCAGGCGTCGTCGCCATCGAGCACACCGTCTTCGTCGTTGTCAGGCTCGGGGCAGCCGTCTTCGTCTTCGAAGAGATCAATGTCCTCAGCCTCGTTCGGGCACATGTCGTCGGTGTCCAAGATGAGATCGCCGTCGTTGTCGAAATCGGGGCAGCCGTCTTCGTCTTCGAATCCGTCGAGGTCCTCGGCTTCGTCGTCGCAGCGGTCCGGGCGATCGAGAACACCGTCGCCATCGTTGTCAGGCTCAGGGCAACCGTCTTCGTCTTCGAAGCGGTCGAAGTCCTCGGCCTCGTCAGGGCATTCGTCGTCAGAGTTGAGCAGCTCGTCGCCGTCACGATCGAGGTCCGTCGCCTTTCCGTAGTTGAACGAGAGGATGCCGCGGAATCCGGGAACGCCAAAGCCGTGGCTCAGACCGCGACCGATACCAATGCCGATATCGATCTCGTCGAGGTGGATTTGTCCGCCGATAACACCTTCGATCGGGTGAGGTTCGGTGCCCTCGGTGATCGAGGCGTAGCCGACCTCTCCGTGCACATCGCCAACGAACGAAAACGAGTCGCTCACGCCAGCCGTGAAGCCAATGCCCCAGGTCAGCGCGTCATCGACCTCGAGGTCGGCCTGCGCAAAGTAGGACGACTCACGCATGACGTAGCCGAAGCTGAGCGTCATGGACGAGCTGCCATTGTTGGCGAGCGTCGCGAGCAAGCGCGGAGCGAGCTGGAAGCCGCCACCTTGGAAGTTGTCCGAGTCACCGGTCGGCAAAACGATGCCGAGCTCACCCGCCAAATGAACGCCGCCACGGGCGCCGTCAAAGCCGGACGAGTAGAAACGGTAACGAGGCAAGAGGCGAATGTCGCCAATTCCAAATCCGCCCTCTACTTCGAGCAGATCGGTGCCGGCCGGAGCCGAGTCACCGTTCATCACCATATGCAGCGGCACATCCAGCGCGATGTCGAGATCGCCCGTGATACCGATTGAACCAAGAAGGTTCATTGTCAGCAGCGAAGCGATCGGCGTGTGCACCGTATCGCCGTTGCCATCACGCTGAACCAACACGTTGGACGCGTAGTTCAGGCTGAGACCGGCACCCCATTCGAGGTGGTCGGGCGTGATCGCAGAGGGCTGCGTCCAATGCGAATTCCCGGCGTTCGGTGACGGGTGATACGACTGCGCATCGAACCCCTGAGCCGTAGCGGCTGAGGAGGCGAGCAAGGTACCAACGAGAGCGAGCGAAGAGATCCGATTAAACATCGTCCTGACTGTGTAAGACGCAAGTCCGAGCCGTCCTACCAGAACGCTCTTTAGAGGGCGAGCCGGTATCGGCCCGGCCTCTAGCGCGAGCGGTCATGCTCGCAGGTCATCTGCTCGGCGAGCGCGGCGGCCCACTCACGAGTCCAGAACTCGTACTCCACTCCGTGCTCCCAATCATCGTGCGAGTGGGACTGCGGGAGTTCATGCCAGTCACCTGCGTCCCAACCGGGCCCTAGCGGATCGTTGAGGGACTTGTTCGAGAGGATCTCGTCGATCAGGCCTTGCAGCGGGTAGTTGTCGTAGCCGCCACCGTCAGCGTCGATGAAGATCGGGTTCGAGAACGCGAACGGGGTCTCCGAGCGGCGTGGAACGACTGGCCAGAGGGTGCGGGTCTCGTCGCCGACGCCGCGGAGCATGATGATAACGTAGCCATCGGTCTCGAACTCCAACGGGATCGACACCGTCTTTACGTAGTGACGGTGCTCGATTGCGCCGGTGGCGACGACCTCCAGATCGTCCGCGGTCAGCTCTACCGGGACCGAGAAAGTCGGCGGAAGATCGGTGTCGTTCTCTCCGCCGCTGCGCGAGTAGATGCCCTCGGTGACATTCATGTAGAGATCGATTTGGTCGACCTTCATCCACTCTGGAATGTCGATTTCTACGTCGAGCGTCAGGCCCTCGCCCAAAGTGATCGTATCGCCGAAGGAGGCGGTGTCGCCTGCGTCCGTGCGGAGTTCAGCGCGGAAGAACGGGCCGTTCGTTCCGATCGTGCGGCCCTCATTGATCGACTGCATGTACTCCGCGGTGTCGATGGTGCCGACGGCGTCAGTCTCCTCGGAGACGAACGCGAACGTTCGCGGCACGCCGCCGATGTCGCTGTAGAGGCGGTGGGTGTCGGTGACCGCCGTTCCGGTCGGGTGGAATCCTCGGCCGATCATAGTCAGCCACCAGCGCAGACGAATGTTGAAGCTCGCGCGGTTGAGGCCGTTTGCGATCTCGATCGCCGTGAAGTCATCCGACCAGAAGCCAGTGTCCCACTCGATGTCCGGATTCGCGGGCTGCTCTTCCATGCCCAGCTGCTCTGCGGTGAAGCGGGAGATCCCGAGCAAGACGTCAGAGTTCATCCCGTTGATCGTGCCCGTTCCTTCGGGGTGGTTGATCTGAACGACCTGCTCTCCTGGGAAGTCATTCGCCCAGCCGTAGACCTCGGTTGGCGTCATGGTCAGGCCTACTCCGTTGCCCCAGTCGATCGCACCACCGGTTCGGTGCGACTCATCGACCTCAAGCGGGAAGGAGTTGATGTGGCCATAGCTCGAGGTGGTCGTCTCGACGCCGACGAACGAGGCGAGCTCGCCACCAAGGCCCTCAGCTTCGATGATGGGAGCGTAGTCGATTATGTAGTCGTGGTCGGTGCTGACGATGACGTCGAGGCCGTCACTGACGAAGCTCCAGAGGCGATCTTCATTGCCGACCGAGCTGTCAGACGAAGCCAGCGCGTGCACGTGGAAGTCACCGCTGACAGCACCCGACGTATCAACAACGTGCGCAATCTCGGCTGCGAGTTCGACTGTCTCGCCAGCGACGATTTCGATTGGCTCGCCGCCTGTGACGTTTCCGTCTGATGGCCAAAGCGACCACTCAAGGCCGCGGCTGACGATGACGCCGTAAGTGCCAGGCGCGAGGGCTACGGTCGCCGTCCCATCAAGGCCGACAGGTACCAGCGCAGCGAAATCCGACGGGATGTCGTCGACCGTCAGGTCCATCTCGGCGCCCAGCGGGCGCGGACAAGGACCATCGCAGGCAACGGTCAGGCGGGCGACCGTCGGAACGCCGTCCGCTGTGGTCACGCTGACCGTGAGCTGCCCGGGATCTGCAGTGTCGATGTCGACCGTCAGCGCCTCGGAGCCGGCGGGCGTGATCAGGTCGTCGGCGACCCCGGTTCGGCCCGGAGCTAGCGCCCGCAGCTCGTATGTGAGCCCGGCAGGAACGATCATCTCGTAGGATCCGTCAGCGCCCGTGACGGCTTGGTTCAGCCCGCGCTCGTCTCCGTCGATCGCGGTGACACGGACATTGGCGACAGGTTCGCCAGCGGAGTCGCGGACGAATCCGCCAACACTTGCGGTGTCAATATCGAACGTGCCGTAGACAGAGTCGATCGTGGTCGCCAGAGAGCCGCCACCTGTCACTAGGTGGTGTCCGACGTAGCTGATTTCGCCAGGCTCAAGCTCGGTGATTCCAGTGACATTCGGCAACGCCGCTGTCTGCGCGAGCAGAACACCGAGAAGGTCTTTTGTACCCATAAGCGTAGCGGTCACGCCGGCCACAGCTAGGGATCCGCCGCCGACGGGGAGGACACCGCCCATACCCTCAACCGGGTCGGGGACGTACGCCCAGCTCGCGGTTGAGTGCGTGTACGCCGTGAAGGAGACGGGCGTCGCCGTGAGGTTGTCTGGGCCGAGCGATCGGTAGCCGTATCCGCCGTCCGCGTTCAGCGGATTGAAGAAGACGCCCTGACCAGCCGGCCGGAGCAGGTGGCCGATCGCGAGGTAGTGATTTTCTGCGCCATCATTCCGGAAGCCGGTCACGACCCGAAGCGTGTTCGAGTCAGGCGTGAGCGCGTAATACACCGTCACTGAGATGGGCCGAACGAGGCCGGGATTCAGCGCGATGCTGAGCGAGAGCCCCCCGAGGAAGCCGCTCGCCATCGCTTCGATGTTGAGGAAGTCGAGCTGCTGCAGATCGCCGCTGACAGCGAGCAGGGCGCGACCTTCACTACCGTCTTCGATAATTTCGAACTCGCGACCGTCGAAGGTCTGACCGAGATTCACCATCGTGCAGATTTCACCGAGCGTCTCTTCAGCGGCCATGCCGTTCTCGTCGAAGTAGATCGCGTCGATCACGCTGCCGCCCCAGGGGCACGGTGACATCGTTCGGTCCTGGCCTTCGACGACGAAGAGCCCGCGGTCACTCGCGATGATCCAATCTCCGATAATCGCCTGAACGCTGGTGCCTTCCGGGATCTGGTCCTCAGACTCGATTTGATAGACGGTGACGTCGCCGTCGCCGGGAGCCGGGAGCTCGTCCTCAAGGCCTTCGAGGATGACCGGCCCTTCGACGACGACAGGTACGTCTGGCTCGACGTCAGCGTCGGGGGTGTCCGGTTCCGTGTCGCCGGCGGTGTCCGCGGTGTCCGCGGTGTCCGCGGTGTCCGCGGTGTCCGCGGTGTCGGAGACGTCAGTGTCGGCAGACACGTCTGTGTCGGCGCCCGCGTCGACGAACGTATCCGCAGGATCGGGATCGTCCGTTCCACAGGCGGAGAGGAGCAGGACGAGTCCGGCGGCGAGGCTCTTGGTCGTTTTCATCATGCGCGTCGATATAGCGGGCGTTTGAAAACACTGCCACATCCTCTTCAATTGGCCCGGTGTCGGAGGCGCGCTCTTAGAGGTATTTGTCGCCGACCTTGCGGCGTTCAACAGCCCGAGCCGGAGTCCCAAAGGCCGTGACGAGAGGTGCCAGGTCCTTCAGGACGGTCGAGCCTGCACCGACGACGGTGTGTTCTCCGACGGTGATTCCATGAATGAGCGTGGCCCCGATTCCAATCGCGACGCCTGCACCGATCACGCAGTTTCCGCCGGTCGTCACGCCTGGCGCCAAGCTTGAGAACGCGCGCATCTCAGAGTCGTGGTCGAGCGACGAGCGCGTGTTGAGAATACAGCCAGCACCGAGCGTGCTGCCGGGGTTCACGCATACGCCTGCCATCACGACCGTGCCTCGGCCGATCGACACATCGCGGCCAATACTCGCACTGGGGTGTACGGCGCTCACGAACTCAAGCTCGGGCACGATGGCGGCCACCTTCTGGGAGACGCGGCGGCGAATGTGATTGTCCCCAATTGCGACGACCACGCCGACCAACTGGTGCTTCTTCACCAGGTCCCGAAGTGCCTCCTCATCGCCGAGAATTTCGTAGCCAGACTCCAGGACACCGACCTTGCGGAACGAATCAATGAAGCCTGCCACCTGATACTTGGCTTGCCTCTCGACGATATCGAGAACGACCCGCGCGTGCCCGGAAGACCCAACGATCACGATGTTTCCGCTCACTCTGCATCCGCGGCGTTGAGCTCGGCGACCACCTGAAAGAGGTCACCGGTCTCGTAGAAGTCGACCGCGAGTATGTTGGGGAAGACGCCTTCGGCCTCGCACTGCTCGAGGCGCGCCCAGAGAGTCTCATAAGAGTTGGCGCGCGCGCCGAGCTCGGGGAGAGGCAGGGGATCTTGAAGCCAGTGATTTAGGAGGTGCAGCGAGTTGTCAGCGGAGCCGCGGTTCACTGCGCAGTTGAATTGCGACTCGTCCGAGAAGGAGTACTGCGTGTCAAAGAAGACATCCCACGCGCGGGGCAACCAGTCAGGGCCTGAGCCAGACTCCAGCGTGACCAGGATTCGCTCTCCGTTGTCGATGAGCTCTGCCAGCGTGGGCCACCCATCTGTGCGCGGCTGCATCACCATCGAATCCAGTCCCACCAGCTCCAACATCTCGACGGTCTCGGCGGGTGAAATCGCGTTCTGGAAGATGATCGCGATCACTTCGTCTGGGTTCGCGGCCAGGAAATCTCGCAGGTGGCCGAGCCCCTCGCTGGCTGGAGTGAAGCCAATCTCACAGGAGCCGTGGCAGAGCTGGTACTCGCCTTGCCAGAAATAGGTATCGATCAGAAGCCCGCGGATCCCATCCTCAAGCTGACGGTCAATTCCATGCTCTTGGTTGGGGGCAAAGAAGTCCTCGTCTCGCGCCGACATGGAGTTGTGCGTTCCTGGCAACACCACCTCGTTAAACGGACGAGCACATAGGTGTGCTGCGCCATTGCAGACACGCTCTTCGAGCAAGTCGGGCTCGATGTCGGCGTCCGTTGTCGGGGCATCTGCAGCGTCGAGGTCCGAAACGTCGGCAGGAGCCGCGTCTTCGAGGCCAGCGTCGGGAACGATCTCGGGGCTGTCAGACGTCTGACAAGCGGCGAGGACGAGGTATGGGAGGGCGCGACGAATCATGCGGCGCAGATTCGCAGATGTTCGTGCTGATCGCCATTGAATCGCGGCCGCACGCCTATGCACTGTTGTAGCTGACGGTACACCCGCATAGGCTGACAGCGCCCAACCCACTCGAGTAGAACGCGATGCGCTCGCCAATCCTCTGCCTTTCCGTCGCGCTGCTCGCCGCCGCGTGTTCCGAAGAACGCCCTCCAACGAGCGACGATCCAGGCGGTACTAGCGGTGCCGATGCGGGCGTCAGCGACGCAGGATCGGACGCCGAGACAGACGACGCCGTGCCCACCGATGTCGCGCCCGACGGCCCCGCAAGTGACGCGACGGAGAGCGACACAACTGAGGGAGATGCCCCCGACTCCACGCTGGATGTTGAGCCCGACGTGCCACCGGCTGAGGTCGTGCCGGTGCGGACAACGATGCACCGCCTGAACTCGGCGGAATATGACAACACAGTCCGCGACCTACTCTGGACGCGACAAACGCCCGCCGACTCGTTCCCGGCCGACGACACCGGATACGGCTTCGATAACATCTCCGACGTGCTCTCGATGTCGCCGCTCCATCTGGAGATGTACGAGCTCGCTGCTCAGACCCTCACGACGGAGGCGCTGCGAATTCCGATCTTCGAGCCCGTCCGGTTCTACACGCCTGGAGAACTCGGTGAGGCGACGACTGGCGCAGCGCGCACGGACGGCTGGAACGTCTGGTCTAATGGAGAGTGGTGGATGCAAGCCACGCTGCCTCAAAGTGGCCGCTATCGCATGACAGTGCAGGTCTATGGGCAGCAAGCCGGACCCGATGCAGTCGGACTCTCACTCGGGATGGACCACGTCCCTACCTACGAGTTTGAAGTCACCGAGACGATCGCTCTACCCTTAGTGATCGAAGTTGAGTTTGAGACGACTGCCGGCCCTCACTCGTTCAGCGCGTTCTTCACCAACGACTTCTACGACCCTGACCTCGGACTCGACCGAAACCTAGTCGTCATGGACATGGCCGTCGAAGGTCCGCTCGGTTTGCGCCGTCCTGATGAGACAGCACGTGACCGACTGGTCACGTGCGATCCAGAAGACGGCCGCGAGTGCGCGGCAGCCACGCTCGACGCGTTTCTGCCACGAGCGTGGCGGCGACCGGTCGGCGAAGACGAGCGCGAACGGCTGATGGCGATCTATGATCTCGTTGAGACTGAGACCGGCTCGTTCGAGCAAGGCCTTTACTGGTCCTTCGTCGCATCGCTGATCTCCCCGCACTTCCTCTTCCGAGTTGAGCCGGACCCCGTCCTTGAGAACGTGCGGCCCTTGAACGACCACGAGATCGCCTCGCGCCTCTCGTACTTCCTGTGGAGCTCGATGCCCGACCAGGAGCTTCGCGATTTGGCAGAGCGCGGGCAACTTCAGGACCGAGAAGTGCTGGCGACACAGGTCGACCGGATGCTCGATGACCCTCGGTCCATCGCCCTGGTCGACAACTTCGCTGGGCAGTGGCTCTACATTCGCAACATCGACAACCTCTTCCCTGACACCTGGGTCTTCCCGGACTTCGACCCGGAGCTCCAGGCTGCGATGTCCGAGGAGATGCGGCTCTTCTTCCACTCGTTCATCACCGACGACCAGCCGATGACAGAGCTGATCACGGCGGACTACACCTTCGTGAACGAGCGTCTGGCACGTCACTATGGAATCGAGGGAATGAGCGGCGAAGAGTTCGCGCGCGTCTCGCTCGAAGGACTTCCGCGCCGCGGAATTCTTACCCAAGCCGGCCTGCTAGCTGTGCTCTCCACGCCCACGCGCACCTCAGTCGTTCGCCGGGGCAAGTGGGTGCTCGGTCAGCTGCTCTGCTCGGAGCCTCCCGCGCCGCCCCCGGGTGTCGAAGGGCTCGTCGATCCTGGCGAAGGTGGCGGCACGCTGCGAGAGGTACTTGAGCGGCACCGCGCAGACCCCGTTTGTGCCAGCTGCCACACCTCGATGGATGCCATCGGCTTTGGCCTCGAAAACTACGACGGGATCGGCCTCTATCGGCTCGAAGACAACGGCGACCCTATCGATGCTACGGGGGAATTGCCGGGTGCACCTCCGTTTGACGGGGCCGTTGAGATGTCCGAGGTCCTCGCCGAGGACGCGCGATTTGCTCGCTGCATTTCGCAGAAACTCTACATTTACGCGCTTGGGCGAGGCCTCGGAATCGCGGACCTTGGCCCCATGAACCATGTGCTCGAAGAGTTCGTCGACAGCGGCCACAGCTTCCGCGATCTCACGATGCTGATCGCGACTAGTGACCCATTCCTCTACCACTCCGCAGACCGAGGAGGCGACGATGAGTAAAGGCTTCTGGACCAAGAGACTCTCCCGCCGAACCTTTCTAGGAGGCGCTGGCGCGACCATCGCGTTGCCCTATCTGGAGGCGATGGTGCCAGCCGGGACGCGCAGCGCCTATGCCCTGGATGGCGTGCCCAAGCGGGCGCTCTACTATTACGTTCCGAACGGCATCCATATGCCGGACTGGACGCCGGCAGCGACGGGCACCGGATTCGAGCTGACACCGACGCTCGCTTCGCTGGCACCTCACCGCGAAGATCTACTGTTGCTGAGCGGACTTGCGAACAACCCGGCCAATCCAGACGGTCCCGGCGACCACGCTGCGGGCACCGGCTCGTTCCTAACGGCGACCCACGTCTACAAGACCGAAGGCTCCGACATTTCCAACGCCATCTCCGTTGACCAGGTGATGGCCAACGCGCTCGGCAGCGCAACCACGCTGCCGTCCTTGCAGGTCGGTGCAGAGGGTGGAGGGAGCGTCGGGGGCTGCGACTCTGGCTACTCCTGTGCCTATTCACGCAACATCTCGTGGGCGGGGCCCAGCACGCCACTGCCGAAGATCTCGAGGCCGCAGCTGCTCTTTGATCGCCTATTCGCCGGCGGTGATCCATCTGAGACCGCAGAGCAGGAGGAGGCTCGCCGGCGCTACCGTGGGAGCGTTCTGGACTATGCGTTGGACGAGGCGAACTCGCTGCACTCATCGCTCGGAGTGAGCGACCAGGCCAAGCTCGACGAGTATATGACCGGCGTTCGCGAGCTGGAGACCCGCATTGAGAGCTCGGACGATGAGCGTGAATGCGGTGCACCGGACATTCCCGTGGGTGGCATCGACGCGGAGCAGACCATCACGCTGCTGACCGACCTCATGGTCCTCGCGTTCCAATGCGATCTCACTCGATTCACGACGTTCATGCTCGGAAACGCTGGCAGCAACCGTCAGTTCCCGTTCCTGGGCATTAGCGAGGGCCACCACGGAATCTCGCATCACCAGGGAGTGGTGGAAAATCACGCACAGCTCTCGACGATCAACGAGTGGGAAGTTCGCCAGTTCGCGTACTTGCTTGAGCGCATGAAGGCCGTCGAAGAGCCGGATGGAACCACGCTCCTCGAGAACTCGATGGTCTTCTTCTCGAGCGAGATTGAGGACGGCAACAGCCACAGTCACAGCAACCTTCCGGTCCTCATGGCCGGCCAGTGTCAGGGTACGATCGAGACCGGCCGCCACGTGCGCTATTCGGACAACGAACCGATCGGTGACCTGTTCGTGTCCCAACTCGACAAAATCGGAGTTGAGGTCGATGAGTTCGGCGATGACGGAACCGGGCCACTCGAGGGGATCTAAGTCCTCAGCGGCGGCGTCTCCCCCGACGTCACGATCAACCGGCCATGGAGACCGCATCAGTGGAACTGAGACCCGTCCGGTCACATGAATGACCCACCGGTCTCCGGCCGCGCGCTACTCCGTGCCCTACTCCGCAGGCGCGTGGTCAGCAGCGGCGTGGTTCAGCATCGCTTTCACCGTCTGGTGTTCGCCGTCTTCGCGCCACCCTGGTGGCCTCAAGATGTGGCCTAGCTTTCCGCGCAGCGTCCTCGCGGCCCAGACATCTTTCACCAGGGAGGACCACTCGTGGAACGCCACGACGAAGAGGTTGTGACTCTCCAAGGGCTTGACGATACCGTACTCGACCGGCGCGACCTCGGGCTCAAACGTTCCAAACATTCGGTCCCAGATGATGAACGTCCCGGCGTAGTTCTTGTCGAGATACTCGAGGTTTCGGCCGTGGTGCACGCGGTGGAAGGAGGGAGTGTTGAAGACCAAGCCGAACCGGCCCATCGAGCCAATAAGTTCGGTGTGAAGCCAGTACTGGTAGAGGAGGTTGAACGATTCGATGGCGATCAGCACTTCGACCGGGACGCCGATGAGAGCGAGGGGCGCCCAGAAGATCGGGCCAAAGAGGTGCTCGGTCCACGACTGCCGAAGCGCCGTCGAGTAGTTGTAGTGGTCGGACGAGTGGTGGTTGACGTGTCCAGCCCACATCACACGGATCTCGTGACCCGCGCGGTGGAACCAATAGAAGCAGAAGTCCTGCGCGACGACGGCGATCGGCCACATCCACCAGAAGCTGCCGATGTCCACGACACGATACTCGTAGGCGAGCACATACGCCGCCACGAATGCGACCTTGTAGAGGGTCGCGAGTGCCAGATAGCCGATACCCATCGAGATGCTCGTGGCGCTATCCTTCAGGTGGTAGCCGACGTGCTCATCGTGGTTCTTTAGGAGTCGCCACTCGACGACGATTGTGAGGACGAAGAACGGGATTGCGAGGGCGATGACGGGGTTCATTGCGCAGCTCCGGATTGCGCGGGCTCGCCGAGGTGGCGTCGCACGATGTCTTCAATAAATTGTCGCTCGAACGCGCCGGGCGAGTCTGTGATCGTTCCAGCAACCAGCGCCGCACCCTGCAACGTTGAGAGGATCCCGTAGACCACACTTCCGAAGTCCGATCGCTCGGCCGCGAGCGGGAAGATCAGCTTCGCGAACTCGAGCTCCCGCTCAGCGTGCCCAATCAGAATCGGTTCGATGTAGCCGCGCAGGTCCTCGTCGGTGCGCGCCGCGAGGAAGACCTCGAACGCACCGTAGAGACGTGTATCGGTGAAGACCGCCCAGAGCGCGTCGACGCCGGCGCGGACTGGGTCTTCGCCATCGAACGCCTCCACGAATTGCACGCCTGTATCGGTGAATAGGTCGTCCAAAATCCGTTCCGTGGCCGTCGCAAGCAGCAGCGCTTTGCTAGGGAAGTGGCGGAAGAGCGCCCCCTGACTGACGCCAGCAAACTTGGCGACCGAGCCCGTCGATGCGCTGGCAACGCCCGACTCTGAGAGCACCGCCACGGTCGCCCGGATGATCTTCTCACGGGTCGCGACGGCTCTCGCCTGCTGCGGCGTGGGTGGATTTATTATTGTATTCATAAAACAAAAGCGGGTGACCGCTTTTGTTTTATCGGGCGAGTGAGCAGAGCGCAAGAGCGTTGTTGCACTGCGGGATCACCTCGGCCCAGTCGGCTCCCCAGAAACCTCAAGGACTAGCGCCAAGCGCTGCGACACGCCTTATCGACGCCGACGCAACCCAACCATCGCCAACCCAATCACCAACCAGCTCGATCCGCCACGAGCCGTCGCACATCCAGAATCCGGCTGCGGAATGTAGACCCCATCAACGCCCGGCGTAGCATCCGCCTCGGTCGCTGCATCCGCCTCGGTCGCTGCATCCGCCTCGGTCGCTGCATCCGCCTCGGTCGCTGCATCCGCCTCTACCTCGCCGCCAACGTCTTCGCCGCCAACGTCTTCGCCGCCAACGTCTTCGCCGCCAACGTCTTCGCCGCCAACGTCT
>JBLHWZ010000028.1:0-31354 GCA_047629415.1 Bradymonadia bacterium | reverse complement strand
CCTCGCTTAGCCATGGGAGGTGGCGCACCGCGTTACACCTACATGTGTTTCGATACGCGGTTATATAAGTGAGTGCGGATCCAAGTGGCCGGAAATTGGATCTTATTTGACAGTCTCTTGTGAAGGTTGATGAAACGGCAGCCGGACTTCCGCTGTTTCGCCAATCGGTTATGTAAGAAAGTCCACATGCGATTTCGGAGTAGATCTTTGGCGCCCGAAGAAACTGGCCGCATTTCTCGAATCCAGCGGATGCATCCGCTATTGTGAAGCTCAAACGTGGATTATTTATCGGTTTTTCGCACCTGGGCGCACATGTACTCCTTCCGGCTTAAGGGCCTTCTGGTCGCTTACTCCAGCATTGCGCTGCTTGCATCGTGCGGAGGAGAGGATTCCTCTTCGACTGGCGACGCGGGCGTCGACACAACAGACGTTAGCGGCGACGGCGGAACCGACGTCGAATCGGACGCGGCGCCCGACGCGGCGACCGACACAGCTGAGGACGTCGTACCAGACGTTGATGTTGAGTCGGACGTCACGGACGTCGAGCCGGACGTTCCCACCTGCGCCGACGAGTGCGAGCTGGGCTCGTCGCGATGTCGCGCACAGGTCCTCGAGGAGTGTGAGGAGGCCCCGGACGGCTGCACCGACTGGGAAGGGAGCACCGACTGCGCAGCAGAATCACTTGTCTGTGACGACTCCGGCGATGAAGCCCGCTGCATCGAAATCGGCGGCCCGACCTGCGAAGACGGAGTCCAGAACCAAGACGAAACCGATATCGACTGCGGCGGCGTCTGCCAGCCGTGCGGATTCGGAGAGAGCTGCGCGAGCACGGACGACTGCGTCTCTGGCGTCTGCGCGGACGGCATTTGCTTCGAGTCACACTGCGGGAACCTCGCGTTGGACGGTGACGAATCGGACGTGGATTGCGGCGGGTCCTGCGCGCCATGCGGACCCGACCAGGCGTGCGCAGAAGCAGAGGACTGCACGAGCCGAGTTTGCCAAGACGGTTTCTGCACCATCGAGGCCTGCGACGATGACCTCGTGAACGGCGACGAGACAGACCTCGACTGCGGCGGCTCAATCTGTGACCCGTGCGCACCTGACCAGAGCTGTGAGATCGCGGACGATTGCACTTCGGCGATCTGCCTCGAGGACGATGTCTGCGCCGCGCCGGCCTGCACCGACGGTATCACGAACGGATTCGAGTCCGACCTCGATTGCGGTGGCGGCTGCCCGGACTGCGCGATCGGTGCCGCCTGCCTGACTGGCACGGACTGCATCGACGAATCGTGCGTCGACCGCATGTGCGTCGCAGCAACCTGCGGAGACGGCCGACTCAACCAAGACGAGACGGACGTTGATTGTGGAGGCGCGGCCTGCGGCCCATGCCCCGATCTGGGGGCATGCTTGGACCAGGACGACTGTGTTTCAGGAGTCTGCGACGAGCTCGTTTGTTCGGCACCGTCCTGCGACGACCTGCTCACCAACGGAAGCGAGACCGACCTCGACTGTGGCGGGGCCTGTGACGCGTGCGGCGACGGCAGCTCGTGCGGAATTGCCGGCGACTGCGAGAGTGGCGTGTGCACCGACGAAGTCTGCTCGGCCGCGACCTGCGCGGACGGCGTACAAAACGACTTTGAGGTGGACGTCGACTGCGGCGGCGGCGTCTGCGCGCTCTGCTCGGTTGGCGCGACGTGTGACCGAAATGACGATTGTGCAACCGGGGTCTGCAACGATTTAGACCGGTGCGCCGAGCCGAGCTGCAGCGACGGCAGACGAAACGGAGATGAGATCGACATCGACTGTGGTGGCTCATGCGACGCCTGCCCGGCCGGCTTCGAATGTAGTGAGCCTGAGGACTGCGCTTCCGGCGTCTGCCTTACCGGAATCTGCCGTTTCCCGAACTGCGCCGACGGCGTGCGAAACGGCGACGAGACCGATGCCGACTGCGGTGGATCATGCGACGGTTGCGATACCGGCCTCTTCTGCGCCGTCGCCGAGGACTGCGAGTCCGACGTGTGTGAGGGAACACTCTGCGTTGCAGCCGCCTGCGACGACTCGCTCGCAAACGGTGATGAGTCGGACGTCGACTGCGGAGGATCCTGCGACCCCTGCGGAGTCGCTGAACTCTGCGGGAGTGGCGATGACTGTGGGTCCGGCTCCTGCCTGGATGGCTCCTGCGTTGCGGCGACGTGTGACGACTCCATCATCAACGGTGACGAGTCGGACATCGACTGCGGAGGATCCTGCGACGTGTGCGTTGGAAGCCAGGACTGCGGCACCGACGAAGACTGTCTCAGCGACGAGTGCGACGATGGCGTGTGCATCGGCGGAGCGTGCGACGACGGATTCCGGAACAACGACGAGAGCGACGTCGACTGTGGCGGCCCATGCGGCCCATGCGACGACGCAGCCCTCTGCGACGTCGATGACGACTGTGTCTCTGGTGTCTGCGAGGGCGGAGTCTGCCAGGCTCCCTCCTGCTCCGACGGCACGACCAACGGTGACGAGAGCGACGAAGACTGCGGCGGTTCCTGCGACGGCTGCGGTGATGGTGACGTATGCGGAGCCGCTGGTGACTGCGATTCGGCCGTCTGCTTCGACGGCGAATGCGAGGAAGCGGCCTGCGATGACGGCGTCCGGAACGGCGAAGAAACCGACATCGACTGCGGCGGTCTGGATTGTCCTGCTTGCCCCGGGGAGTGCCTCGATTTGGCGACCCCGATCAACCTGAACGCGTTCGAGGTCGATGATGATCACTACGTTCGATCGGAGACCTTCGGCACAGAGGCTGGGACCCTCTTCGAGCACGAATGCAGCCCCGCGGCCGCTGGTGCAGAGGTTGTTTTCCGCTTCACGCCGGAGACGACCGGGCAGTACCTGATCTGGACCGACGGCGCAGGCGCTACCGCAGGGGTCGACACGATCGTGAGCATCTACACAGCATGCTCACCGGGCGCTTCCGAGCTCGCCTGCCAAGATGACCTGGATGGCGAGGGCGGCAACTTCCTCTCTGGCTTCTACGCCGACCTGACCGCCGATGTGACCCTCTACATCGTGGTCGAAAGCTTCGACGCGGCTGACTTCGGGAGCAACTTCGAGCTTGAGGTTCAGCTGACCTCAGTAGGCCGCGACGGCGACGCCTGTAACTCCGACACCATCACTCAAATCTGCGACTGGGATCGCGGCCTAGGCTGCGTCTGGACACTGCCCGGCGTCGTCGGCCCCGGGACATGCGAGCCCGTTGGCGGCGGACCCGTGATCATCGATGTCGAAGAGGTCTCGACGACGCTCGGCTACACGCCGACGGGCGCCATCGACGACCGCTGTCCGTTCGGCGCCACCTACGACGTCGCCACGTATCGAATCACTTCGATCACCAACGAGAATCTCGTCGTCTGGACCTTCCAGAACGACGCGTTTGGACCGGACCCGCTCTTCTTCTTGTTGGACCCGCCTGCTGTGCCGAGCGGCGCTGGCTTCGCCGTCGTCGAGCAGGACCTCTGCTACCCGGTTGGTGGAATCCCGACTGGGGCAGGCGAGCCGGTCACCTGGTCGGTGATGGACGACTTAGGCGAGCGTGGATTTGTCCCCGGAATGACGGCGGTCACCGGCGGAGCTGGCGGCACTGTAACCGGCCGGCTCTCAGTTCCTGTCGTCCGCACGTACTAGTCGCAGAACCGACATTGATGTCGCGGTCTCCGGGGCTGCAAGCGACAAAGACCCAGCATCTTGCTGGGTCTTTTTCGTTGGCATGGCAGTTGCTCTACTCGTTGATACCCCGCAGCAGCTGACATCGTGACCAGACAGAAACTCATTGGCGGCGCCGTAGCCCTAACGGCCCTCGCTGCCCCCGCATTGGGCTATGCGCTCTCTTGCGCCTTCCCAATGGAGCAGGCCGAACTGACCGAACCAGCTGAGGTTGCGTTCGAAGGCGTGAACATCAGACTGAGGGCGGGATTTCGGGAGGCTACCCTTGAGATCGCGAGTGCGGACGGTGTCTCCGGCGGAATTGACCTCACGTATCGATTGGAGGGTGTGCAATGAAGAATTCGATCGCGCTCTTCGCGGCGGCCGCTGCACTTCTTACCCTCCCCGCCTGCCCGTTTGGGGGAGACTGCGGAGACAATCACGAACCCCTCGTCGCCGGTGCCTACGAGTTCGCTTCCCGCACGTTGCCAATCGAGAACATCGACATCGGCTACTACTAACGCCCAGCCCGCCCAACCCGTGCAAAGTCTAAACAAAGAAAGGTCCCTCGAGCTCGGCGCGGTGTTGCTGACCGCCTGTGGTCACCTCGTGACGAACACGCTCGGCGGACACGGCGTATTCATCGCATGCGCGGTGGTCTTTTGGGCCGCTTACGGCGCCCATCGGGCCCGCCAGGATAGCCAGGCCCTCTCGTCGTGGGGCATCCAGAGGCCGGGACTATTCGCGACGTGGAGAGCGACCCGTGTGTTTGGCGCGCTCGCGCTCATCTCATGTGTCGTGTGGGGGATTGTTGCGGGGCGTTTCCCTCCCCCAGTGCACGCGCTTCTGCTCGTGCTGCTCTACCCGGTCTGGGGAGTCGTACAGCAAACGCTGGTGCAAGGATTCGTCGTCCGGCACCTTGACGACGCGCTTGGCCCGCAGCAGCGATGGCTCACTGTTCTCCTCGGTGCTAGCGCGTTCGGCGTCGTGCATGTCCCTCATGTTGAGCTGATGGCGGCGACATTCTTGTTTGGCCTTGTCGCGACGCCAATCTGGCTCAAACACCGTAACGTTTGGCCGCTCGCATTCTGGCATGGAACGGTCGGGTGTTTGTTCTACTACTTCGTGCTCGGACGCGATCCCTGGGTCGAAGCGTTTGCCGGACTACCCGGCTAGAATCGCTGCCGCGCGCTCGACCTTGATGTTGCCCTCTTCGATCATCTGAGAGGCGACTCGCTCGACCGCATCCCCTTCGGCTCCGGCAGTCGCGGCGACAGTGCGGGCATGGAGCGCCATGTGCCCCTTTTGGATTCCGGTGGAGCCAAGCGCCTTCAGCGCGCTGAAGTTCTGCGCAAGACCTACAGCTCCGAGGACGCAGCCAAGTTCGCCCGCTCCCTTTACGTCCAATATTCCGAGCAGCGTAGCGACGGTTGGATGCAGGCGGATCGGGCCACCCACCGTGCCGACTGCCATCGGTACATCGATCTCACCGATCAGGTTCGCACCTTCGAGCCGCCAGCGCGCGAGGGGGCCGTACTGCTGACCGGCCGCCGCGAAGGCGTGCGCTCCCGCTTCGATCGCGCGCCAATCCTGGCCCGTGGCGATCGCGACCGCGTCGATGCCATTCATGATGCCCTTGTTGTGCGTCGCCGCCCGGTAGGGATCCGTCTCCGCGAACTCCGAGGCCCGCACGACGCCCTCCGCCACAGCGAGACCCTCGAAACCCTGCCACGCAAGGCTTTCTGCGGGGACTTCGCAGCGAGCTCGGACGCGGCGACGGTCCGTAAGGTTGGAAAGGATTCGAAGGTAAACCCGGCCTCCCGTCAGCGCCTCGATCTTGCCTGCGATTCCCTCACACATCGTATTGATAAGATTCGCCCCCATCGCATCACAGGCGTCGACGTAGAGGTGTACCACCAAAATCTGCGAGTAAGGGCCAGGCTCACCGAGGACGCGCGCATCGAGGTCGATGGCGCCGCCGCCCCGCTCCTTCATGCCGGGCTCAATCGTGTTAGCGGCGGCGATCAGATCCGCTTTGGCGGCGATGACTCTGCCCATCGCAGCGCCCAGATCGTCGACACCAACAACCTGAATCTGTCCGGTCATCACGGACCGGTCAGATTCGGCGACAAAACCGCCAGCCTCGCGCACGATCTTGGCTGCGTGGCTCACAGCGGCGACGACGGAAGGCTCCTCGACGACCATCGGCACGACATAGTCCTTCCCATTGATGAGGAAGTTCAACCCCATCCCGATGGGGAGTTCAAAGCAACCCACGACATTCTCGACCATCTTGTCGGCGATCGCAAACGGCAGCGCGTGACCCGTCTTTGCCAACGCGCTCGCGTCGCACTCCTTCAGGAAGCCGCGGCTCACTAGCTCGGAGAGCCGCTCGGTGCGGGTCATCCGGTAGAACCCCGGGATTCGCGAGGAGCGAGATTTTGATGTCTGCGTATTCGACATGAAGCGCGTCTTGCGGGGCTATGCGGGGCTGACTAGGACGCCGCAAGGGGCGAGCGCAAGGGGGATTCGTTCGAAGCCTGCCGAGGTACAGACCTCGTCGAGCTCATCAGGGCGGGCCGACGGATGGAAAGCCACGACCACGTCGCCTCCACCGGCGCCGCTTGGTTTCGCAGCCCAGCCAGCGCTCTCCAGCGTATCGACGGCGCGGGTCACCGGAGCCGAGAAGATGTCCACCCCCTCTTCTGTCATGCGGCGTTCGAGCTGAGCAAAGCGGCGCACCTGTTCGCACCAAGCGGCGGCGTTCCCAGCGACGATGGCCTGAATTCCATCCGCCGCTTCCGTCGCGAGCTCAGTGAGCACCTCGTCGGAGCCGGGTCGCTGCCGCCATGTCCGAAATTGATCGACGCGTTCACGCGTGTTGGCAGACACACCAGTGTAGACGACGGCAAACCCAAAGTCGGGCGCTCGGAGCGACGTTACAAACTCGTTCGGCAGGACCACGCTGAGCCCACCTCGCGCGGACGCGATCACATCGCCGCCTGAGCCCCGGCCCCCTTGGAATCGACGATGCGCATCAAGAGCAAGTGAGAGCGCATGCTCCGGAGAGATCTCTGGCGCGAGCGCCCTCAATACCCCAGCGCATACAGCACCGCTCGAGCCGAGCCCTAGCTTCGAATCCGAACTCAACTCGCTGGAGTCCGCCGTCACACAAACCGCGGCCAGTTCCACTCCGGCTTCGCCGAGCGTCTCCGCAATCGCCCGAACTAGCGCGAGCCCCTCTGGCATTCGGGCTAGCGAGTCGACAGCCAACTCCCACACGGCGCCACCACTGCGGAACGACGGGCCCTCGCTAGGAACCGACTCGATCGTAGCGTACCGATCGACGGCCGCTACGAGGGCCGAGTGCCCTTCCAAGACCGCGTACTCGCCAATGAGAAAGAGCTTGCCGGGAGCCCGATAGATCACGAGAGCACTTCCGGCCCACCGGCCGCCTGAGTGTGGAGCACCCGCACGACACCGGGCACATCAGCCGCGAGCTTCGCGACCTCATCTGCTCGGTCGGCAGGAACGCAGATCTTCACGTGAGGCCCGGCGTCGATCGTAAAGAACACGGGAAGCCCGTCCGCTCGCCAGCGCCGCACCTCGTGAATCAGCGTCACGGTCGTGCCGTTCCAGTAGAGTACGCCCGGAACGGCGGCGATTCCTGAGGCATGCATCTGGAGCGCGCTCGCCTCCGCGACATTGGCTAGACGCTCGAAATCTTTGGATTTCACTGCCTCGATCGCAGCTTCGACCGCCGGTTCAACCGTGCCAATCCAGGCGTCGAAGTAGGGGGAGGTCTCCTGCGTCCGGTTCATGCCGACCCGTGAAGAGACAGACTTCCGCCCCTCGGCCGTGACGCAGAGCAGCATGTGCAGTGGCCAATGTTCAGCCGGTGCGACCTGTTCCGCGACGGCATCCGAACCATCAACAGCCACGCCGGCGCGCATACGGACGAAGCCGCCGAAGACGCTCCTCGCAGCAGAACCAGAACCGCGGCGCGCGAGCTCAGATAGCTTGTTTGAGGCCAGTTCGAGCCCCGCGGCTGCACACGTCGCGGTCGCCAGAGCAGCGAACCCGCTGGCGCTGGACGCTAGACCGGCTGCGGTTGGAAAGTCGTTGCTAGAGACCACTCGGCCACCGCCGAGCCCTCCCTTTAGATCGCGCACCAAATCGAGGAATGTGGTGAGCTTCTGAAGCTCGGCTACACCCTGATCTTCCCCGTCCAGAGTGAAGGAGTCGGCGGCTTGGCCCCACTCCACAGACGTGGTCGAGCGAACCGGGCCTAAGGTCAGCGAAAAGCTGCCTGCGGCTGGGAGATTGAGGGTCCGCTCACGCTTTCCCCAGTACTTCACGAGCGCGATGTTCGGGTGCGCGACTGCCGTGGTTGCCGTCATTTCTTGCCGATAGTGGTCGAATAAACCGTATGTCCTGCTTCTATAAATGCAGGCTCAACCGAATTGTCGTCGTCATTTACGAGCGCGATGATGCAACCGCCGCCACCGGCGCCGGTCAACTTCGCGCCCAATGCGCCATTGTTGCGTGCGAGGTGACAGGCGGCATCGAGCTCGGCGGTGCTCACTCCGATCGAAGAGAGCAGTCCGTGATTGATGTTCATTAGCTCGCCGAGGGCTGCGGAATCACCTCGCCCGAGCGCCTCCATTCCGGCGATGGCGACGGAGTGGATTTGCTCGTGCAGCCCAATAGCGACGTCTCCCAGACGCTCGCGCTGCGCCGCGACTCCGGCCACCATTTTACCCGTGTCTGCCCCGGGCGAGACCTTCGCGATCAATAGACGAAAGCTGCGGGGCGTCTGAACAGTCCGAATTGACGGGGGATCAATCGCCTTGGAGAAGGCGATCAGCCCACCGCGAATCGCCACGGCGTGGTCCAGCCCGGATGGGTTTCCGTGGAAGACCCGCTCCGACGCGAGCGCGGCGTCAGAGAGCTGGGAGTCGCTAAGCGTCACGCCGTGGAGCTCAGCGAGCGCGCGAGCGACAGCCACCGCCATCGAGGCGCTGCTGCCCAGTCCAGCGCCCGGAGGCACGGTCGAGGTAAACTCCACTGCACCGCCCTGACACGGTAGCGCCTCGACAAGGCGCTCGATTGCCATCCCGACCTTCGAGTCGTCTCCTGCGCGCGCCGTGAGTCCCCACTCAACGCAGTTGACCGAGAGCGGCCCGTGCGAGGCGTGAGCCGTCACTCCAAGGTCGAGCGCAGCGGCCACCGCGGGGTGTCCGTGAACTACCGAGTGCTCTCCAAAGAGCAGGACTTTTCCTGGAGCAAACGCCATCGCGCGCACCCTGCGCTCGGCGACCCCATGACGCAAGTCCGCCGACGCTGGCGGGTGCGATCGGTTTGGTGGAGGCAAGCGGGTGGCGCCAAGGTCCGCCATCGTGGGTAGCTCAGTGCGTGAGAGGCCCTTGGGCTGTTCGTGCCGGCCGAAATGAGGCCCGCTCGGGTTGCTTACGACCCAAAGACGGAAACAATCCGTCGAGTCACCCGAGCGCGCCAGATGGAAGAATACAACACCCTGATCGAGAGAGCAGCCATCCTCATCTCGGACACGCTCTGGACGAGCCATCGACTCGGAATGGAGACCGCGGGACACGGGCTCGATCGGCTGGCTCTCGACCTGGTCCGTGCGGTGGGCCGGCTGGCGACGGAGCAGGTTCTTGGGGAATTCGCGCAGGCGCACCGAGTGGAGTCCGACGACTATCTCGCGGGCATCGACGAGGGCGTGTTCTGCACGGTTCTGGGGGAGATTTCCGTGGTTCTTCCACGATTGCGCGACCGGACAACCCGGAAACAGCGCACACCGCTGACCGACCTCTTTGGCGTTGTTCGGGGCGGTAAGTCCGAGGCCGTGCGTCGCGCACTCACGGACTTTGGGTGCGAACGCTCGTACGCTGACGCAGTCGAGCAGTTCGAGGAGCACTATCGCATCGAAATCGGACGAACGAGTGCCCTCCGTGTGGTTACTTCCGAAGGCGAACGAGCCGTCGAGTTCGTTGACGCAAAACTCGACGAGTTGGCGTCAAAGTACGACGCTCCGCCGGCGACGCGAGATGTCGCAGAGGAAGTCTTTGTCGAACTGGACGGCTCGATGCTTCGGACAGCAACTCCGCAGCCGGCCGGCGGTGTTGGTCGTTCTGACCTTCCTCGTGACAAGAAGGTCCGAGTCATTGAGTCGAAGGAAATCCGTGTCGGCCTCGCGTATCGAAACGGCCAGGTGTCACCAAGCTACGTTGCCGCCAAGTCGAGTTATCTGGAGATCTGCGATCAGCTCTTTCGGGTCTCCGTTAGGCACGGCGTCGGACCGAATTCCGTCGTCATCGCGACTGCCGACGGCGGCACCGGCCTACGCGAGGGCTTGCAAGAGTGCTTTCCGAATCTCCAATTCATCCTCGCTCATCCTCACCTCGCGCAGCACGTCTGGGCGGTCGCCCACGAGCAGTAACCGGATGCGCCACAGGGCTACGTCGATCACCTCATCAACGAAGTTTGGGCCGGCCACGCAGAGGAGCTCGTTGAGCAACTCGAAGCCGAGCTGTTTGAACAACAGCGGGCCGCCCTACGAGTCGACGCTGCCCCCGAGTTGCGCAAGTTCATCGCGTACCTCGAGACTCACCTCGACGCCGTCAACTAACAGCAGTTCGTCGACGCTGGATGGCCGATCGGATCAGGGAGGGTCGAGAGCTCGCACAAACGAATTCCCCAGGCTCGGATGAAGATACCCGGCGCATCGTGGCACCCGGACACCCTCGACAAGATGCTCGCTCTCCGTGTGTTAAGAGCCAACGGCTGATGGGCAGAGTTCTGGGAGCAGCGCGTGGCCGCATGATTGCCACGAGTGGATCGCACCCGACGCTGGCTAGCCATTCGCTGAGAAGCACCTGTGAGGATCACTTCTTGCGAAGAACGCCCGCAACCACCTCGACATGGAATTTTCCGGGGCCCAACTTGTCGATGAAGATCTTCGCGGCGTACCGGGGATCCCTGCGATAGCGAGTGCGAGCGGTGTGCATGATCTGCTCGAGAATTCCGCCGAGCTCCACTGGATCCGGGAACGCGGCGTTGATGAGTTTTGGAATCCGCTGATCAAGGTCGGCGCGGGCGGCCGCCTCATCAGGATTGCGGGAGCAGTTCCACGCAGCTGCTACACATCCGACGGCCCAGCGCATCATCTGTGGAGCCGGGTCTGTGCCCAACTCGCAGAGTAGGGGATCACCGATTTCGTCGAAAATGTTCTTAAGAGGTGCCCGCGCGACGCCGGACTTGATGGGTTTGCTCTTTTTTTTGATCTTCTTTGCCATATTCCACTCATGTAGGTGAGCCGCGTCGCTCTCCCTACAATGTCGCATAACCCTTTGAACTTGCGGGGGAAAGGTGTTGAACGATCTTATGCAGAGAACCTAACCTGCTGCGGATGTTATCAGGTATGAAATCGCGCCTCTCCGCGCTCGCCATCAGTGGCACTGTCCTTTTTCTCGCGTCGCCGGAGGCGACTGCACAGAGCGAGCTGCTGACTCTGTACGCGCTCAACGTGCAGCGGCTGATGCCCGCGGATCGCATCGGGTTGCGGAACGCCGAGCCCCTCGAAATCGCGGCGGTCGCAGAGTTGATCTGCGAGGTGCACGCTGACCGACCGCGCTGCGGGAGCTACTGCACAAGCGATAGACGGGACCGGCGAGATATCTCGGACCACAGCGACACCGTGATGAACGAAGTCGACTGTTGGGACACCGCTCGTATCCTTGTCTACGGGTCGGTGGATTACCAAGTCCCGCTCGATGAAGTGCTAGCCACGGCCTATCAGGAGTCGCATTTCCGACGCTATGCGCTGGGCAACGGCAGCGAGTGCGGCATGTTCCAGCAGACGACCCATCGCATTCGCTGGAGCTCGGACGAGGTCGACAACATGGGGCGCGCGCCGTTCGAGGAGTCTGAGGACATCTGCGGCTACTTGCTACAGCCCGAAAATGCGATGTGGCACTTTGCGCTGAAGTACCGCCACGAGCGCGCTCAGTCTGGCGAGAACTGGTCGGCCTACTACAACGGCGGCGTGAATATGTGGGGCTACCAGCAGCGCCACGAAGGATACCGTGAGCGGTTCGGCCTCTTCCTGGAGGACTACCTACTGACGAATGGCGAAGACGGGCCGGTCGAGGCCCGGAACTAGGTACGGCGCGCGCTCTCGCTACGGCGGAACTAGCTTCGGCACCCGTCTACCGCCCTAGCTCGTCTAGCGACCTAGCCCGAGCAACCGACCGCTAGCATTCCCGGCACCGCGGCCATCCCCGCTAGCGCGATCTGAAGTCCCAGCGAGAGCATGGTCAGAAGGAGTCCTGTCCATGCGGCATGCAATCGCCCCGGCACTCCCTCGCGGCGAGCGAAGATGTGTGCCAGCACGAAGAAACCGAAGGTGAGCGGACCCGTGATAATAATGATGAGCGGCACCCACGAGGTAATGCCGCACATCAAGGTGAGAAAGGCGAACGAGTTGCCCGCGCCACGTTCTCGAGTCACGCTTGCTCCGCTTTGCGGCGAACTTGGTCGATGATTGCGTGGTGCTCCGCCGTCCCGAGCCGAGTCGTCAGGTCGTTGGGGCGGGTCCAGGGTCGGAAGTAATCGACCTCCAACTTTCGGAGACGCCCGGCAGACATCGCGATTCGCTCGCGATCCGCGGACGACTTCTCGCCCATGTGAACGAGCGACTCGAACGCCTCCACCCATTTTTCGTGGGTGTGACAAACCAGGTAGAGGTCCACGCCTGCACGCACGCCGAGCGCCATCATCTCCTCAATTGAGTAGCGGTCAGCGACGGCCTTCATCTCCAGGTCATCCGACACGACGACGCCTTGAAAGTGCAGACGCTGTCGAAGCAACTCTGAGATCGCGTTTTGAGAGAACGTGATCGGGTGGGTCGTGTCGATCGATGGCACCATGATGTGCGCCGTCATGATCATCGGAACCCGGGCAGCGATCAGTCGCTGGAACGGACGGAGTTCCACTTTGCGAAGGCGCTCAATGCCGTGGTCGATCTGGGGCAAGTCGAAGTGAGAATCCAGGAGCGTGTCGCCGTGCCCCGGGAAATGCTTCGCGCAGGCGGTGATGCCTGCCTGATTCAGGCCCAGCATCAGCGCGCCCGCCATTCGCCCGCAATGTTCAGGGTCCGTGCCGAAAGCGCGATCACCGATGACCGTATTCTCCGGGTTAGTGAAGACGTCCGCGATCGGAGCGAAGTCGACGTTGAACCCCATCGCCTCGAGCTCGTCGCCAATAACCTCGCCGACCTTTGCGCACAGATCCGCGTCGTTCGCGGCGCCAACCATCCCCATCGGTGGGATGCGAGTAGCCGGCTCCTTAATGCGCTGAACACGCCCGCCTTCTTGGTCAACGGACACGATCGGGAGGCGGTCCTGGCGGGTCGCGTACACTTGCGCGTTGAGAGAGGCGACCTGGTCCGGCGTGTCGACGTTGCGGGCAAAAAGAATGACGCCACCTAGCGAGCCTTCGCGCAGGGCAGCGGCCACATGCTTCGGCAGCGAGGGCCCGTCAAACCCAGCCACGAGCATGCGTCCGGCGTTGTCCTTGAGTTCAGGGAGCGACACTAGAACCTCGGAGGAAGGCGAATCGTGATTGCTTTGGGCGAGACCGGGCAGGCGGAGCGGCAGATGCCACAGCCGGTGCAGCCGCGCGGGTCCACGTAGGGTCGAAAACTCTCATCCTGAATGATCGCCTCAAGTCCGAACGGGCAAGCACTAAAACAGACGTCGCAACGTCCGTTCCCGGCCCAGACCGTGCAAAGCTCACGGTCGATGATCGCCGTTCCAAGAACAGCTTCTGCGATCGGGATGATCTGCAGCGCGCCGGTCGGACACGCCGGCATGCAGGGTGCGTCTTCGCACGCCACGCACGGCCGATGGTTATTCACGTCCAGAAACGGGGTTCCGGCAGCGATGCCAGCGCCGTCGTCTAGTTCCATGATCGCATTGGGCGGGCACGCCTTGGCGCACTCACCGCAGCGAGTGCAGGCCAGAAGGAATGCGATCTCCGTCTGCGCGCCGGGAGGACGAGCGACGTGCGGCGTAAAACGGTTCGCGACATTGTCGATCGCCATTTCGCCGGCAATACCCACACCCTCCCCGACCCGCTTCAGGCCGAAGTGCAGGAGGCCACGTTTGCTAAATACTTCGTCGTCAGACACGGCAACTCAACGGAAGACTCCTCAGGCTTTTGATCGGCCTCGTCGTAGCTGTCTAGGGTCATCTACCCAACATTCAATGACGGAGCCGAATCCTCCGTCTTGCGCCCCCCGCTCCCGTGCGCGACTCTTGCGCTATGTCTACCGCACCTCAGCCCGCCAACGGCCGGCTTCTGATCCTTCTCCCCGGCTTCTGCGGTGCGGTCGCCACGACCTTCATGGCCGGGGTCGCACTCATTCGAGACGGACACGCGCGCCCCATCGGCTCCCTGAGCCAGCTGCAGACGATCCGAATTGGGCCACGCTCAGCGAACCGGATGCCGCGAATTGCCGACTTCGTCCCGCTCACTGAACTCGAAGACATCGTCTTCGCTGGCTGGGACATCAACGATGAGTCGGCTTACGACGCCATTCTGAGGAACCAGGTCCTGCGAGCGGCAGATGCCGAGAGTTGCCGCGAAGAGATGAGCGCCCTGCGGCCGATGCCCGCCGCATTCGACACGGCGTACGTCAGACGGCTGGATGGACCTCATAAGAAGAGCGGAACAAGGCGAGAGCTCGCAGAGGCCATCCGCGCCGACATTCGCCAAGCGATGGAAGCCAGTGGAGCAGCGCGCGCCGTGATGGTCTGGTGTGGCTCCACCGAAGTTCACCGAAGGCACGCCGCGTGTCACCTGTCTCCAGAGGCATTCGAGGCAGGCCTAGACTCGGATGACGAGGCGATCCCTCCCTCTCAGCTCTACGCCTACGCCGCGATCATGGAGGGGATTCCCTACGCCAACGGCGCGCCGAATCTCTCCGGGGACGTCCCCGCGCTGGAGGAGCTCGCCGAGACAGGCAACGTTCCTATCGCGGGCAAGGACTTCAAGACCGGCCAGACGATGATGAAGACCGTTCTCGCGCCTGGCTTCAAGGCTCGAATGCTCGGCGTCAAAGGCTGGTTCTCGACTAACATCCTCGGCAATCGCGACGGCGAGGTCCTCGACGACCCCGACAGCTTCCGCGCGAAGGAAGTCACGAAGAGCGGCGTGCTCGATACGATCCTACAACCGGATGTGTATCCGGAGCTCTACGGCGACCTCTATCACAAGGTCCGCATCGAATATTACCCGCCCCGCGGCGACGCAAAAGAGGGCTGGGACAACATCGATCTTGTCGGATGGCTCAACTACCCGATGCAGATCAAGGTGAACTTCCTCTGCCGCGACTCGATCCTCGCCGCGCCGGTCGTACTCGATGTCGCGCTGTTCCTCGATCTCGCGAGTCGAGCGTCCCTGGGCGGCGTTCAAGAGTGGCTCTCATTCTACTTCAAGTCACCGCAGACCGCCCCTGGTCACGTCACCGAACACGACCTCTTCATTCAGCACTTGAGGCTGAAGAATACGCTGCGAATCATTGGAGGGGAGGCGCCGGTGACGCACCTCGACGAGGGTGTGGCGGGGGAGTGAGTCATGCACGCGTCAACCCGACGAATGGGGGAACTGGGGGACCCCCATCCCGTACGCTCTTCGTGCAATCGCTCGACGATGATGCGCTCAAGCTCGCAAGTCAGCACGGGTTCGCGACCGTAGTAGAGAGCCGGGGGGACACTCCCTACGCTTCGCTCACCGGCATGGATGTGCTCGGCGCCGGCGCAAGTGCTCATGTTATGGACGACGCGATCTGGCGGGCCGCAACACGCATTTGTCGGCGACTGGCCGAGCCGTTGTCGACGAGTCCGGCGGTTAGAACATGCATCAGGCAAATCTGGCTGGCTGAAGTGATCGTCCCCCTGTTGGCGGGATACAGCGAAGGTCTTGAGGCGCGGGACTCGGTCACACCAAGCCTAGGTGACACAGCGCTCATCGAGCCAGGTGTTGGAGGACAGGCGTTCGCCGCGGCCCTCGGACTGCCCGTGCTGAGGCCCCAACAAGGCGAGGCGCCCGCACCACGCTCGCGAAAGACCCTAGGCTCGATGCCGCGGCCTCTCGACGTCCTCTTCGTCGAACTCTTCGCCTACCGGCTGGTCAATCTCTCCGGGGTCGCCAAAGAGCTCCGCAGACGCGGACATCGGGTCGGACTCTTGTCTTTGGCTCGTTCTCCAGGCGAGGAGATGGCGCACCGTGTCTGGGCCTCCTCGCACGATGTCGCCATGCATTCGTGGCGCTGGTGGGCCACGGCCGCCGCCGGACCCGTCGCCGCAAAAGCCGCGAGAATCTCGCCTGCGCTACTCCGGCAACGAATGACGGTTCCGCGGGAACTGGAGATGTTTTTCGAGACTCCTCTCGACGGTGAGATCCATCGAATCGCCAGGCGTGCGCTAGTCGGGCGAGCGTTGAAGGCTCTCGCGACCCATGGCCTCTTCGAGAGCGCGCTGCGACATCTCAAACCGCGAGCGGTCTTCACGTGTCGAGGCGACGGACCGACGCTGCGGGCCCTCTCACTCGCCGGTCACGCCGCGGGAGTTCCGGTTGTCGACGTGCAGCATGGCCGCCAGAACTTGTTGCCCCCCGCGGGAGTTGCGGAGATCGAGCGCGCCCACTTCGCGTTCGCGTCTGACCACGCCGGCGTGGTCTACCGTGCACAAGGAGTGCCGGCCGATCACATCCACCTAGTCGGCAGCGTAGGGTTTGACGCGGTAATGCGCGGAAGAGACGAAGCCACACCCTACCCATTCCGCTACAGCGTGTTTTCCTCCTGCGCGGCGACGAGCACGAACGTTGATCAGTGGAACGAGGCTACACGGGTGGCGGCAGGCGCCGCCCCACCGGCTGTGCAGCACGCATACGCGCTCGGCGCACTCGACCGATTCTTGAACGCCAATCCAGACCACCGAGTCATCGTTGTATTGCATCCGCGGGAGGACGGAACACGGACCCGTGACCTTGTGGGTGCCCTCACCAACTCCGATCGCTTCATCGTGCTGGACCGCGCGAACAATGGGCCTCTTTTTGCGCACGCGCGATTCCACCTGAGCCTCGGCAGTACGACGTCGCTTGAGGCCACGCTGGTTGGCACACCGGCGGTGGTCATCGAACCGCTTGGGCACGAAAGCTACTTCGATCGTGCCATCGAGTTGGGGGCGATGCAGCGGGTTTCGCGACTCTCGGAGTTGGACGACGCGTTGACTCGAGCGTCGACGGCGCGGTTCGAACAGAGTGAGGTCGTGCGCAGCTACGCAGTCTCGAACGACTTCAAGACCGTGGAAAGGCTTCTAGAAATCCCACCGCTCCACGGCCATCTCTGAGGCCGATTCGTAGCGTTCCATTACCTCGTGGCGTATAGTCGCCTCGTGGCCGTTTGCCCGGACCAGATGCTCTCGAATCTTCGCAAAAACGTCAAAGCCGCCCGTCGGGAACTCTCGCTCCGGCGCCTCCCGACGATCGCTCCGTTCCCTCCAGCACAGCTGCGAAAACCCGTGTCACACGCGGCGGCGTTTCAGCTCGCGAACGCGGGAGATGTGTTGCTGCCGTTGACGCTCAAGGACGTCATCCACACCGATTGCGGCGAGCTAAACTGGAACAATCTGCACGTGCACAACGAAGTCTCTGACCGAACCGTGCGGAGCATCAACGAGTCCGCCGGGCTCATCATCGGCGGAGGCGGCCTCTTCCTCCGCGACACCAACCCCAACCAGTTGAGCGGGTGGCAGTGGAGCTGTTCTCTTGAGCATCTCCGCCAGATCGAGGTCCCGATCGCTGCATTCGCGGTGGGGTACAACCGCTTCCGTGGGCAGCCAGACTTCGAGCCGATCTTCACGGAACATGTGAACGAACTCGCCAAACGGTCGGTCTATCTGGGGCTTCGAAACCAAGGGAGCATCAACGCGATGCGGGCCTACCTAACCCCGGAGAACCAAGAGAAGCTGCGCTTCCAGCCATGCATGACGACCGTCCTTTCGCGGATCTATCCGAGGCTCTGCGACTACGAGAACAAAGAAGACTTCATCGCCCTCAATGCGGCCTTCGACCGGCCAGAGTTGCGTTTCGGTTCGGACCCACCCTCCAAGCTCCGAGAACTCGCAAACGCGATTCGGCGGCTGGGTGAGAATCGCAAACTCAAGTACTACGCTCACATGGAGAGGGACGAACAGATGTGTCCCTACCTCGATGCAGCAGGGGTAGAGTACGAACTCGTGAGGCTCGACCGCTACTCGCCCGAACGCATTGTCGCGGAGTACGCCAAGCCATCGCTTGTCATCGGAATGCGTGGTCACGCCCAGATGATCCCGTTCGGGACGGAGACCCCCATTCTCTCGCTAATTACTCACGACAAGCTGCGCTTCTTCATCGACGACATTGGCCACCCCGAATGGGGCGTGGACATGGGGGATGACGGATTCGCTGAAGACCTGGTGGCGCTGAGTGAGGAGATTCTCGATTCTCGGACAGAAACCCAGGCGATGATTCGCGAGAGCGCGGAGGTTCTCTGGGACACTTGCCGAACGAACGTCCGCGACTTCCTCCACGCGATCGAGGCATAGCAGGTGCAGCATGTTTCCTGCGATCTGTGCGGCTCTTCGCGACAGCGACCGCTCCACCGCCGTGGCCGCGGTGGAGAAGTCGTACACAACGTCGTTTGCGGGGAATGTGGGCTGGTGTTCATTAGTCCGAGACCGGCCCCTGGCGATGTGACGGACCAGTATGTCGACGGCGGTTTCTCGGTAGCAGCGCGCGGCGCACACCAACCTTCGGTCGCAAAGTTCCGCGCCTCCGAGCGAGCAGCGCTCCGGCGGTACCAGAGGCTGGTGAAACAAGGTCTGCATCTCCCGGGAGGCCGATATCTTGAGGTGGGCTGCGGCGTGGGCAGCCTACTACGACTCATGAGGGGTGCGAGCTGGGAGGTACGAGGATTGGAGCCCGACCCCGATTTCGCCGCCGCCGGTCAGAAGGCATACCAAGTGGCCATCGACGCGGCCCTGCACGAAGACGTCGTATACGAACCCGGTGCCTTCGATCTCATTGCCTCGTTTCATGTGCTTGAGCATGTGCTCTCCCCAACGGCGTTCCTACGAAAGATCAACACGGAGTTGGCCGAAGGCGGACACCTATTCGTTGAGGTACCCAGTATCGAGCGCCCGTATGGCGGCAACCTCGACCGGTTCTTCTGGTCAGCCCATTTGACGTCGTTCAGCACCAACTCCCTTGGTGCCTTCCTGATGAAAGCCGGATTCGATGTCGTGTGGCAGGGATTCGAGGGCGACTTCATCCAGGCGATCGCCCGAAAGTCCGACGAGCAAACCCCCTCCTTGCCCGTCGACTCTCCCGTGACCCGCTGGGCGGGTGTGAAGGCAAAGGGACTGGCCTATCGTTCTCTACGGCAGTCCGTGATTGCACCGCTCACGAAGTCGGTGAAGGACGGCGGCACGCTCGTCGCGGAACTCATCGCGCCTGCCTCGCGGAGCAAAACCGCCAGCGCTCTACACCGAGACTTCGATCGGCGGCGGATACGCCAAGCTGGGGCCCCGGAGATCATCCAATTCTGTGACCTGGTGCCTTCTCCCATCGAGATCGCGTTTCGGGCCGCAGTTGATGCGTCCGGAGCATGCGCGTGGACCACGGCCGATCGACACTCGCTGGCCCCGGAGATCAACGTTGGCAAAGCGGCGATCGTATTGGGACCGACCAGATGGACACTGGGAGAGTTGGAGTACTGGGGCGCACAGCTCGCTCACTCTGATGCATCGGCGGTATGGGTCCCCGCGGCCGAGTTTGACGAACAATGCGTCACCGACCGGGCACGTTGGATTGACGCGATCTTGAAACTGGCTCGAGGAGCAACCCTCGGCGTTTCAGACCCAGACCACCACTCGCAACTCTCCGATGCTGGCGTCCCATGCATCTTTGACCCGTCCCCTTTGATGGCTGCCGCGATGGCACACGGCGAGAGTACCGCACGAAGCCGCATCATCGGTCTGTCCGTCAGGCTCCCGATTGCCGTGCACGAGTCCCAGAGGTTAGAGGAACTAGCCTTGAGGCTAGGCGACGTCAGAGGCCACCGGATACGAGTCCTACTTATCGAGTCCGCGGATGCCGAGATCGTCCCGTGGCTTCACGGGGTGGGCACGACTCCAGAAGTCCGAAGGCTATATGGACGAGCACTAGAAGCCGCTCTCAAGGAAATCGCAGGGCTGGCCTTGCTCGTGACAAATCGGTCGGACCTAGCGGAAGCGGCGCGCGTTGTCGGAGTTCCCGCACTGAACCTCGACTTTCAACCCGATGAACTTCGTGATGCGCTCACCCGCACGCCTTCCCCCATTCGCTCGGTAGCGGTCTCTACGCTTGCGACGGTGCTGGCGCGCTCTGTTCGGTCGCTCCGTTGAGCGTACCCAGAATCTTTCGAGCTAGTGCCCTCTACGCTGGGGGTGAGATCGCTTCGAAGGTCCTCCTGATGGGTGCTCTTGCATTCTGGATGCACCATATCACTCCAGCCGAGTTTGGCCGGTTTGAGGTCCTTCGCTCCGCCTTGCTGGTCGTCGCGACACCCCTCGGCATGGGGCTCTCGGCGGCCGCGGGTCGATGGTACGTGGAGCTTGAGGCCGGGGCATTCAGACGCTTCCTGTCGACTTCCATCGCTGCCATCGCCGTGGTGACCGCCGTCCTCACCGCCGCTTTATTCCTCGTTCCCACCGAGGCGTTCCGCGAGCCAGACTCGCGTAACCTCTGGCTCATCACCTTGTTGTGCGCCGGAGCCATCGCCTTCCAAGCTCCTCTGCGATCCACACTCGTCCTTCAGAGTCGCGCACCGGCGCACTCGGCGGTTGTCATGCTGCAGGCGCTAACCACCGTCGGATTGGGTTCGTGGCTCCTGCTCAACTTTGGGGGTGGAGTAGGAGGTCTACTCCTCGGCTACCTAGCGGGCTTTGCACTTGCGGCGGCGGCGGCGGTTGTCTTCGCGAGGAAGAACCTCAGCTCCAGCGGAGACCTTGCGCTCTTGCGAGATGGCATGGCGTACGGGCTCCCGCTCATTCCCCACCTCCTCGCGCATCAGGTGATGACGTACGCCGATCGGCTCCTCCTCGACCACCGAGTTGGAGCCGAGGAGACCGGTTTCTACAGCACCGCCTATCTCTTCGCATCCGGTCTCACTGTCATCGCTCTTTCCCTGAACAAGGCGACCCTGCCTCAAGTGTTCGGGAAGATGAAGCTCATACTGGAGACAGACGAAACCTCGGTTCGAGCGCTTGCCAGTTCGCAAATGACTCGGATCTTCACCACTTGGCTCGGGCTCGTCTCTTGGCTCGCGTTTTCGGCGAGTCTGCTCGCACCCGAGGTTCTCACGCGATTCATGCCGGAGAGCTACGCGCCGGCGGCTCCAATGATGCCGTGGGTCATTTGGGGAACAGCGATGCACGCGCTCTATCTGTTGCCGGTCAACAGTCTGCTCTATCGAAAGAAGACATCTCTGATTTCGATAATCTCGATCGGATCGGCGGTGCTAAACATCGCGTTGAACTTGGTGCTCATTCCCCGGTATCACGGGCTAGGAGCCGCACTCGCCACGCTGATTGCCTACTCTATGCTTGCGGGTGGAGTCTGGGTTCAGGCGCATCGCCATCTACCCGCGGGCAGTCCGGTACCCTGGCTCCGTCGGGCTGCAACAATCGGCGGGTTCGCGATCGCGACATACGCTGTACTCGCGATATCCGAAGCTTGGAGTCCATCATTGAGACTCGCAGCACGCTGCGGCGCTATCGCAATCTCTGCGGCTCCGGTGGTACTCGCCGTCCGCAGGACCCTTCGTTCCGACCTCTAACGAACCGAACGAGGAGCAGGAGACACCTGGCAGTCAGAGCGTTGATGCGTCAGCGCGCGGCCATCAGCCTCATCTCTCAGGGTCCCCGACGCGGCACTCACACCCCTCGTAGCTTCTTCCGCGCCGGCAGCTCGCTCTCATAGACCTGCTTCACGCCGTCGCCCATCGCGCGCTCGATGACGCGAATGTCTCGAACGAGTCGACCGAGTCCCCCGGGCTCAACGGAAGCGGCTTGGTCGGAGCCCCACATCGCGCGATCCAGAGTGATGTGACGTTCGACGAAGGTCGCGCCCAAGACGCATGCAGCGACGGTGGTCTGGAGGCCTGTCTCGTGGCCGGAGTAGCCGATCGGAATCCCGTACCGGTCTTGGAGCGTGTGAATCATGCGCAGGTTCAGCTCCTCCGGCGGGCACGGGTACGTGCTCGTGGAATGCGCGAGAACGACATTGTCGTTGTCGAAGCACGCGACCGCCGCGTCGATTTCCTCGATCGTCGACATCCCGCTGGAAAGAATGGCCGGCTTCCCTGTCGACGCATATGCGCCCATCAACGTCATGTCTGTGATCGAGGCGCTCGCCGTCTTGTAGGCGACCGGGTCGAACTGCTTCATGAACTCGACGGCCTCGGTGTCCCAGCACGAAGCAAACCAGTGCATCCCATGCTTCTTCGCATGCGCGTCGATCGCCGAATACTCGTCAACGCCGAACTCGACGCGCTCGCGATAGGCCATGTAGGTCATCGTTCCCCACGGCGTCTCACGCATCACGTTGCGCTGGTGCTCGGGCACACACAGCTCAGGGGTCCGCTTCTGGAACTTCACTGCCTGACAGCCCGCGCTCGCTGCGACCTCAATCAGCTTCTTTGCGTCCCCGAGGTCGCCGTTGTGATTGATTCCGATTTCACCAATCACGTAGACGGGGTGGCCGGGGCCGATGAAGCGATCGCCAATTGCGACGGGGTTTGTCATGGGTTGCTCTCAAGTAGTGGAAGGAGAAGATCAGCGAGCTCGCGAATGGCACCGCAGCCACCATTCCGGCTTAACACATGGTCCGCAACAGCCTTGGCCGTTGGGTGGGCATCTGCAGGGGCTACGGCGAAGCCCGCCTCCCGGAGACAACCGACGTCGTTGACGTCGTTTCCGATGTAGATCGTTCGCTCCATGAGGTGGCCATTCGTAGAGAGCCACTCCCGAAGATCGGTGAGCTTATCGCTACGTCCGTGCAGCACTGGGAGCTTTAGCTTCGACGCTCGCGCGGCCACTACTTTGTTCGTCTCGGTAGAGAGCACAAACATAGGGAGGCCCGCTTCACGGAGCAGCGAAACACCCATTCCGTCGCCGCGGTCGCAGCGGACGGACTCAACGCCTTCTTCGTTCAAGTACACCGTGTTCGCGGTGAACACGCCGTCGAAATCCATAACGAGGGCCTGCGGCACAAACGGAAGGTCGAACGGAGCCCTAACGAGCTCATCGGCGCGAGAGAGATCCGCCTGCGTGTCGATGTCGAGCGCGAGACTCTCCTCAACCGGAACCCCTACGACACGCCCAAAGAAACGATGCTCCGCAGCGATAAACCCGTCGCATTTCATCGCGTAAAAAGCGCCTGTCTCACGCCATTCCGACGCCATATCCTGGCGACGAAGACGAACCGAAGACTCGTGATTCGCTCCGGATAGCGTGCCATCAGGGTTCCCCTTCCAAATGAACGCGTGGGAAGGAATCACAGCGAACGCGACATCAGCTCCATCTCGCAGCCTGCCCAACGCGGTCTCCAACTCAGTCCCTGTCGTGAAGGGCGAAGTGCACTGCATGAAGACCAAGGTCTCGGGCTCGACGCCTTGGGCACGCAATTCGCTCAGCGCGTGAAGGAGCGCTGACTCGGACGACGCGGTGTCGCCTGAAAGCTGCAGCGGGCGAGCGATGACCGAGGCGCCGGCTCTCCTGGCTGCGGCGGCGATCGCTTCGTCATCCGTCGACACGTAGACCGCGTCGATGCTCGGCGCGGACAGCGCAGCGGCCACACTCCGGGCGACCAGCGGAACTCCCCCAATGCGGCGGAGGTTCTTACCGGGCACACCCTTCGAACCGCCGCGGGCGGGGATTAGAGCGACTGTCTTGACCAAGGTCCAGGTGGAACGGGGAGGTTTCCACACTAAACGATTGGGAGTGCCGCTGCGACCTCTATACCGTGATTCCTCCCAACGATGGCTCGGTCGCCCACCATCAGCGAGAGGACCGCTCGCACCTCACGGTACCTTGGCGTCAACGCGGAGACCACGCCCGACCTACTCTCCCCTCTGCGGCCGCCACCGATCGTACTGCGACGAGTCCCTGACGCAGCCCAAGGTACAGTGATCTGCGCACGGCTTCGGAGTGTTGAAATTCTGCTCAAGCACCTCCTGCGTCACCTCATCGATCGGCATCGACCACAAGTCCAAGGCTTGCGAGCAATACCGGGCCATCGAGAACTCGTCGATGTAGAGATACCGTGCCCCAGCGCGGCATTTCCACGGGCTCGGCTCGCCCAATCCTGCTTCGATCACATCACGACTGTGCGACGTGGGCAGGGAGAGCTCTTTCGTCAGCGCCTTGATATCCTCACGGGTGATCCCGTGGGGATTCATCGCCTGACCCTCGCCGTCATGCAGCCATTGCACGGTTGTATCGAAGCCCATCTTCTTGGCGAAGGTCACGACCTCCCGAGTCTCCTCCAGCGGAATGCTACCGAGCACGGCGTTCACCGTGATCGGGAACGTTGCCACGGAGGAGAGCAGCTCCAGTTTCTTCCTTGTGCAGTCGAGGACCTTTGCGGTCGTCCGGGTCGGCGCAACTCCGTCCAGCGAGATCTGCATTCGCGTCAGCCCAGCGTCTCCGAGCGCACGCACCAAGTCAGCGTTGAGTTTGTAGCCGTTGGTGCTCATCGAGACGCGCGCGACCCGGCTCGCCGCGTGGCGAACGACGGAGACGTAGTCCGGGTGAAGAAGCGGCTCGCCGCCGGTGAGAGCGATCGCCCGGGTGTTGAGGTCGGCTAGCCGGTCTATCGTCTGCCTGAGACGAGCGACTGGCACCGGCTTCGAGACACGATCGAACTCGTTGCAGTACGCACATTTGAGGTTGCAGCGGCGCGTCACCACAACCTGCGCCAGGAGCGGAGCGTAGGGGTGCGAGACGAAATATCGCCAAGGGAGCGAAGGGGCGTCGGCCAGGCGGCGCGCCCGACCCCGCAGCTGTTTCACTGTAGACACTGTAGACACTGAGCTAGCATACCAGAGACCCACGCTCGGTCCCCAGATTTCGGCGATACCGTGGTTCACTTAGCAAAGCGCGAGCGCTCAGGCGGTGCTCGTGAGCACCGACCCGATCAGGCCCCTGGAGTAAAAACCGAGCTTTGGCTCGGTCCTAGCCGGGGAAACCCAAGCCCGCGCACTCCGAGAACGCCTCGCCGCAGCTGCTCTCTACACATGACGCGCAACCCGGAGAGTCAGGGCTGATGCAGTCGAAGAGACATGAGGACAGCGTGCAAGCGCCCGTTGCTCCGAAGCAGGCTGAGCAGTCCGCTGAGAGACCGGTATCCCCCTCCACGCACTCGGAGATACACGAAGCGGGATCGCCGCCGCTGAAGCAGCCAATGCTGCAATCGCCCATGACGCCGGTGATCGCGTCAGTTCCTGTCTCAGCCAGCACTATGGTGTCCGCGGAGTTGGTGCACGCGCCTTCCGCAGTTGAGATTCCGAGGCAGCTCCGCACCTCCGAGCAAGACTCCTCAGCGCACCCTTGCCAACCGAAGTCGCTCGAGTCGTCCCCGCAGGAGTCCACAGCGCAGTCGACCGCACTGAAAATGTCGTCCTGAAGCGACTCGTTCGCGGAGGAGATTCCGCACGCTTCGATACACTCGTCGGTGAGGTCACAGGCAGCGACACAGTCGAATCCGTCAGCACAATCGCTCGGGGGCGGGATCGGGTCGAAGTCGCAGGAGCCGTCGATGCAACTCTCGTCATCCCCGCAGCTTCCACAGACTCCACCGCAGCCATCCGGGCCACATTCGAAATCGGCGCAGTCGGGGGTGCACACGTCTTCCTCGGGAACATCCAGCACCACATCCGCCTCGGGAACATCCGGTACAGCGTCCGCCTGCGGAACATCTTCGGTCGGTGTGTCGGGGGCCGAGGTATCCTCGACGGTCGTATCCTCAGTGATCGCATCATCGACGACGCCGGCGTCACCGAGGTCAGATTCTCCTGGATCATCTGTGGCGTCGGTTACCTCGATCGGGATGCAAGCCGAGCCTACCCCGTAGAAGCCGACAGGGCAGATCGTATCCGAGCCGCAGCCCATCAAAACCAGAGAGATAGCGAGAGCGGGTAACACGATACGGTTCATCAAAATCCCTGCGCACATGAAAAGAAGGAGTCAACACAGAAGCGTTCGGAGCACTCTTCGCAGTCTTCCGAGTTCGGATCGCCACAGGCGTCTGCGCACTCATTTGCCAAGCAAATCGCGAATTCGCCGACGCAGTCGCTGCAGCTTCCGCCTAGACCAAGAGCCGGGCCGGCGCAGTCTGCCGCGCACTCGATCTCTTCATCGCCCCCGGCGCAGGAAAAACCACAGTCGACAATGATGAAACCAAACTCCTCATCGGCGTCTTCGAGTTGTCGAATCTCCTGGTCGCTGCATCCATCGGTCGGTTCGATCGGCTCACCGCCGAAGCAAGATCCATACTCTTCAGGGCAGAACTCTTCGATACAGTTCAGCCAGCCCTCGACCGAGTCGGTGCCGCACTGGTCAAGGCCAGGGCACGAGAAGAGGAACTGAAGCGACTCCTGCGCGTCGGGCGTTCCTCCGAAGAAGCACTCCTGCTTACACTCATCAGTGTCGCAGTCGAGCATGCACTCGACGGCCTCGCTACATTCCAGTTCGCCGGTCTCGCCGGGCCCCGTTTCGCCGAAGCATTCGTTGATTTGCTCACCGCACTGCTCGTTCTGGCACCGCTCGTACGCGCGAGGGTCCTCTTGGAACTCCGCACACTCGTTCTGAACGCACTCGATGACCGCGACGAACTGATCCCTACCCTCAGGGGTACCCTCGGCCGCACACTCCTGCCAGCAAACCTGGTCATCGCACTCCTGAATGCACTCGACGATCTCGGAACAACTCCAGTCGCCACCACCACCGCGGCCGACGCAAACGCCGCCAGAGCAGGCTTCACCACGGTCGCAGGTCCCGCAGACGCCGCCACATCCATCGCCACCGCACTCGCGATCGGCGCACTCTGGGACGCACACGCCGACGTCAGGCGTGCCAGTATCCGGCTCGGTCGTCGTGTCGGGCTCGGTCGTCGTGTCGGGCTCGACCACTCCCAAGTCGACTGTGCCCACGTCCTCACCAACTGAAGTCGGCGGGATGCAATCGAAGTCATCCGGGCTCACGCCGGGCGCGCAGGTAGGATAAGAGCGCGCCGCTTCGTCACACGCCGCGAGGGCGGCGAACGAGAGCACGAGAAGACCGAGATAGATGCGAGTCACTTTACGGGCTCCGGTTTGGATCGCGGCGGCAAGGGTAGCTTGGACTGGGCCTACCTTGGCTCGCCACGCGCCGATTGCCCGCGGTTTACCCGACCTTTCATTCCAGCGCCATCGGGATTGTAGGGATCTTAGACGCTTCAACTTGATCCCCCGGCACATAGCGCGCTAATGCACCCGCTCCGCTGAACTCACCAGCCCCGCGCCCGCCAATCATGTCGAACGATAGCAACCGGAACAACGACAACTCCCGCAACCGTAACAGCCGTGGCCCGGGCAACGACCGAAACCGCGGCGCTGACGGCGGCGGCCGAGGACGCGACGGCGGACGTGACGGTGGTGGCCGAGGACGCGATGGCGGACGTGACGCGGGCGGAAGAGGCCGTGCCCCTCAGGCCCGAACGCAAGATGCAGGCCGCGGCAGGCCCGCCCCGAAGGCAGAGTTCGAATTCCTCGTAGCGACCGAGAGGAACAGCATCGCGGCCTCCGTCTTCGCGACGGAAGTTCCGCCTGAGTGGCGCGAGATTCCGCCAGTGATGTTCTTCAAAGGCGGAGTCTTCCTGCGTGCTCAGGGCGCCGTGAAAGCGGTCGCCAAGGACCTCAGCTTCGATCGGGCCGTCGTTTACGCCGTATGGGAAGACCCATCCGCGACCTTCCACTTTGCTGGAAACGACATTCGCCCCGGCGTGACCGCTGCCTTCCTTGTCCCATCGCCGCTCGACGAGGGACCACCCTGGCTGCCCATGCAGGCGGCCGTGGCCTCGGCGCAGACTGAAATGGAGACCGGATTTATGTCGCCTTCGCTCGACCAAGTCGCAGCGATGGCGTTCAAGCCGGCACTCAAGGTTCAGAAGAACCGCCTCCTTATCTCGTCAAAGGGGCCCGTCGACGCTGATACTGCCCCGCTCTTTGAGACGCTGAAGTGGCTGGCAGATAACCCGAACGATCAGAGCCTGCCGGCGAAGGTCGCGCGCACAATGCTCGTGAAGAACGGGCACGGACTCCAACGTCTTGGTGTGTCGCTGATGCACCGGCCGGTTGAAGAGAAGACCGCGGCGCTAAACCAAATCCTGCGCCCGCTCGCCCCCCACCTCGCAGACATCCTAGCGCCGCTTTGGGACATCTGGGAGGCCCCGGAAGACCTTGATCCCAGCACTCAGCACGAGTCGCTCATCCCGCTAGCGAAGGCGGTTGATTCCGCCCTCGGAAAGAACTCGCGCATGAACAACGCTGGGGCACTCGCGCTGACCATGTCTTGGATCGCCGGGCTCTTCGGCGTCCGCGCCGAGAAGACCGGTCGTCAGCCGTCGCGCACCCTCTTCGCGCTCGTACAGGCACTCCGTGGTTGTGGACGCCAAATGGGCGTTCTGGACCACCCGGACTCCCCGCTGCCCAAGCTACCCTTGAGCCGCGGAGCGACTGACGAGATCATCCGCGAGCTCTCCCGACTTCCGCGCGAGGAGTCGAACTTCGAACGATTGGTACGCGCTCTCGCCGTCGCCGAGTGCGGATGGACGATTGCTCGACCGCGCAGGGAGCACCTGCGGCCCTTCCGCATCGTGTACCCGTTCTTGCGTGGCTACCCGAACGCGTCCCGAAGCCTCGTCGGCCGCTACGACCACATATTCACAGGTTGGTCGTTCCGAGGTTCGGAGCTTCGCGACGATGGCGTCAAGGGCGAGTGGCTGGCTGGGGTTTTCCTCACAGACTCGCCTTCCGTGACCTCTTCGCGGGCCTTCGCTCGCGTCGTCGCTACGAACAGCCCGACCGGAGGGTTCGTCTCGCAGGGCCTGAAGTCCACGGATCACCCGACGCTCAAGGCTATCGGCGAATTCCGCGATCAGGAAGATCAGGCCATCGCCGATCACTATGCCGAGTCGCTCAGCCACGAGAAGATCACCTATCTTCGTCTTCAGCGGAGCGTCGCCTCAGCCGAGTACTTGGTCACCAAGTCCGAAGCTGGCGACCTCGAGATGGAGTTCCAGCTCCAAGCCCCTCACGAGCCCGCGAAGCGCGGCGTCCGCGGACACTTCATGTACTGGCGGATGTTCTGCCGCTCGATCGCTTGGAAGCTGCCGGACGTCTATCGCGACTTTGTCGATGATCTAGGCCCCCGCTGCGCCGACCTCCCGCCGAAACTCCAGACCGAACTCTTCGCTCTCGTCCGACGCTGGGCGATGCACAGCGACGAGCACCGCGCACATGCCGCCAATTGGGGCGGATGGCTTCGAGACGCAGCTCAACGCTACTTCGACGCCGAGCACCGCGGTGGTCTGGACGGCGAGTGGCTGGACATGCTGAGCGCGGCTATCGCTGCTTGCGACCGCGAGGGAGCGACTGAACTGCTGGTCCGCCTGACCGCGGACGACGCGCTGCGACTGGGCCACGTCGAACGTTTCCTGGATGGAGTTCGAAGCGCAGGGTGGCGACGCGAGCTCGCTGCCGAGCCAGCGTTCGCTGCACTACATCCGCTGCTTTCGCCCTCGCGCGGAGCCGAAGCGCGCCGAGCGCGTGTCGAATGGGTCCGATCTTCGATGGAGCGAGCGCGGAACTACGACGCCGTTCGCTGGATGCTCGACGCACGTTCGTATCCGAACGTCGTGGGCTCCGAAGTGTTCAGAAAGTGGTTCGAGGAGCGAGGACTGAACACGATCAACGACCCCGACGCGGGACTCGTCGAGCTTCTTGAACTGGCCGTTCAGTTGGTGGCAGACGAACATCTCGACATCGCCCTTCGCGCCCTCGACGCGCGGACCTTGTGGCCGTCAGATGAGCACCTTCGGGCGCTCAGCCAGCTCGGCCGACCAGCGGCCATCGTCGGCCGCATGCGACTCGCGCTCACGGGATCGGCCGACGATCATGCGACCGCCGTTTCCGCGCTCTTTCAGGGGTCCGGTGGCGCCGCGTTGAACGATGCCTCCATCGCTGTCGCGCACTTTGAGACCGCCCGCGCCAACCCCGATCTGACCGCCGTCCTCAAGGACGGACTCCGAGGCGCGTTCGAGCAATACAACCCACATCGCCACGCGATCGCCGGATTCCGTCAGGCCTGTAACGGCTGGATGGTCGCGGGGCTCGGCACCGCTGATCCAGCGAAACGCCTCGCTATCTCAGCAGCCAAGTTCGCTGTCGAAACCGGCGACGCGATCCTCACCGAGTTCGTCGGACACCTCGCAGACGCAGCAGCTGTCGAACTGATCGAGCCCGCAGTCAATGCAGCGATCGGTGGAGATGACGCGGCCCTCGGCAGCGCATTCCTGGCATTGCAGACGCCCGAGTTCCTCAACGATCCCGTGCAAATCGCTGTCGAAGCCGGCAAGTCTCAACATGCACGCGGTCTCCGCTCTGCGCTCTGTGGTGCCGGGTCCAACGGGCCACTCGATGCGCTCGTAGCCAGAGCGATCAACTCGGCGATTCAGTCAGGGACCGAACTGTCTGCTCTCACAGCCCGCCTCGCGGAACTAGGAGAGATGGGCCCGTCGGGCGGGGACACCAACGATCAAGATCGTAACGCACAGTTCGCTGCTCGACGACTGGAGACTCTCGCAAAGAACCTGACCTCCGCGCTCAAGCGTTGGTCGGGCTATGTCTCACGCTTCGACGCCCCGATTGGCGAAGCGACGAGCAACTTGCTGGTGAAAGCCGGCAGCTACCGACCTGGCGACTACAAGCTGCGCTCTCACCTGCTCTCCCTGATCGGCGGCAGCCGCGACGACGTACGAACGGTGAAAGACCCGAGGCGGTTGCTGACCAGCGACTTCTTGGAGTTCGACACGCTCTCTCTCGACGCGGCCGACTTCGTAACGATGGCCGACACGCTGCGCAGCGTATCGTTCCATCACGGTGGCGAGCTCGCTCTCGTGGCCGACCGACGCAACGTCGGAATTGTGGTGCCCACTCCCCCAAGTCCCGAAGAGCCTCCCAGTTCTGACGAACCGGTGAGCGAAGAGGCCAATACCTCGGCCACAGCAAGTGTTCCGGATGCCGCCCGAACGGTGACCGCAACAGCAGAGCAGGTCCAAACTACCGACGACGCCACCCCCAAGCCTGCAACTGAGGAGACAGCAGCAACCGAGGAGACACCGGCAACCGAGGAGACAGCAGCAGCCGAGGAGACACCGGCAACCGAGGAGACAGCAGCAGCCGAGGAGACAGCAGCAACCGAGGATGCACCGGCAACCGAGGAGACAGCAGCAGCCGAGG